>CBFIIP010000084.1:0-29691 GCA_965662705.1 Flavobacteriaceae bacterium
TGGAGGGTTCAACGCCAACGTTTCCTACAAAAACTTTGATCTGAGTGCTTTGGTCAACTTTAGTTTTGGGTCCTATGTGTACGATAGGGTGTATGCATCACTCATGAGTGGATTCGAATCCCCTGGAAGAACAGGGCATCCCGATCTAGCCCGAAGGTGGCAAGCTCCAGGAGACCGAACTGACGTTCCCCTTTTCCTCAACGGTCAAAACGATTTCAACGCCACTTCCTCTCGGTTTTTGTTCAGAAACAATTACATCCGTCTGAGGGGACTCAATATTGGCTACACCGTGGATCAACCGTGGATGGAGAAATATCAAATCAAAGGGCTAAGGGTGTATTTACAAGGTGATAATATTTTCACCTATCAGTCCCACAAAGGGATAGACCCTGAACAGGCACTCTCTGGATTGACCAACTACCGATCACATCAGATGAAAACATTTTCCCTCGGGGTAAATCTTCAATTGTAAACCATTGAAAATGAAAAAAAGACATTTACTACTTTTATTGCTCAGTCAGTTGCTCTTTACAGCTTGTGAAAAGGGATATTTGGATGAACCCAAACCGACAGAATCTGTCAATACTGCTGTAATATTTGAATCCTCCGATGGAGTAAAAGCCTTTATGTCCGGAATTTTGAGAGTCAGTAGGGACATATTTGAAAGAACCGACTCAGGAGGCTTGTATTCCATGTATTTTGCAAGAGTTGTCAAAGGCAACGATCTTGTTTTGGGTTACCAGTGGTATCTTTTCGATTACGAAAACGACAATCGAGAACCCACCTACACAAGAACCATTTTCAGTTGGGAATTTCCATACTCCATGATCAATCAATTGAATCTGTTTATCGATGGAGTAAAAAACAGCAGCAGTTTGTCAGATACAGATAAGGACGAATTTTTGGGACAAGGCTATGCCATGCGAGCTTTTTATTACTTCCAGCTGGCGATGGAATTCCAGCATACCTATGCATACGACCCAAGCCTCCCCGCACCGCCCATCTATGAAGCGCCTGCCTTGGAAGGAAAACCCATGTCTACTTTGAGTGAACTTTACGATTTTATTTTGTCCGACCTCTATCTGGCTATTCAAATCACCCCCTCCACCAGGACAAACAAGTCTTATATTAATAGCAATGTGGCCTATGCCATTCTGGCTAGGGTACATCAAGTAATGGGCAATTGGCAGGAAGCCGGAGAGGCTGCGGCCATCGCAAAACAAGGATTTAATCTCAGCCCCAGCGAATACCCTTTGGGCTTTGACGACATGAATGCCAATGAGTGGATTTGGGCCATGCCTCAACGCGATGATCAAACCAATTATTTTCACATCGCCCCACATGCATTTACCGATAATGTCAATGACGGCTATGGATTGGCTTTTTGGAATAAGGAATTTGTTTCTCTTTTCAGTCAAACTGATGTCAGAAACACCTTTTTTGACCTCTACAACGTGGGGGATAGTAATGAGTATTATGCTAGGGCCTCTTCCAAATTCAGGTTCGATTTTAGTTCAGACATCCCCATCATCCGATCTCCAGAAATGATGTTAATTGAAATGGAAGCCCATGCCCGATTGGGAAGAGAGGGTGAGGCTGCCGATTTACTGTTTCAACTTCAGCGCAATCGCGATCCCAACGCTCAAGCATCGGGAAATACAGGAAATGCATTAATAGAGGAAATTTTGGTGGAGCGAAGAAAAGAGCTTTACGGAGAAATGGGGGTGGAGTGGTTTGATGCCAAACGACTTCGAAGGGGAATCACCCGAACCGGAAACCACAGGGTGGGAAGTGCGGCCAACCTAAAACCTGACGACAAAAAGTTTTTCCTTAAAATACCGCAAAAAGAGATCGACGCAAACGATTTCATCGACGATAACGTCAACGTAAATCGTTAATCCAATAAAAACCCCTTTTTCTGGTCGGTAATTTCTAAATTGCAGTAATGAAAACACCGATGGAAATTTATGGCATACGCGCCATCATGGAAGCCATTGCCCAAGACAAGAGCATTGATAAAATATGGCTGCTAAAAGGACAACAAGGACATTTGTTTAAACACCTAGAGCAAAAAATCCATGAAAAAGGAATCTCACACAGCTATGTTCCGCAAGAACGTTTGGAAAGATTTTCTCAAAACAACCACCAAGGTGCAGTAGCTCGGATCGCTCCCATTAATTTTGTTGCCTTTGAGGAACTGGTAGAAAACAATACCGATGAAAAGTCCGTTTACTTACTTTTAGACGGAATCACCGACACCCGAAACCTCGGAGCCATTATGAGAACCGCAGCCGCAGTAGGGGTTCGTGGAATCATTTTACCTCAAACCGGTTCCGCTCCAGTCAATGCCGATACCGTAAAAACCTCAGCAGGCGGGATTTTTTCTGTCCCATTGGCCAAGGTCAATCACCTCAAAGACGCCTTTTTTTTATTACAGGCCCACAATATAAAAACCATTGCTGTATCTGAAAAGGCAACAAAAACTGCCTATGCAATTGATTTTGAAGGCCCTTTGGCGCTGGTAATGGGATCGGAAGAAAGGGGCATCCAAAAAGGACTGCTCCAAATGGCCGATGAGGCGGTAAAACTTCCCATGAGCGAGCAAATGGAATCCCTTAATGTGAGCGTGGCCTGCGGTGTAATACTCTATGAAGTGCAGCGACAGCTTTACCACAAATAAAATTTTAAGGATGAATACCCCATTGGCCGAGAGAATGAGGCCCAAAAGTCTCGACGAATATGTAGGGCAAGAACACCTGATCGGGCCCAAGGGAGGGCTGACCCCGGTACTCAAAAGTGGTAACTTACCATCAATGATCCTTTGGGGGCCACCAGGCACCGGTAAAACAACGCTTGCAAGATTACTCGCACAAGAAAAAGAAAGACCCTTTTATCAACTTTCTGCCATCAATTCCGGTGTAAAGGAAGTCAGAGAAATACTCACAAAAGCAGAACAAAATGGTGGCTTATTTTCCAAAAAAAGCCCCCTGCTTTTTATAGACGAAATCCACAGGTTCAGTAAATCACAACAAGATTCGCTTCTTGGAGCGGTAGAAAAAGGGAGCATTACCCTGATTGGTGCTACTACAGAAAACCCAAGCTTTGAAATCATCAATGCCCTATTGTCCAGATGTCAAGTATATGTCCTCAACCCCTTGGATCGGAAAGCCTTGCAACAATTAATTTCCAATGCCTTAGAAAATGACATTGAACTAAAAAACAAAAAAATTGAAATTCTGGACGATGACTCCCTTCTAAAAATCTCCGGCGGGGATGCCCGAAAACTACTTTCAGCTCTTGAATTGGTCGTCAATAGCTGTTCGGAACCTATCAGGATCGACAATACCATGGTATTGGAAAGAGTACAAACCCAAATGGCGCAGTTTGATAAAAATGGAGATTTGCACTACGACATCATATCTGCCTTTATCAAATCCATTCGTGGGAGCGACCCGAACGCTGCCGTTTATTGGCTGGCCCGAATGATTGAGGGAGGAGAGGAAGTGAAATTTATTGCTAGGAGGATGTTGATTCTTGCGGCAGAAGACATTGGCAATGCCAACCCCACAGCTTTGGTTTTGGCCAACAGCACTTTTCAGGCGGTCAATGCACTGGGATTCCCGGAGGCAAGGATTCCATTGAGTCAATGTGCACTTTACTTGGCTACCTCAGAAAAGAGCAACGCGGCCTACTATGCTATTAACAAAGCTCAAGATAAGGTCAGAGCAACTGGAGACCTGAGCGTTCCGCTCCCACTAAGAAATGCCCCAACTCAACTGATGAAAGCATTGGATCACGGCAAGGATTATCAATACGCCCACCACCATGAAGATAGTTTTGTAGAGATGGAATTCTTGCCAGAGGACTTAGCAGGTTACCGATTTTATGAGCCTGGAGAAAATACCAAAGAAAATCAAATACGGAAGTTTCTAAAATCGAGGTGGAAAGACAAATACGGGTATTAATTTTTTTTCCAAAAAAATGGAGTAAATAGGATCAAAACCGTAAACAACTCCAAACGCCCCAGTAACATTAAAAAAGAAGACCAATATTTACCCAAAGAAGGCAATTGGCTGTAATTACCCGTCGGGCCGAAATCTCCAATGGCAGGGCCGACATTTCCCAAAGCAGATGCCGCCACTCCAATTGCATTTTCGAAATCCAATCCCATCAATCCAAAAACCAAACTTCCAATGATAAATGAAATCATATAGAGGATAAAGAAGCCAAGGATATTTCCTATAATTTCACGATCCACCACCTTTCCGTTGTAGCGGGTGGGAATGATGGCATTGGGATGCAAAGCTTTTTTAAACTCCAGAAATCCACTTTTGATCATCAGTAAATGTCGCACCACTTTAATCCCTCCGGAGGTACTCCCCGCAGAGCCCCCCAGAAACATCAATCCAAAAAAGAAGATGGTCATAAAAGGCGTCCACGCAGTATAATCAGCAGTAACAAATCCAGTAGTGGTGATGATGGCCAAAACCTGAAAAAAAGCATGCCTCAGACTACTTTCTGCCTTTCCCCAAACTTCGGGATGTTCAAACGGGTCATTGGCAAGATCCACTTGTGTGAATAAAACAATAAACACGATGATCGAGAAAACAAAAATAAAGTTGGCAAAAGTCAAAAATTCATTGTCTTTGAGAATCTTTTGAAACTGGCCCGTAAATGCAAAATAACTCAGCACAAAATTAGATCCCGCCAAAAACATAAACACAATGATTATATAATGAATCCATGGGAGGTGATTCCAATGGGCTAAACTAGCATTTTTGGTAGAAAAACCACCTGAGGCCATCGTACTCATCGCATGGTTGACCGCATCGAATAAAGACATCCCCGCCACCGTTAGTAACAAAGTTTCAATAAAGGTGAAAGAAACATAGATCAACCAAAGTCTTTTGGCAGTATCAGTAATTCTGGGGTGCAATTTGTCACTGTTAGGCCCTGGGGCCTCTGCAGTAAAGAGCTGCATTCCTCCGATTCCCAAAAGTGGTAGTATGGCAATGGCCAAAACAATGATTCCCATACCACCAATCCAATGGGTCATACTCCGCCAAAAAAGGATTCCTGCCGGTAGGGATTCTATATCGGTCAAAATGGTGGAACCTGTCGCTGTATAGCCAGACATGGTTTCAAAAAAAACAGAAGGCAATCCCTCAATCGAATGGGTCAAAAAGTAGGGGGTCATACCCGTTATGGTCATCAATACCCAGCCTATGGTTACAATCAAATAACCCTCTCTTTTTTGGATTTGAGCCTCATGATTTCTCGAAACCAACATCATAGATCCCCCCAAGATCATCACAAGGAAGGAGGATAGGGTGATCTCAAAAGTTACCCCGTCATTCATCAACCGACTTACCAATGCCGCCGAAAGCATGAGTAAGCCATTAAAGAGCAATAATACCCCTATGATGTGAAGAATGACTTTTAAATTAAATCTGGGCATTTAAAACGCTATAAAAACAAACTTTCCACCCGTTTGATCGCACGAGGCATGGCGCAAACCACCACACGGTCACCAGGCATTATAGTATAATCACCGAGGGCAATAACCCCTTTTCCTTCACGGATTACCCCTCCAATATTTGCTAAGCGGGGAAAATCCAGGTCTTTAATTTTGTGATGAGCGACTTTAGAATCCGGTTTCACAACAAATTCCAAAATCTCCGCATTGAGGTTATTTAGGGTAGTCATATCCACCACCTCTCCCCTTCTGATGTATCGGAAGATGGTACTGGCAGTCAGTAATTTTTTATTGATAAGTGTATCGATACCTATGGCTTGTGAAAGGTGAAAGTAATCCATATTCTCAACCAGTGCAATGGTTTTTTCTACCCCCTTCGAACTGGCCATCAAACAGGACATTATGTTGGTCTCCGAATTTTCAGTAACGGAGATGAATGCGTCCATTGATTCAATGGACTCTTCCTCCAAAAGCTCAGAGCTTCTCCCGTCACCTTGTATGACCATTAAATCGGGCAATTCCTCTGAAATTTCCATGGCTTTTAGCTTGTTTTGCTCCAACAATATGACCCTGAATTTTTTTTCACAAAGTTCCCGCGCTGTATTGATGCCTATTTTACTTCCCCCCAGAATCATTACATTTTTGATGGGCTTATTGCTCTTGCCCGAAAGTTTTTGTATTTCTTCAACGCCCTCCGCAAGCGTTATAAAGAAAACTGTATCGCCTGATTCAAATAGGGTATCGCCCCTCGGAATAAGGGTAAACTGTGTGCCTTTACGTTGCACCGCAATGGGCATAAAATGAACATCGGGAAATATTGAGGCGGCCTCTTTTACGGATTTTCCAACAAATGGCACATCTGCTCCCAATTGGGTTCCAATCATGGTTAAGGCCCCCTCCTCAAATTCATAGCTGTTACTAAAGGCCGATTGATCCAGTAACTGCTGAATTTCATTGGCAGCCAGTTCCTCTGGTGAAATTAATTCATCCACACCAATGTCCTGAAAACTTATGGATTCATCCGTATGGGTAAACTCTGTATTGGAAATTCGCGCTATGGTTCTTTTGGCTCCCAATTGTTTGGCAAGGGCACAAATGGTAATATTGACCGACTCCCAGGCAGTCACAGCAATAAATAAGTCAGAACCTGCAGTATCGGACTCTTTTAAGATCGCCAAGGAGGAGGCATTGCCCCTCAAGGTTTTGATGTCCAAGTGCCCTTCGGCATAATTCAGCCGATCTCGATCGGTGTCGATCAGAGTAATATCAAGAGACTCATAGGAGAGCAGTTTTGCCAAATGGAATCCCACTTCTCCGGCTCCTGCGATGATTATTTTCATGTTGTAAGTTCGAAAACTTAATACAAATATAAGAAAACCATTGGGCCTCCTTTTTTAATTCTTTGAAATGATAGTGGTAACCATTTATCATATCTTTGTATATGCTCAAAAAACAAGTGGTTCCCTACCAAGAAAAAGAAGATTCGAAAAAAACACAAGTCCGACAGATGTTCAACGGAATCTCTCGACGCTACGATCTTATGAATCGGATCATTTCGGGAGGTATTGATATCAAATGGAGGAAAAATGTAGTAGCAATTTTGGTGGCGAAAAAGCCCAAAAAAATATTGGATGTGGCTACAGGAACAGGGGACTTGGCATTGGCGCTTGTTCAAACCGGAGCCTCCGAAATTGTGGGCATTGATATTTCCGAGGGCATGTTGGACATCGGGCGACAAAAGGTAAAAAGCAGCAAGCGGGATACAAAAATAAAAATGGAGATCGGGGACAGTGAAAATATTGCTTACCCCAATAATCATTTTGATGCGGTCACTGTAGCTTTTGGCGTGAGAAATTTTGAAAACTTAAACCAAGGGCTTTCGGAGATCAGCAGGGTACTGCGTCCCGGAGGCGATCTGGTCATTCTGGAAACCGCCGTACCAAGAAATTTCCTACTCCGAAAATGCTACCTTTTTTACACCCAAAAAATTATGCCGGTTATTGGAAAACTCTTCTCAAAAGACCGCAGCGCCTACGAATACCTATCAGAATCTGCACGTGCTTTTCCACACGGGGAAGCTTTCAACAATATTTTAGAAAAAAATGGGTTTATAGCAATAGAGGACATTCCACAAACCTTGGGAGTTGCCTCCATTTATCGTGCAAATAAACCGACAGTATAGTACACTTCTTTTTATGGCCCTGCTTCTTTGTATGGGAAGTAAACCGATTCGTGCACAATACCCCCATGTGAGGGAAACCATTATCAATCTTCCAAACTTCGACGATCGTTTTCTTCATTACGGATATTTTGTAGGGGTCAACTCCTATGATTTTAAATTTTTGTATGAAAAGGAATATTATCAATCCCAAACGGACGACATCGCCGTAACCCCCTCTTTAGGTTTTAATGTGGGTTTGATTGGGGATTTAAGGGTCAACAAATTCATCAATATCAGGATAGAACCCGGTCTGTATTACTCCAAAAGGGATCTTATGTATCCAGAAAGTCGGCAATTGACCAATGAAACGGATCGGATGAGAGAAGTAAAATCGACCTACATTCACCTACCGTTGATCTTCAAATTCAGTGCTGCTCGAATAAATAACTTCAGGCCCTTTATTTTGGCTGGTATTTCCACAGATTTTAACTTATCGAGTAATCACAAAAACATTGACGACAACTTCAGTAATGTATTTAGAACAGAGCCCCAAAATATAAATTATGAAATAGGATTGGGCTTCGATTTCTATCTGTTTTATTTTAAGTTTTCCCCTTCCATTCGTGGGATTTTCTCCATGCAAAATGAACTTATCCCTGACAACCCTAATAATTCTGGACCCAGTCCATGGACGGGACCCATCACCAAGATGGTCAGCAGGGGTTTTGCCATCAACTTGACGTTTGAGTAATTGTTTATACAGGTCGAAAAATTTCACTCAATAATATGGCTGTAGCAGTCCCTACATTTAGACTCTCAGCTTTTGGACCATTGAAATGACCCTCTATGGTAAGGTGATTTTTTATTTTTTTTAATAAATCAGCATCTATTCCATGGGATTCACTTCCCATAATCAAGAGACCATTGGTTGGAAAAGATTGCCCGTAGTGCGATATTCCATCAAGGGTAGCAGCAAAGATTTCTCCCCCATAATGCTCTACCAATTGGTGCAGGTCGGTATATTGGCAAGCCACCCTAGCGATGGATCCCATTGTGGATTGAATCACTTTGGGATTGTAACAATCCACAGTATTGGGACTACAAAAAATATTTTTGACGCCAAACCAATCACACAATCGTATGATCGTTCCAAGATTACCTGGATCTGACACGCCATCCAAGGCAAGGGAAAACCCTCCTCTAGTCCAAAGGTCGGAGGTGTATTTTGGAATGTGGAAAACCGCCAAGACCGGGCTGGCCGACGACAAATGGGTAATTTTACGCATTTCGAATGCATCTACCCTTGTGTGAGGGATTTTTTTCAAATCGTTGGTAGCGTAAATTTCATCCGTCTTCCAGCCGGCATCTAATAACTCCAAAATGATTTTTTCTCCTTCAGCGACAAACAGACCGGTCTCTTGTCTGTATTTTTTTTTGGATAACTGACGGATATGTTTTTGTCGATTTTTGCTTAACATCCAAAAAGCTTAATTTTAATGAATTTTCCTCGCATGGCTCATTTTTCAGCATCAAAATTAGCGATAATCTTTCTCTTAGGATTATTCTTGATTGGTTGTAGTAGTACAAAAAAAATTGCAGGGGATAACTACTTGCTGGAAAAAAATGTCATTGTAAAAAACAACCAAGAATTGATCAATGACCCTGTTAGATTCCTACTGGTGGATCAGCCCAATTCCAAAGTCCTTGGGATTCCATTTAAGAGAAACCTTTTCCACTTAGCAGGATCCAATCCCGACTCTGTATTCAATGATTGGCTGTATAGAAAACCCAAAAGAAAAAAACGTTTGGATCAGTGGCTTTCTCCCAAACAAGTCAAAGAATTGGGCAAATACAAATCCGGTTTTAACCGATGGCTTCAGGAAAATGGAGAAAGTCCTGTTTTTTTGGACAGCAGCTCAATCCAAAAAAGCATTGGTCGGTTGAAACAGTTTTATAAAAACCAAGGCTATTTCGATAACCAAGTGACTGCAAAAAACAGACTTAGTGACAACCGCAAGGCAAGTGTGTTCTACGCAATCGAAACAGGAGCACAATACACCATTGATTCTATCAATAAAAAGATCAGTTCTCCTGCTTTGGATTCCCTTTATGAAATTTCAAAAAGTGAAAGTATAATTAAAAAAGGTGATCCTTTTGAAATTAATCGATTTGAGGTAGAGCGAACAAGGATCATCAATTATTTCAGGAACAACGGTGTCTACAATTTTCAGCAAAACAGCATTCAATACCAAGCGGCTATAGACAGCAGCGGTGTGGACACAAAAATTCCTGTGGTGATAGAAATCTCCAATCTTCAAAAAAGACAAAACGACACACTAAGAAATATCCCCTACCTCATCCATCCAGTTTCCAAAATCAATATATATGTTGATACACCTGGGCAGTTAGGACAGCTGAACAGTTTTACCGATAGTCTTAGTTATAAAGATTACACCTTTTATTTTAAAGGGAAATTGAAATACAAGCCCAAAGCCTTGGAGGAAGTCATCCTGATTCAAAAAGGAAAACCATACAGCGATTTGGAGCGAACCCAAACTTATCGCTACATCGCCAACCTCAGAAATTTCAAATATCCCAGTATCACCTATGGCTTGCTCAACGAAAAAGACCCCGATTTGGTCGCCAACATATTTTTAAACCCCAAGGAACGTTTTTCTATGGGTTTTGATTTGGACCTCTCCCATTCCAACATTCAAGATTTTGGTTTTTCGATCGGAAGCTCTTTTGGTATCAGAAATATTTTTAGAGGGGCAGAAATTCTTGAGGTTGGAGTAAAAAACACCTTGGGTTCTTCCAGTGATATTGCTTCAATTGATCAACAACTCTTCAATCTCTATGAATTAGGAGCCGATATTAAATTTAGATTCCCGGGGATCTTGTTTCCAATAAATTTTGACCGCATCGTCCCCAAAACCGCCAACCCTTCTACCGATGTCACTTTTAGTGCTACCCTTCAACAAAACATCGGATTAGACAAACAATACTTTGGTGCCGGTTATCAATTGAACTGGCAGCCCAACAAGATGGCTAAAATAAATTTGAAAATCATTGACTTGGAGTTCATCAACAACCAAAACATCAATAACTATTTTAATGTTTACCGAAATTCTTATGAGAAGCTCAATGAGATTGCTAGCAGGTACAATACCAATATTGATAATTTAAATGTAGAGAATAACCTGAAAATTCCCGAAGGAGCGAATAATTTCATGACTGAGGTACTCAATAACCAAACCACCTTAAATGATCAAAACAGTGAATTTCAAGACGTCAACTTGATCAAAGAACGGCAAACAAGGCTTACCACCAATAATCTCATCTTTGGTTCATCGATTGCTATCGGTTACAATTCTCAACAAAACATATTGGATGAGTCTTTTTTTCAACTGCAATGGAAACTCAACTTGATCGGGACTTTGTTGAATGAAATCATCAAAAACACCAATGCCCAAAAAAACCAAAACAACCAATACGAAATTGCTGGGATAACCCCATCACAGTATATCAAGACAGAAATCAATTACATTAAACATTGGCAATTGTCCTCCAAGACGATTTTGGCCATGAGGGCTTTTGGTGGAATTGCCATACCCTTTGGAAATGCCAACAGTATTCCCTTCACCCGATCCTATTTTTCAGGAGGATCAAATGACAACCGTGGATGGCGCGCCTATCAATTGGGCCCTGGAAGTAGTGTCAACCTGAATGAGTTTAATGAGGCCAACTTCAAACTCACTTTCAATATGGAGTATCGTTTCCCACTGGTGGGAAAGATCAACGGGGCGCTTTTCGTCGATGCGGGAAACATCTGGAATGTATCCGATAATGTCAATGATCCCAAATATCGTTTTGATGGGTTCCAAGACCTCAATGAAATTGCAATCGGTACGGGTTTTGGCTTAAGATATGATCTTGACTTTTTTGTTTTTCGCTTGGATACAGGGTTTAAAACTTACAATCCCTCACTCCCCTTGTCTTCTCGATGGCAAACAGACTATGCCATCAAAGATGCTGTATTTAACATTGGTATAAATTATCCATTTTAAACCCAAAAAGTTTGATACTTTTGTCTCAATAAACCAAAATAAATGAATCAAAATTTTACCAAGGGTGTACTTACGGGAAGTCAAGTACAGGAATTATTTCAGTTCGCCAAAGAAAATTCTTTTGCTTTACCGGCGGTCAATGTCGTGGGAAGTAATTCAATTAATTCAGTGATAGAAACTGCTGCTGAATTGAACAGTCCTGTCATCATCCAGTTCTCCAATGGGGGATCACAGTTTATGGCTGGAAAAGGCTTGTCCAATGAAAATCAAAAAGCAGCCATAGCCGGTGGTATCTCTGGTGCCAAACACGTTCACGAACTGGCCAAACATTATGGAGCAACCGTAATTTTACATACCGATCATTGTGCCAAAAACCTCCTGCCATGGATCGATGGTTTGCTGGACGCCGGAGAAGTTTTTTTCAGACAAACAGGAAAACCATTGTACAGCTCTCACATGCTTGACCTTTCTGAGGAACCATTGGAGGAAAACATAGAAATTTGTAAAACCTACCTCACACGAATGGACAAAATGGGAATGACCCTCGAAATCGAATTGGGGGTAACTGGAGGGGAAGAAGATGGCGTTGACAATACAGACGTCGATGTCTCAAAACTTTACACCCAGCCCGAAGAGGTTGCTTATGCCTATGAAGAATTGAGTAAAGTAAGCTCCAGATTTACTGTAGCTGCAGCCTTTGGAAATGTACACGGCGTCTATAAGCCTGGAAATGTTAAACTCACCCCCAAAATTTTAAAAAACTCTCAAGAATATATTTCTCAGAAATTCGGCGTTGCCGAAAACACGGTAGATTTTGTTTTCCACGGAGGGTCAGGTTCCACCTTGGAAGAAATCACCGAGGCCATAGGTTATGGAGTCATCAAAATGAATATTGATACCGATTTACAGTTTGCTTTTACTGAGGGAATCAGAGACTACATGACCAATAATATCGATTATTTAAGAACACAAATTGGAAATCCTGAGGGAGCCGATTCTCCAAATAAAAAATATTATGACCCAAGAAAGTGGTTGCGAGAGGGGGAAAAAACTTTCATATTCCGTTTGAAAAAAGCTTTTAAAGATCTCAACAATATCAATACACTCGGTTAATTATTATCTAAATTAAAACCACACCTCCATGAGCTGGTTCAAGAGAAGTGAAAAAGGTATTCAAACCAAAACAGAAGAAAAAAAAGATATTCCTAAAGGACTGTGGTACAAAACACCAACTGGGAAAATCGTTGAAACCCAAGAGTTGGCCTCCAACTTTTATGTTTCACCAGAGGATGACTACCACGTCCACATAGGTAGTAAAGAATATTTTGAAATTTTATTCGATGACAACCATTATAAAGAATTGGATGAAAAATTGAGATCCAAAGACTTTCTCAATTTTAAAGATTCCAAGAAATACGCAGATCGTCTAAAAGAAGCTTATAAAAAATCTAGTTTGAATGATGCCATAAGAACAGCCGTCGGAAAATCGAAAGGAAAAGAATTGGTAGTTGCTTGTATGGATTTTGCTTTTATCGGAGGATCGATGGGTTCTGTGGTGGGAGAAAAAATTGCCAGAGCCGGAGATTACGCCATTAAACATCATTTACCCTTGGTAATTATTTCTAAATCTGGTGGCGCTAGGATGATGGAATCCGCCAATTCATTAATGCAAATGGCCAAAACCTCTGCCAAACTATCTGAGTTGGCCGAAGCCAAGCTACCATACATCTCTCTTTGTACAGATCCAACCACCGGCGGAACGACTGCCTCCTTTGCAATGCTGGGGGACATCAACATCGGAGAACCTGGTGCCTTGATTGCATTTGCCGGTCCACGGGTGGTCAAAGATACTACTGGTCAAGAACTACCGGAGGGTTTTCAAAAAAGCGAATTTCTCCTTGAAAAGGGGTTTCTTGACTTCATTTGTCATAGAAAACAACTCAAATATAAAATCAATTTATACCTGGATCTGATCCTCAATCAGCCCATCAGAGATTAATTCCATCATTTTGGTGGGATTTTGTGTTAGAACCCCTATATTTGCACTCATTTTACATAAAAATTATTGAAATAATATTGGCATGTACCTAAACAAAGAAGTTAAAGAAGGGATTTTCAAAAAACATGGAAAATCCGAAAAAGACACTGGCTCTGCGGAGGGCCAAATCGCACTTTTCTCTCACAGAATCGATCACCTTTCAAACCACCTAAAAAAGAACAAAAAAGACTTTAACACCGAGCGATCATTGGTTAAACTCGTAGGAAAACGCCGTGATCTATTGGATTATTTGAAAGCAAAAGACATTGAGCGCTATCGTGCAATTGTCAAAGAACTGGGATTGAGAAAGTAATTTCAATTTCTGCAAAAGCATTTCCATTTACTGATTCAGTTTTTCGTTGGTTGCTGCAACACACAACACAAAATTTTTTACAACCAACTTAGAAAAAATGATACCAAAAACATTTACCCAAGAAATTCGTCTTGAAGACGGAAGAACTATTACATTAGAAACGGGAAAACTAGCCAAACAAGCTCATGGGTCTGTAGTGGTTAGAATGGGAGACTGTATGTTACTTTGTACTGTTGTCTCCAACTATCAATCCGGACAAGTAGATTTTTTACCCCTCACGGTGGACTACCGTGAAAAATTCGCCGCAGCGGGAAGATATCCCGGTGGTTTTTTCAAGAGGGAAGCAAGACCCAGTGATGGTGAGATATTGACCATGCGACTGGTTGACCGCGTTTTAAGACCCCTTTTCCCAAAAGACTACCACAACGAAGTTCAAGTGATGATCCAGTTAATGTCACACGATGCAGATGTCATGCCTGATGCACTGGCAGGCTTGGCTGCTTCAGCAGCCATTCAATTGAGTGATTTTCCATTCGAATGCCCCATCTCTGAGGTTAGGGTAGCCAGACTAAATGGAAAGCTGATTATCAACCCCAGCCGCACCCAACTTGAAGAATCAGATATCGACATGGTGGTGGGTGCTTCGGCCGACTCCGTCATGATGGTAGAAGGTGAGATGGACGAATGTAGTGAGGAAGAAATGGTGGAAGCCATTAAATTTGCTCACGAAGCCATCAAAGATCAAATCAAAGCCCAAGTAAAATTGGCAGAGGAATTTGGTAAAAAAGAGGTTAGAGAGTACGAACAGGAAGAAGAAAACGAAGCCCTTGAAAAACAAATTCACCAAGCGGCTTATGACAAATGCTATGCCATTGCCAAAAAAGGAACTGGCAAAGCAGAGCGCGGTTTGGCTTTCAGTGAACTAAAGGAAGAGATCAAAGCCACCTTTTCGGAGGAAGAATTGGAGGAACTCAATGATCTTATCGGCAAATACTTCAGTAAAGCACAAAAAGAAGCAGTAAGAGAATTGGTGCTCAGCGAAGGGGTCAGATTGGATGGAAGAAAAACCGACGAAATCAGACCCATATGGTGCGAGGTAGATTACCTCCCTTCCACCCACGGATCGTCGATTTTTAGTCGTGGAGAAACCCAAGCACTTGCAACCGTTACTTTGGGAACTTCAAGAGAAGCCAACCAAATCGATATGCCCTCCTATGAAGGGGAGGAGCGTTTCTACCTTCATTATAACTTCCCTCCTTTTTGTACTGGCGAAGCACGTCCGCTTAGAGGGACTTCCAGAAGGGAAGTAGGGCATGGAAACTTGGCGCAAAGAGGACTAAAAGGAATGATCCCCGAGGATTGCCCCTATACTGTCCGTGTGGTAAGTGAGGTTTTGGAGTCCAATGGATCCAGTTCTATGGCCACCGTATGTTCGGGAACCATGGCCCTGATGGATGCAGGAATAAAAATCAAAAGACCGGTTTCTGGAATCGCCATGGGATTGATATCAGATGGTGATCGATATGCCGTACTCAGTGATATCTTAGGAGATGAGGATCACTTGGGTGATATGGACTTTAAAGTCACTGGAACCAGTGAAGGGATTACGGCTTGTCAAATGGATATCAAGATCAAAGGGCTATCGTATGAAATTTTGGTAAAAGCACTACAACAAGCAAGGGCGGGACGCCTTCACATACTAGAAAAAATTACCGACACCATTACCCAACCCAATGAAAGCGTAAAGGCACATGCCCCTAAGATGGTCAATTTGACTATTCCAGGAGAATTTATTGGCGCTGTGATAGGACCTGGTGGCAAGGTCATCCAAGAGATGCAAAAGGAAACCGATACCACCATTGTCATTGAAGAGGAAGGGGAAATGGGTATGATAGAAATCTTGGGAGTTAATCAAGAAAAAATTGATGCTGCAATTGAGAAAATTAATAACATCACTTTTAAACCTACCGTTGGAGAAATATACAATGTAACCGTCGTAAAAATATTAGATTTCGGAGCCGTAGTAGAATTTGTCCCTGGCAATGAGGTTTTACTCCATATTTCTGAGGTATCATGGGACAGAATAGATAAAGTCACTGATGAAATCAATCTTGGAGATACTTTCGAGGTGAAGTATTTTGGAATTGACCCCAAAACCAGAAAACAAAAAGTATCCAGAAAAGCTTTGTTACCTCGTCCAGAGAGAAAAAACAATCCAAATCGTTAATAAAATTTACGAAAGATGAAACATTTTTGGTTTTTTAACGTATAACTAAATAAAGCATATCTTTTTTCATGAGACAACTTAAAATCACAAAACAGGTAACCAATCGCGAAACGGCCTCTTTAGACAAATACCTTCAAGAAATTGGAAAGGTAGATTTGATCACCGCCGAGGAAGAAGTTGAACTGGCCCAAAGGATTAAGGCCGGGGATCAAATTGCCCTGGAAAAATTGACCAAGGCCAACCTGCGATTTGTTGTCTCTGTTGCCAAGCAGTATCAAAATCAAGGATTAACCCTTCCTGATTTAATCAATGAGGGAAATTTGGGGCTTATCAAAGCGGCACAACGTTTTGACGAAACCAGAGGGTTTAAGTTTATTTCCTATGCAGTTTGGTGGATCAGACAGTCGATTTTACAGGCCTTGGCAGAACAGTCGAGAATTGTGAGGCTACCGCTTAACAAAATCGGATCGATCAACAAGATCAATAAAACCTATGCCTTTTTGGAGCAAGCCCATGAGCGTGCTCCATCGGCAGAGGAAATTGCCAAAGAATTGGACATGACCATCAACGATGTAAAAGAGTCCTTAAAAAACTCTGGCCGTCATGTTTCCATGGATGCACCATTGGTAGAAGGGGAAGATTCCAACCTCTACGATGTCCTCAACAGTGGAGAATCTCCCAACCCCGACAAAACCTTGTTACATGAGTCCTTGAGAACTGAGATCGAAAGAGCTTTGGAGACCCTTACTCCCCGTGAAGCGGACGTGGTAAGGCTCTATTTTGGTTTGGGCAATCAGCACGCCATGACTTTGGAGGAAATTGGTGAAACCTTTGACTTGACTCGAGAAAGGGTAAGACAAATCAAGGAAAAAGCCATCAGAAGGCTAAAACACACCTCTCGAAGTAAGATCTTGAAAACATACTTGGGTTAAATTCAATCAAACCATGGGAACCCTTATAGCTCCCTCACTACTAGCAGCAGATTTCGGAAACCTTGAGCGGGACTGTAAAATGGTCAATGCAAGTAGGGCAGATTGGTTTCATATCGACGTGATGGATGGGGTTTTTGTGCCCAATATTTCCTTTGGAATGCCGGTATTGAAATCCATTGCCTCCCATGCGGAAAAGCCTTTGGATGTTCACTTGATGATTGTGGAACCGGAACGCTATATCGATACTTTTGCCGATTTGGGAAGTGACATCCTCACCATTCACTACGAAGCTTCTACCCATCTTCACAGAACCCTACAATCTATTAAGGAAAGAGGGATGAAAGCTGGAGTGGCATTGAATCCTCACACCTCAGTGGACTTATTGGAGCCCATCATCAATGAAATTGATTTGGTGTGTTTGATGAGTGTCAATCCAGGTTTTGGTGGACAGCGCTTCATTGAATCTACCTATCAAAAAGTAAGAAAACTCAAAACCATCATTGAAAATGCTGATGCGGCTACTTTGATTGAAATTGACGGAGGCGTTACCGATCAAAATGCAAATCAATTGATCACATGTGGTGCAGATGTATTGGTAGCGGGTAGCTATGTTTTTTCGTCCAAAGACCCCAAAGCCACCATCTCTGGGTTAAAAAATCTGGGCTAAAAAAAAGGAGGTTTTTCAACCTCCTTTATCTTTTCTAAAAATCTGTCCGGAACTGTACCCGCCTGTTGAGTGTTCTTCCTTCTGACGTTTCGTTATCTGCAATGGGTCTGTCCTCACCGTAACCCTCTGTTTTTAATCGATCGGGGTTCACCCCTAATTTGACCAAGTAGGCTTTGACGGCGGTAGCTCTCATCTTCGAGAGAATGAGATTTGCTTCGGCCTCTCCATCACTGGAGGTATGACCCTCAATGATTAAATTACCATTGGGGTTTTGATCCAAAAGAATCTTTATATCATTCAAGGCCTCAAGTATAGCTCTTCCCTGAATCCTATCTGATCCAGCTACAAAGTTAATCTGAGTCGCCAAATTGTTGAGGGTTTTTAATACCTCACCTGATATTTCAGGACAACCGCTGTTTTCAGCAGATCCTTCCTCCTCAGGACAGGCATCTTCATTGTCTGGAACACCATCGCCATCGGTATCAGGCCAAGGGCATCCCTTGTTTTCAACTGCACCTGCCTCATTGGGACATTCGTCGTCTTTGTCGGCCACACCATCTTCGTCAGCATCAGGGCAACCATTTAATTCCGTGACACCGGGCTCATCTGGACATTCATCGTCTTTGTCGGCAATACCATCTTCGTCAGCATCAGGGCAACCGTTCATGATTTCAGTTCCAAACTCCTCTGGACATTGATCTTTATTGTCGGGAATTTTATCGCCATCGGTATCAGGACAACCATCGTATTCTTTTAAACCAGGTTCCTCAGGACAAGTATCCTTATCGTCGGGGACACCATCTTTATCGGAATCTTTAGATCCAAAAGAGTAGTAAAGTCCTAACTGGTGACGAAAATGTTTGACACCAAAATCCTCAATGGGTGAGTGAAAGTTAGTCTCCAAAGTTAACCCGGCAAATTCCGTCAGTCGAAAATCAAAACCCAATCCTCCATTAAAATTCCTAGAGGTATTCTTAGATAATAATTCAATCTTTTTGGTGTTGGTATAATCAATATCAGAAATTCCATAACCTAGGGTAATAAAAGGTTTCAATCTTTTCTTGTTGAGAAAAGTTTGCTTAAAAAACCCTCCAGCAGCGAAATAGGGATAATTTGGGTTATCTACTCCGTCTATATTTTTGATCAAGTTGAGAGATACTCGTGCCCCAATGGAAAAACCATTGAAAATAGAGCGACTCAATGAAATAGTGGGTCCTCCAAAATTCCAATGATCGGAAACATTAAATGCATCTTCAAACAATTCCCCTTGGGGAGCAAAGGGTTCGCTTCCTTTGGCACCAGTAGGATATACATCCACAACATTAAAGCTCAGCCCTACATGCCATGGATTTTCCCTATTCTGTGCGGAAACACCTGTGAATAGAAAAATTAAAAAAAATGTCAATAATTTGATGGTGTGATTCATTTCTAATTCAATTTAATTGAATAACTCAAAAAACAGTAATTTATTGTTGTTGAAGCTAAGGTAAGGTATGGGGGAGTAATCATCTAAGAGATAATTTTGGGGTAAATTGGTTAAAATTAATTTAATTTACTGACTAAATAGCAGTTATCAAAATACTTTAAGCTTAGTGTTTAAAATTTAATGCGGTGTCAATCAAGGCCAAATGAGAATAGGCCTGTGGAAAATTACCCAAAAGCCGCTTGCTCTTGAAGTCAATATCCTCGCTAAACAAGCCAAGGTGGTTGCTATAGGAGAGCAATTGGTCAAACATGGCTTTGGATTTTTCCTCCTCTCCAATTTTATAGAGACTATTGATGAACCAAAAAGTACAGACGGTAAAGGAGGAGCTGGGTGATCCAAAGTCATCATCGTTTTTGTATCGAAACAACAATCCTTCATAGGACAATTCTTTTTCGATGGCTTTCACCGTTTTGATATACTTAGGATCTTTCGCATCAATAAAACCATAGGGTTCCATCAACAAGACCGAGGCGTCCAAATGCATTGTCCCGTAGGACTGTGTAAAGGCTTGAACCTCATCATTCCAAGCATTAGAAAGAATGTCCTCATAGATTTCGGTACGCAATGCTTTCCATTTTTTGGCAGATTTTCCCGATTGAATGATTTCAGAGATTTTTATGGCTCTATCCACAGCAACCCAACACAGAAGCTTTGAAAAAGTAAAGTGGCGGTCTTCGTGTCGGAATTCCCATATGCCTTTATCGGCCTGTCTCCAATTATTTTCCACGACCCAAATAATCGATTTAACTATCGACCACAATTCCTCATGTTTGTCTGTTTCATCACTGTATTTTTCAATTTGAAAATGGATCACATCCATCAAAATACCGTAGATATCGTTTTGTTTTTGAATGAAGGCGGCATTCCCAATTCTAACGGGTTTTGAATCGCGATAGCCCGACAGGTGATCCAATGTTTTCTCTGTAAGTATTTTCTCACCCCGAATCCCATACATGATTTGCAATTTTTCATCCTTGTCAGGGATTAGGTCAATTATAAATTCTATGAATTCTTTAACAATCTTTAGGTGTCCCAATTTGGCAATCACCTTAATGACCATGGAAGCATCTCGAATCCAACAAAATCGGTAGTCCCAATTTCTTACCTCCCCGATGGTTTCGGGTAATGAGGTTGTGGCCGCAGCCAATACCGCTCCCGTTTTTTCGAAAGTAAGCAACTTAAGGGTCATCGCACTACGGAGAATTTGGTCATTGTATGCATTGTTGTAGGTCGGAGTTTTATGACACCAGTTCAACCAATAAACTTTTGTTTTTTCAAACTCAAACAGGATCTCCTCCATGCTGGGCAACTGTATCTTTTCGTTATAGGATATTTTAAAAAAATAATCTCGATCTAAAATAAAAGGCTGGGCGTCAAGTACCACTGACTTGTTCATGTCAGTGAACAACAACAGGGTGTCATAACGTTCATCATCAACGATGCTAATAATAAAATCATCTTTAATGTAATTTTTGGTTGCTCCCTGCGCGTACTCCAATTGTGGATCGTACAAAATCTTAATTTCAGGCTGACCGCTGATCTTTTTGATTACTCTGGAAATCTCCGGAGGAGCATAGTAAACCCCATTGTCTTTTTGAAATCGCGGCATGAAATCAATGACTTCAAAAGCAGCATTGCCATTGTCAAAGCGGGTGGTCAAAATCGCAGTTTTATCGATATAGCTTTGAGTGATTTTATAGCTATCATCACAGGCTATTTTGAAAAACCCTCCTTTTTTTTCATCCAATAGTTTTGCAAAAACAGAAGCAGAATCAAATTGAGGTAAACAACACCAATCTATTGAGGAATCCTCATTGATAAGGGCAGATGATTTGCAATTTCCTATAATTCCATAATTAAGGTTATCGACAGGGTGTTCCAACTGCTTTAAATGCATAATTTAGAATATGATTTTTGAATCACGGGTGCTATGGCTAAAAATATTATTGTCTCCAACAGACTTCCTTTACAAATAACGAAATTAGATAATTCTTTCGAGTTTACCCCGACCAGTGGTGGGTTGGCAACCGGCATGAATTCAGTTCACAAGGGTCAAAAATCCCTTTGGGTGGGGTGGCCTGGCATCAATGACGATGAGATTGATAAAAAGGCATGGGCTCCATTAAAAAAATCGCTAAAAAATGAGGGCTATTTTCCTGTTTCGTTAAATCGTAAGGAACTCGAAAATTTTTACTTTGGACTGTCTAATAAGTCACTTTGGCCCCTTTTTCATTACTTTATCGAGATTTCGGTCTTTAATAAGGAACAATGGAAGTCTTATCAGGAGGTCAATCAGAAATTTGCCGATAGTGTTTTAAAAAATATAGAAAAGGGCGATACCATTTGGATTCATGACTATCAATTGTTGCTGTGCCCTAAGATGATCAAAGAAGTAAGACCCGATGTCACCATAGGTTTTTTCCTACACATCCCCTTCCCCTCTTTTGAAATTTTTAGAATTTTCCCCTGGCGGGAGCCCCTGCTCGAGGGAATGCTCGGGGCCGACCTGATCGGATTTCACACCTATGACTACCAACGTCACTTTCTAAGTTCTGTCAAGCGCATATTGAGAAAAGAAGTCTCCTTCAATCGGGTCAATATATACGGTAGAGAGGTAGTGGTCAATACCTTCCCCATGGGTATTGATTACAAAAAATTCAATCAAGCTGCTCAAACGCACGCCCATATGTCCAATGCGGAAAAGTCCGACCTCAAAAAACAATTGGAACTGCACAAAAAAGGGGCTGACGATGGAAAGCTCATCCTCTCCATTGATCGCTTGGACTATACCAAAGGAGTGGTGAATCGGATCAAAGCTTTCGAACTTTTTTTAACTAAATATCCTGAGTACTTGGAAAAAGTTCGCTTGGTCATGCTCACCGTTCCCTCTAGATCTAGTGTGTCAGATTACAAACGACTTAAAAAAGAGACCGATGAAATCGTTGGGAGGGTTAACGGCAGGTTTGCCACCATTAACTGGACCCCTATTTGGTATTACTACAGGGCAATGAATTTTGACGATTTGATTGACCTATACATGACCTCCGATATTGCCATGATCACCCCAGTTAGAGACGGTATGAATTTGGTTGCCAAAGAGTTTATCGCCACCCGGGTAAAAGGAGATGGTGTTTTGATTCTCAGTGAAATGGCAGGTGCTTCAAAAGAACTCTATGAATCCTTATTAGTCAATCCTTTTGATCTCAATCAAATGGCCGATGCAATCCTTAATGCCATTCAAATGCCACTGGAAGAGCAGCAAAAAAGAAATCAAACGATGCAAAAAAGACTTCAGCGCTATTCGGTGGAGTATTGGGCCAATGAATTCATGAAAGCCCTCAAAACCAAACACCTTACTGCAGAGGAATCTTCGGTCATTAAAATCAATAAAAAAATTGAGGAATCGTTGGTCAAAACATTCAAATCTGTAGAAAAAAGAATGATTTTTTTAGACTACGACGGGACACTGGTAGGGTATAACGAAAAACCGGAATTGGCCACACCGGACGAAGCTTTAATGCAATTGCTAAAAAAACTGATTGAATTTCCACAAACGGAGGTGGCCATTGTAAGTGGAAGAGATCAAAAATTCCTCGACCAATGGTTTGGTCATCTCCCCATTACTTTAGTGGCCGAACATGGCTATGTTGTCAAGCATAAAAATCAAAAATGGCTGGTCAAAGTAACCCAACTCAAAAACTGGAAAGAAGATCTTATTCCTGTGATAGAAAACTTTACTGATAGGACACCCGGAACTTTTATTGAAGAGAAAAAAAACAGTTTGGTTTGGCACTATCGCAAAACAGACCCCGAATTGGCAGCAGAGCGCACCGTGGAGCTTAAAACGGTGCTGAGTAGCCTGATTACGGATGAGTTACACCTGATGGACGGAGACAAAGTGATCGAGGTGGTCAGTGGACGTTACAACAAAGGAACCGCTGTGTCGGAAATCTTGGGGGATAAAGCAGCTGATTTTATCATTTGCTTTGGGGATGATGTCACAGATGAGTTTATGTTTAATGATCTTCCGTCTCATGCGGTCAATGTAAAAGTGGGTAAAAAAAATACCCTAGCCAATTACTACATTGACAAGCCTCATGACGTTGTATCGCTTTTAAACGCATTGGTTTCTTAACTATCTCCTCTTTATTTTTTAGTCAAAAAATATTCATAACTTAACAATTATGATGAGATACCTTTTAATATTTACCGCAATCATTGCCCAAGCACAACATTCAGCAGGGGTAATGATTGATAGTTTTCAAACCTTTGATTCTTATTCCGACATAAAATTCGACGATCCTTTACGGCCTCAATTTCATTTTTCCTCTAAGAAAAATTGGAACAACGACCCTAATGGTATGGTTTACTATAATGGAGAATACCATCTTTTTTTTCAGCACAATCCCAAATCCATTCACTGGGGCAATATGACTTGGGGACACGCGGTAAGCCAAGATATGGTCTACTGGGAACAGCTCCCCCACGCTATTCTACCTTACGGGAATGGTACCATTTTTTCGGGGACTGCTGCTGTAGATCATCCCAACAGTCTGGGAGAAAACACAGAGGAGGAAGAGGCCATCGTGGCCTATTTCACCCATGCTCAAAACAACAGTAACGATGATTTTTACCAAGCAGGTGCTTTCAGTACAGATCGAGGGAGAACCTTTCAATTAATCGATGACGGTCGTCCCTTGGTTCCCAACCAAGGTTTTGACAGAGGGGAACGTGACCCGAAAATCTTTTGGCATGAGCCCTCCAAAAAGTGGATTCTTGTTTTATGGATCAAAAGGGCGGACAAAAAAAACAGGGAGGATATGGGTAAAGTTCGTTTTTTCAGCTCTATCGATCTAAAAAATTGGGAAAAGTTAAGCGACTTTAATCGCAGATGGGTGTATGAATGTATGGATTTGGTCGAGCTCAAAGTAGATGGAAACCCCCAAAACAAAAAATGGTTGATTTACGATGCCAGTTTTGACTATGAGATCGGAACTTTTGACGGTAAGGTCTTGACTACAGATAAGAAAGCACATCTGGGTGATTTGGGAGATGCCTATTATGCGGCACAAACATTCAACAACAGCCCCGATGGTCGGACTGTGATCATAGGCTGGTTGAGAACCGGAAAAAACAATATCTATGTGGACAACAATATGCCCTTTAACCAACAAATGTCTTTCCCTGCCACCATGGAACTGAAAACAACCCCAGAAGGAATCCGATTGTTCCGATGGCCAATAGTCGAAATCAAGAATCTTTACCAAAAAAGTTGGTCTTTTAAAGGTATCTCTTCCTCAAAATTGAATGAAAAATTAAAAGACCTAAAGTTTGAGGGCATTGATCTGCTGGCGACTTTTGATCGAGATAGCAGTCAAAACTTTCAGCTAAATATTCGTGGTCAATTATTGACTTTCTCCAATGGTACTTTTAATTTCAATGGAATGAACCTCCCCACCATGAATCAAAAAAAGGTCAGTGTAAGGGTTCTTTTGGATCGAACCACTATTGAGGTTTTTGTTGACAACGGCTTCTCGGTACTGTCCACCTATGCTGTTTCCTCCCCTGAAAACAGTCTGATTACTGTAGAATCGGATGAAACCATTCCCTTTAATGTTTTTGAAGTCCACCAAGTCGGGAGCATATGGCAATGATTTTCCGTTTTGACTCCTATTGAATTTTGTCGATTTCAACCCAGAGTGGAAAATAATTTTTTCTCCCCAAGCGGTAAAAAGGAGTGAAATCGAATTTGGCCTCTGAAAGGGTTACGTCCTCCCATACCAAGGTATCTGTAGACTCAGCATTTGACTTTTTTTTCAGGATTCCAGATCCCGTTTCCAAAACCATCTCACCTCCTAGAGGGAGGGGTTTTATAAACTTAAACTTGATCCGGTAGGTTCCAGCTTGCATATCCACTTTCCAATAAGAATAGAGATCCTCTTGATTCCACACCCCTCTTTGACCCCCCGCATCGTTTCGGTTAAGGTAAACGGGTTGCTCATGGGGTGTCCCTACGGCAATTCTTGGGGGGTTGGTAAGGTTCGGGGATTGGGTTAATGAAGTGAACATTACATCCATTTCAGCTTTGAGGGATTGCGCTTTTTCTAAATTTTGGTTGACCAAATTTTTTGTTTCAAAAGGATCGACTTTGATATTGTAAAGTTCGAATGCCTCTATGGCTGCATCAAAATCGGTTTTTCCCACCAATTTGTAATCGCCTTGTTGGAGGGCAATGTTGTTGTACAACTCGGGTAATTTACGTGTCCAATAGGAAAAAAAGCTGCGTTGGGGTAAGGTCTGTCCCTCCAACGCGGGGACCAAACTCCTGCCATCAATTTTTCTGTCGGTAGGAAGTGGAGCAGCACACAATTGCGAAAGCGTAGGGAGCAAATCAATATGAGCCGCCATAGCGTTGATCTCTCCTCTCCCTTGAAACTTTGAAGGATAGCTCAAAAAAAACGGTACGCGGATGCCACCTTTGTAAACACTGGATTTTCTTCCTTTCATCCCCCCAACATAACGGACTTGTTGCGGTCCATTGTCCGTCATAAAAATTACAATGGTGTCGTCTTTAATTCCAATATCTTCGATTTTTTGAAAAAGTTGCTTTAGATTATCATCAATATTGGTCACCATGGCATACACCTTTCTGGCATCTTCAATATCCTTGTCGGACATAGGGGCAACTGGTAGCAACGCTGGATCAATACCGGCAGTGGGGTCTGTATCCTTGTAGATTTGGTAATATTTATCAGGAACCTGAAGTGGGGTATGGGGAGCGTTAAAAGACAAATAACAGAAAAAAGGCTGGTCTTTGTTTTCCTCTATAAAACGGATGGCATTGTCCGTAAAAATATCCGAACAATAACCTTTATAAGGTTTTTGCTCGTTGTTGTGCCAAAGGACGGGGTCAAAATAGCTCGTCTCCATTTTGAAATAATTGGTAAAATCTCCGACTTGTCCGATTCCACCTGCCAAGTGGATCAATGATTCATCAAACCCCTGATCACTGGGTCGAGAGGGGTAATTGTCCCCCAAGTGCCATTTCCCGAAAATACCCGTCTTGTAGTTTTTCTGCTTTAGCATTTCGGCAATGGTCACCTCAGAGGAGGCCATGATGGCCCCTCCGTTGTAGGTATCCCTCACCCCTGTCCTAAGGGAGTACCGCCCGGTCATCAGGCTGGAACGGGTGGGAGCACAAACCGGAGACACATGAAAATTACTGAACTGTATGCTTTGGCGAGCAAAATCATCAATGGCAGGCGTCTTGATATTGGGATTGTTGTGAAGTCCCAAATCACCATAACCTTGATCGTCGGTGATGATCACAATCACATTGGGCGGTTTATTTTCCACTTTTTTTGACTGGCAAGCAGTAAAAAGGGTGAGTGCAAAAAACGGAATCAAATAATTGTTGTTCATCTTATGATTGATTTGAAATTTTAGGTACGGCATCGAGTTGACTGCATACATAGGCAGCCAAATCGCTAGATTTATGGTGAATTTTATCCAAAGGTTTTTGGTTGAGCCATCCCATCACAGCAGCGGCAGTAAATGCGTCTCCTGCACCTACCGTGCTTTTCACTTGGACAGACTGATTAGCTTTTAACTCACTATAATCGTTTTGACTCATCATGATTGAACCATTGCCCCCTAAGGTAAGCATAGCTAATTTTAAATCAAACCTTTCCATCAAAGACATCATGGCTTTTTGGGTATTGGAGGGCAAGGAAAAAAGGGATCGTATTTCTTCAAACTCCTCTTCATTCATCTTCACCACATCGGTCAAATCAAAGCTTTGAAGGATCATTTCTGTGTGGTAGTAATTTTTCCTGAAGTTGAGATCAAAAACCTTAAGACAGTTTTCTGGGGTTGCTCGTAGGGTTTTGAGGATGGTATTTTGGGAGGTGATATTTCGTTGTGCCAGGGTTCCAAAACAGACCGCATCCAAGTGCTTGGCTATATTGGTAATGGAAAGTTGGAGGGGAATGTGATCCCAAGCAACATTTTCTTGAATCTCGTAGCTGGGATTTCTACGATGGTCTAAATGCACCCTTACGGTGCCGGTAGGGAATGGAGCAATCTCTAGAAGACCAGTTAAATCAATACCGTATTGATCCAACTTGACCACCGCCTCACTACCCAGTACATCTTTCCCTACTGCACTGAGTACAAAACCATGGGCACCCAACTGCTGGGCATGGGCCGCAAAATTAGCGGGAGCACCCCCCAATCTCTTTCCCTCAGGGAAAACGTCCCACAAGACTTCACCCAATCCAGCAACTCGGTATATTTTTTTATTCAAGGACATGATTTATAGCTTGGGCATCAATTAAATCTACAAAACAAGGGCTAATGTTCGCTTAATTTGATAAGAAATTATCAACCAAGGGATAATTTCTTATCAAAATCAAGGAAGCTACCTTCGTTTGGTCAAAATCTAAAAAAACGGATCAAGCTTTTTATGTTTCAATATATATTTAGTCATCATCAGCCATGGGAAGAGTGCATCTTGTCTTGTATGGAACTACCGTGGCCATTTAGATTTTGTTGTAAAATAAGCTCATCCATTGCTTAAAGAATCCTTACTGCAAAACTACTGCGTAAAAGATAATTGCTAATTATTGTCAAGTTTTTGCATTAATTAATCGTAATTTTAATAAAGTAATTTTTGTTTATCATGTCATTTATTGAAACTTTCAACAAAAACTATCCCTATTTCATCAAAAGACTCACGAAAGAATCCTCGGATTTGACACAACGAGAAATTTTGTTGTGTATGTATTTAAAGCTCAATTATTCAAACAGGGAGATCTGTAAATTGATGAATATTTCTGAGAAAACCGTTGATAGTTATCGGCATAGAGCAAGAAAAAAAATGGGATTAAAACGTTCGGATTCTTTCGTTAGTTTCCTGAATCGTTTGTGATCTATTAAATAATAAAAATAGGTTTAGTTTGAAGGAGACTAGGGACTGCTATATCATTTTTTTTGTTATTTGTGTATTTAATACACAGACATTTATTGCGCAACAAAGAAGTCATTTGCTTTTTTTTAAAGACAATCTTGTTCATTTTAATCCCGCCCATAGCGGTGTAGATGGTAGAAAAATACAACTCTCAAGTAGGAGTCAATGGATCGGTATTGAAGATGCTCCTGCCAATAATTCGTTAAGTTACATCAGCAAAACCAAAAAAAATGTGACCTGGGGCTATCATATAGAAACGGATAGAGTTTTTATCGAAAATAAAAATTCCCTCGCAGCTGATTATGCTTACCGATTAAAGTTGGATGATCGAAAAACAATCCATCTGGGTGTTCGTGTGGGATTATATTCCTACAGTTTTGATGTAAACGAATTGGTCAGGGTGACCAATCAACCCAATGAAATATTGTCAGCAGTAAGAGGTTATATTGGAAATATAATAGGAGCCGGCATTCATTTCGCTGATGAGAGAGAAAATGCAGCACACTTTTTTTCGCTATCCATACCAAATGTAGTGAGTATTAGAAGGTTTAAAGCAGAAAACGGAATCACAACAGAGGTTTCCGACAGGGTGCACAGTTACTTGATCGGGGGAAGTAAAATAAAAATGGGAGATCGCCTGCTGATCCCTCACTTCTTGATCCGGCATGTTCAAAATGCTCCACTGCTATTTTCCTTTTTAATGGGTCTTGATTTTCAAAATAAATTTGAATTGGGGTTTGGATTGACCAACAACGATTATTTTAGCGGCTATTTTTCACTTAAAAAAATGGAAAAATACAATTTAGGTATTGGTTATGAATTTCCTGGAAATAATGGAAAAACCGCATTGCGGAAAGGTACCTTGGAGTTTAATTTAATTTATAAGCTTGGGGGCGCCTCAAGAGAAGTAATGGAAGTTGAAACGATAAGTAGTGAAGCAATTGATTAATAAATTATTCAATATATTAATTAATAAATTCATTTTGAAATGGACCGGAATCCTGGTATTGGGATGGATCAGCCTTTCGTTTTCTGATAAGCTAAAGATTCTCAATTCTGAGGATGTTATTGCATTTCCAGTACTTATTTCGTTTACCGACAACGATACAGACAACCAACTACAAAGCGCAAGTGAAGTAGTATTTACAGCAGTATTCCAAAACAGTGTAACAATTTCACCTACCATCGAAATTCCTGGAGCAGTGAACGGTGGGGAAATGATCACTTCTGATAGACTTACCTGGTATTATACTTGGGATGTAAGTAGTTCAGGACCATCTAATGGCAACTATACAGCTAGAGTTCGAGTAACCGATCCTGATAATATGTCGACAACACTTATTGGATCGCCAATAG
>CBFIIP010000085.1:0-43044 GCA_965662705.1 Flavobacteriaceae bacterium
CTTACTGAGTCTACTGAGGTTAAAGCCTCTGAGCTTACTGGTGCTTTTACCACTACCGCAACCGATACCAAGCCCGCTAACGCAGGTGCTGATACATCTGTATTTGGATGGACTTTTGCAGCATCTCAAAATGCGCTTACAGATGCTGGAATTTAATTTCTTTGTGTCAAGTTAATTTTATTAAAATGCTCACATATATTTGTGAGCATTTTTTTTTAATACCATTTAAATGAAAAATATTTTATTTCTTTTTTTTCTTCTTTTTATTATTGATATATCATACTCCCAGTCAGGAAGAATTACTGGTAAAGTTTATGATAAAGAATTTCAAGAACCCCTTCCGTTTGCCAATGTAGTAGTTGCCGAAATGGATGGTTCCGTTACCGATTTTGATGGAATCTATAATATTGAGCTCGATGCCGGAGTATATAACATCCAGTTTTCTTTTGTTGGGTTTAATACAGTAACTGTAGAAAATATCGAATTGGCTCAGGGAGAAGTTAAAGAACTAGATATTTACCTAGAATCTGCTGCTCAGGAGTTTGAGGAGGTAGTGGTAACCGCACAAACTCTTCGTAATAACGAGCAAAGTGTACTTCAAGTCCAAAAAAAATCTGCCAATTTATTAGATGGACTTTCTGCACAAAATATTAAGTCAACGGGGGTAAGTAATCTTGCTAATGCAATTAAAAGTGTCCCAGGCGTTTCCATTCAAGGCGGAAAATATGTTTACGTCAGAGGCTTAGGGGACCGGTATACAAAAACAACCATCAATGGAATTGATATTCCTGGGCTTGATCCGGACAGAAATACCATTCAACTGGATATTTTTCCAACAAATATTATAGATCAAATCATTGTACTCAAATCTGCCAGCGCTGACCAACCAGCTGACTTTACTGGAGGGATCGTTGATATCGTCACCAAAGACATTCCAACCAGCAAACAATTTGGCTTTTCAGTTTCAACCAGCTATAACTCTGAGATGAACTTAGTTAACGATTTTAGAACACAGGATAAATCTAGTACAGATTTTCTTGGATTTGACCGAGGTTACAGAAATTCACCTATTGATCGAAACAGAGAAATTCCAAATCCTACTGGATCTGAGTCAGGAAGAATTGAGCTTTCCAATCTTACAAAAAAATTCAGCAATTCATTTTCAAATGAAGTGGAGTCCAGTGGTATGAATTTGTCACTTAATGCTAACTATGGAAATCAGTTTGATCTTGGAAAAAATAAATTAGGGGTTATTTCAAGCTTGTCTTATTCAAATGTTTACACTCACTATGATAATTTTGAGAGTAACATCTTTCAAAGAGACAACAACAGAACAAAATACGAGCTGAGAAAGGTGCAGGGAAGAAATGGATTGAGTTCCGAGGTAAACACTCAACTAAATGGTCTGTTAGGGCTGAGTTTAAAAACAGCCAAGTCAAAGTATAAGTACAACTTTTTAGGCATTCAAAATGGGATACTGAATTCTATACTGATGGAGGAAGAGAGAATCATTGGTGCCGATGCGCTATTCGAACAAACTGGAAACTTCTACACTGAAAAAAGATTATTAAATAACCTACTTAGTGGAACACATTTTAATGCTGACGGATCATTAAAAGTCGAATGGAAGGTCTCCAATACCCAAAATAAAAATCATGAGAAAGATTTTAGAACCTCTGCTTTTGATATTCAAGAAAAAGTTTTGGAGGGGGGGGATTATAATTTGGATCTTACAGCCACCGGCCCACCGACTAGATTTTGGAGAATTTTAGATGAATCCAGTAATGTGGGTAAACTCGATCTCACAAAAGAATTTACCTTAAGAGGTAGAAAAGCTAAGTTTAAGACGGGAGGATATTATTCAAAAAAAGAAAGAGACTATTACATTGAAAACTACATTTTTGATTACCGGGAAGTTACAGGAAGGATACCAGGTCTTCGAGACGGAAATCCATCCATGTGGCTTCAGTCGGCAAATATTCTAGACCCTTTAACAGGTGAAGGGACTTATTTTTACAATGCATCGAGTAAACTAGATGAGTTTAACTCAGACCAAACCATAGTAGCGGCATATCTATCAAATGAATTTGAATTCTTTAAAGATTTAAGAATGATTTTGGGCGTTAGATATGAAATTTACAAGCAAAATTATAATGGATATAAAAGAAGTGACACCACTCTTCTGATAGAACCATTCGAAGATCAAGTCATTGATGAGGCAAAAATTTACCCCTCTTTAAATTTAATTTATAAACTCAACGAAGAGTCCAACATAAGGTTTGGATATTCTGAAACAGTCGCTAGGCCTTCATTTAAAGAGTTGTCAAATGCTTCAATTTATGACCCGCTAACCACAACATTCTTTTTTGGCAACTTGAATTTGAAACCCTCATTTATTGATAATTTTGATGTAAGGTATGAGAAGTTCTATACCAGTGGGGATATGTTTGCCGTAAGTGGTTTTTATAAAAGAGTAAATGATCCTATTGAAGTTGTTCTTTACAGTGAGATTGTAGGCGACAGTTTTCAAGCCAGAAATTTGTCTGATGCAAACGTTTATGGGATAGAGTTTGAAATTCGAAAAACGATTTTAGAAAATTTAAAATTCAGAACCAATGCCTCTTACATTTATTCGGAGGAAAAGATGGATGATGGAGAATACCAAGGGAGATTGAATAATGCCAGGGAGGCTGAAACAATTGATGATTCAAGAACACTTCAGGGTCAATCCCCATATTTGATTAATTCTTCCTTAGAGTATTTTAAAGAAAAATTCAAAGCCAATTTAAATTATAATGTCCAGGGAAAAGCTCTTGAAATTGTTGGAAATGGAGCCATTCCTGACGTATTCACTATGCCTTTCAATAGTTTGAATCTCAATATTATTAGGTATGGAGGAGAACAAAATAATATAGAATTTAGGTTTCGGGTAAATAATATTTTAAACGACACCAGAAGAAGTGAGTTTATTTCTCCTCAGGCAAAAGAAACCTATCATTTCAGGAAACTAGATGTGGGAAGAAGATTCACAGTTGGAGTTGGGTTTAAATTTTAATTCATATTTTGGATTAAAAAATAAATGGGGGATGTTTATCTGTATATCGTTGTTCTTTTATCAGCTTTAGCAATAGGCGACCTTATAGTGGGTGTAAGTAACGATGCCGTAAATTTCCTAAATTCTGCCATTGGTTCAAAGGCGATTTCTTTTAGAAACATCATGATCTTTGCGAGCCTTGGCATTGCACTTGGAGCACTTTTTTCCAGTGGAATGATGGAGGTGGCCCGTAAAGGGATATTTAATCCCGGAGCTTTCAATTTTCAAGAGATCATCTACATTTTTATGGCAGTGATGATGACCGATATTTTACTATTGGATTTCTTTAATACCATGGGAATGCCCACTTCTACGACCGTTTCCATTGTTTTTGAATTGTTGGGGGCGGCGGTGGTCATGTCGATCATTAAGATCTTTTCAGGCTCAGGGAATCTAATGGAATTGTCCACTTATATCAATACGGAGAAAGCCACGCAAATCATTCTTGGGATTTTACTTTCTGTATTCATTGCCTTTACCATCGGGGCTGTAGTGCAGTGGATCTCCCGAGCCTTGCTTACCCACGATTTTCTTAAAAAGGCCAAGTTGGTCAATGCGTTATTCGGTGGAATTTCACTTGCGGCCATCAGTAATTTTATATTGATCAAAGGCATCAAGGGTACCCAATATGCCGGAATTGAATATGATTTTCTCAATGGCCAAACGATCAACGCCTTCCTTGAGGCCAATGCGGTTTTGGTCAATCTTTCCAGCCTTTTCTCTTGGTACCTCTTCTCCTACCTACTAATGAAGATCTTTAAAGTGGATATCTATAAAGTCATCATTGGAGTAGGAACCTTTGCTCTGGCTTTGGCTTTTGCGGGGAATGACTTGGTCAACTTTATTGGTGTTCCGGTGGCGGCCTATCAATCCTATGAGGCATGGGTAGCTTCGGGTATGGCAGCCGATCAATTCAGTATGAGCGTACTTTCCAATAAAGTTCCTACGCCAAGCCTATTCTTATTGGCTTCTGGATTGATTATGGTGCTTACCCTTTGGTTTTCCTCCAAGGCGAAGAAGGTCGTTAAAACCTCCCTTGATTTGTCCGATCAAAATCAAATCAAAGAACGATTTAAACCTAATTTTTTATCTCGATTACTCGTTCGTTTTTTTGTAGTACTCAATCAATACTTTTCCAATTTATTTCCCGCCTCTATTTCTAGAAAAATCAGTGGCTCATTTAAGCAAAAAACAGATACATTGGTCATTAAGGATGACAACGCCCCCTCTTTTGATACCCTCCGGGCTTCTATTAACCTGACGGTAGCTGCCATATTGATTTCCATTGCCACCTCCCTGAAATTGCCTTTATCCACCACCTACGTCACCTTTATGGTCACCATGGGAACTTCCCTGGCCGATCGTGCTTGGGGAACGGACAGTGCGGTTTATCGGGTTGCAGGTGTGATCAATGTTATAGGCGGTTGGTTTTTCACAGCACTGAGTGCTTTTTTGGTCTGTGGTGGAATTGTTTATTTGATTCATTGGGGCGGGTTTACCGCCATAATGATCATTATGGGGATTATTTTATTGTTGATTTCCAGGAACTTTGTCAACCACAAAAAAGAAACGCAGAAAAAAGCCGAACAAAGTATTTTAAGTAATACTGAAAGCGATTCTTTTGGCGGTATTTTAGAGGAAAGTTCAAGAAATATTGGAAGCGTAATCAGCCAGACTTACGATATCTATGCCAATGTTATCAAGGGTTTGTCCAAAAGCGATCTCAGAACCCTCTCTGTTGCAAAAAACAATGCAGAAGAACTGTTTGATGAAGTCAATGATTTAAAAAACGGAATCTATTACTTCCTCAAACGAGTGGGAGAGACCAGTGTCCCTGCCACCCGATTCTACATTTCTTTATTGGGGATTATGTCGGACTTGATGGAGGACTTGATCTATATTTCTAATGTAAGCCATCAGCATGTCAACAATAATCACGCTTCACTCAATGAAAAGCAAATCCAAGATTTAAATGAGATCTTTGAATCTTTATCCTCGGTATTTAAGGAGGGAATCGAGGCCTTTAACCTGGAATTTAGTGATAAAGAGTTCAATGATGTATTGATTCAGAAAAGTCAAAACTTTGATTTATTGAATCAAAAGATTGAAGATCAAATACTAAGAACCAAGGCAGAAACGAGTGCTAAGAACACCGCACTTTACTTCAATATTCTCATTAGAACCAAAGACCTTATCCTTCATAAATTTGAGTTGGTAGAGGAGTTCTATCAAGTCAGCAGGAAAGTAAATGCCTAAGCAAATAGATTCCAGTCTAATATTAATCGTTTTTGGCGATTAATTTTTTATCACTGCTGTTCCACTCCAATACATTGACAATTTTGTTGTTGTCGTAAATGACTTCAATCAAATCATTGCCTTGCCAAAAAAACCATTGACCATTTTTCTTACCCGAAAGGTAAGAGCCCATGGCAGTTTTTTCGCCGGATGCTTGATAGCTGACCCAATTGCCGTGACGTTTTTTATCTTTAAAAAATCCGGTTTGGGCGATGGCGCCGTTGTCGTGAAAATAAACCACTTTGGTTAGATTTCCTTCTTTTGTAAATTGGGGTTTAATGCTTTCTTGTGCACTCAATGTAAATGTAAACATCAAAAGGGCGATCATAATATTTTTCACAGTTGAAATATTTTATATCCACCACTAAGGTAATCAAAAGTTTACACAAAAAACACATTAAGTTAACATAAAATTTACATAAAACATGTAATATGCTGATAAACAGCTTTTATTGTAATAAAAAAAGGCACTTATTTTAAGGAAATAAGTGCCTTTTTGGTGTAATTTATGACTTATGAGCCACACATCAGACAGTCATCGTCTTCACTTTTTTTAGACTGTTCGAGCATTTGTTTTAACTCTGCAGGTGTAAGCGGTTCTACAGCTGCGGCGGCATCATTTTGTGCTTTCGCAACTGTGTTCACCGAACCGGAAGTTGTGGCCACAGCAGTTGCTATTGGAACCGGCTTAGTACTCTTGGATTCCGACTGGGTAGCTTTTGTATTGTCCAGCGTAAACTTAATGGCGTCAACGGCCGATTTCGTTCTCAGGTAGTACATTCCTGTTTTCAGACCCGATTTCCAAGCGTAGAAGTGCATTGAAGTCAATTTCGCCATGGTGGCACCTTCCATAAACAAATTCAAGGACTGCGATTGATCAATAAAATAACCACGATGTCTCGACATATCAATGATGTCTTTCATACTCATTTCCCAAACCGTTTTGTAAAGCTCTTTGATATCGTCGGGGATACCTTCTATTTGTTGTATTGAACCATTGGCTTGCATAAGTTCTTGCTTCATGTCTTCATTCCATAGGCCGAGGTTAACCAAATCCTCTAAGAGGTGTTTATTGACCACAATGAATTCTCCGGAAAGCACCCTTCGGGTATAAATATTGGAGGTGTAAGGTTCAAAACATTCGTTATTCCCCAAAATCTGTGAAGTGGAGGCAGTAGGCATAGGAGCCACCAGCAGGGAATTCCTCACTCCGTGTTTTTTCACTTTTTTACGAAGATCTTGCCAATCCCAGCGACCACTCAGTTCCTCATCTTTAATCCCCCATAAGTTGTGTTGAAACTCCCCTTTTGCGATGGGTGAACCTTTATAGCTTTTGTAGGGCCCGTCTTTTTCCGCTTCATCCACAGATGCACTAACCGCAGCAAAATAGAGAGTTTCGAAAATCTCCTGATTGAGCGTTTTGGCCTCCTCGCTTGTAAAAGGCAATCTCAGCTTGATAAAAGTATCGGCAAGTCCCTGTACGCCCAAGCCTACAGGACGGTGTCTCATATTGGAATTTTCAGCCTCTTTCACCGGGTAGTAGTTTCGGTCTATGACACGGTTGAGGTTTTTGGTAACCCTTTTGGTGACATCGAATAATTTGTCGTGATTAAATTTCCCTTCCTCCACAAACATGGGAAGGGCAATAGATGCCAAATTACAAACTGCGATCTCATCCTTGGAGGTGTATTCCAAAATCTCAGTACACAAATTGGAAGAACGTATGGTTCCCAAGTTTTTCTGATTGGATTTGCGGTTGGCAGCATCTTTATACAACATATAAGGGGTGCCCGTTTCAATTTGGGATTCCAAAATTTTATCCCATAGTTCTCTGGCCTGGATGGTTTTTCTTCCTTTTCCCTCTTTCTCATACTGGATATACAGCTTTTCGAATGCTTCGCCGTGACAGTCGTAGAGTCCAGGGCACTCATTGGGACACATCAATGTCCAGGTGGCATTTTCTTCTACCCGCTTCATAAAAAGATCTGGCATCCACATGGCATAGAACAGATCTCTGGCACGCATCTCTTCCTTACCGTGGTTTTTCTTTAACTCAAGAAAATCAAAAATATCGGCATGCCACGGCTCCACATAGATGGCGAAAGATCCCTTTCTTTTCCCTCCACCTTGATCTACATAGCGCGCCGTGTCATTGAAAACACGGAGCATGGGTACAATACCATTGGAAGTACCATTAGTTCCCGAAATATAGGAGCCCGTAGCTCTGATGTTGTGAATGGATAAGCCTATCCCCCCCGCCGACTGAGAAATCTTTGCCGTTTGCTTGAGGGTATCATAAATCCCATCAATACTGTCGTCTTTCATGGTCAACAGAAAGCAAGAAGACATTTGTGGCTTGGGCGTACCGGAATTGAAAAGAGTGGGGGTTGCGTGGGTAAAATATCGCTTGGACATCAACTCGTAAGTCTCAAAAGCTGCCTCCAAGTCGTTGAGGTGAATCCCGATGGAGACCCGCATCAACATGTGTTGGGGGCGTTCGACAATTTTGCCGTTGAGTTTGAGTAAATAAGAACGTTCTAATGTTTTGAAACCAAAAAAGTCATATCCAAAATCTCGGTTATAAATGATGCTGGAATCGATCTGATCCGCATTTTTTTCGATGATTTTGTACACTTCTTCCGATAGCAAAGGTGCTTTTTTTCCGGTTCGAGGATTGACATACTCGTAGAGGTCTTTCATTGTGGCCGAAAAAGATTTTTTGGTATTCTTATGTAAGTTGGAAACAGAGATTCGTGCTGCCAATTGTGCGTAGTCGGGATGGGTGGTGGTCATGGTGGCTGCAATTTCTGCGGCGAGGTTGTCCAGTTCCGAGGTGGTTACACCATCGTACAAGCCCTCAATCACACGCATGGCAACCCTTACCGGGTCAACTAAAGGATTCAGCCCATAGTTGAGTTTTCTGATTCGAGCCGTGATTTTGTCAAACATTATTGGTTCCTTGCGCCCATCTCTTTTTACTACATACATAGATATCTATTTAACTTAAATAATAACAAAATTTCGCACCCTAAAGGGGTGATTATTGGGGTTTTTGAACAGTCGGGGCGACAGATTACAGATTAGAAATCTGCGTCAGTGGTAAACTGGGTTTCTTCTTTTTCGTTGTTCAGAACACCTGCCTTTTGATATTCAGAAACGCGTTTTTCAAAGAAATTGGTTTTACCCTGCAGCGAGATCATATCCATAAAGTCGAATGGATTGGTAACATTGTGTTTCTTCTCACAACCCAACTCAATGAGTAAGCGATCTGTTACAAATTCTAGATATTGTGTCATCAATTTGGCATTCATTCCGATAAGACTTACCGGAAGGGACTCTGTAATGAACTCACGCTCTATACGGAGGGCATCCATGATGATTTCTTCGATTCTTTCTTTAGGGACTTTGTTGACCAAGTGGTTATTGTGAAGGTGAACAGCAAAGTCGCAGTGAACCCCTTCATCTCTTGAAATTAGTTCGTTGGAGAAAGTCAGGCCGGGCATCAAACCTCTTTTCTTAAGCCAGAAAATGGAACAAAAGGCTCCCGAAAAGAAGATGCCCTCTACGGCAGCAAATGCGATCAAACGTTCCGCAAACGAATCAGAATCGATCCAACGCAAAGCCCAATCGGCCTTTTTCTTAATGGCAGGGAAAACCTCTATTGCTTTAAATAACTTGGTTTTTTCTACTTCGTCCTTCACATAAGTGTCGATCAAAAGCGAGTAAGTTTCAGAGTGGATGTTTTCCATCATGATCTGAAAGCCATAGAAAAACTTGGCCTCTGAATATTGTACTTCATTGACGAAATTTTCCGCCAAGTTTTCATTTACGATTCCGTCAGACGCAGCAAAAAAGGCTAGGATATGCTTGATGAAGTATTTTTCATCCTCACTGAGCTTGGTGTTCCAGTCGTTGAGGTCTTGGTGCAGATCAATTTCCTCAGCTGTCCAAAAACTCGCCTCCATTTTTTTGTACCACTCCCATATGTCATGGTGTTGAATGGGAAAAATTACAAATCTATTTTCATTTTCTTGGAGAATCGGTTCTACAGCTGCCATCTTTTAATCTTTCGTTAAATTTTGAATTTTGTTGAACACAAAGATTCTAAAATGTTATCAAAAATGAAAGACATACTTTTCCACAAACGGGTCGAGTTTTTAACAAATTTTATCTGTACACCCCTGCTTCGAAAGCCCAATAAAAATATTGTAACACATTGGTTGTTAGTGAAATGTAAGCGTGTTTTTTCCTAAAATTTCGTGGAAGTAGCCCTCTAAGAATTGATTTCTTGGGCGGCGATTTCCAACTCGGCATACCATTTTTCTCCAAACTTTCTGATCAATGCCTCTTTGACAAATTGGTAAATGGGGATTTTTAAACTTTCCCCCAACACACAAGCAGCACTACAAATATTCCACTGGTGATAATTGACAGCTTTAAACTCAGAGTAGTCTTTTACACGGACGGGATAGAGATGACAAGAAATGGGCTTTTTGAAATCTATTTTTTGGGCACGATAAGCGTTTTCAATGCTGCATTGCGTAGAGCCATTCGGCCCAAAAATAACATAAGCACATTCTTTACCATCCACCAAAGGGGTTTCGTATACTCCTTTTCCTACAGTAATGAATTTCCCTTGTTTTTTCACCGCCGATTTGCCCTTTTCATTCATAAAAGGAGTGATTAAATCGTAGTTTTTTTTCAACCAATCGGCTTCCTCTTTTTCGAGTGGCGCCCCGGCTTCTCCTTCGACACAGCAAGCCCCCTTGCACGCATTCAAGTTACACACAAAATCTTTTGTGATAATATCCTCAGATACGAGGGCTTTATCAATTTGAAACATATCCGTTTAAATTTCAGTCCCTAAAATTTTTCGCTAATTTAGTATAATAACAAAATAAAAACCCTCCACAATTAAGATTCCTTTAAACGATTAAATATGGATACTAAAGAAATTCTGACGGCCAGTATGGTGCTTTTTGCAGTAATCGACATTGTGGGGAGTATTCCTATCATCATCAGTTTAAGACAAAAAGCAGGGCATATTCAGTCCGAAAAAGCCGCATTGGTTGCCGCCATCATCATGATTGCCTTTCTTTTCCTGGGAGAAAAAATTCTAACACTAATTGGCATTGATGTCAATTCTTTTGCAGTAGCAGGATCTTTTGTTATTCTCTTTTTGGCTTTGGAAATGATTTTGGGAATCAGTTTATTCAATGAAGAGGCTCCCTAGGTGGCTTCCGTCGTTCCTCTTGCGTTCCCCATCATTGCAGGAGCGGGGACCATGACCTCTCTTTTGTCTTTAAGGGCTGAATACGATTTAATCAATATCATTATCGCCATCATCATCAACATCTTGATCGTTTATATTATTCTTAAATCCCCTACAAAACTGGAGAGGGTTTTGGGAAAACAGGGGATCAATATCATCAGAAAAGTTTTTGGGATCATCTTATTGGCTATTGCCGTTAAACTTTTTGCTACCAATGTAGGCAAAATAGTCACCTGAAACCATTGCGTTTGTGATAGGTTTTCTAATTTTGAATCATGAAAATATTGATAAGAATTTTGATGGCCCTGTCTTTGGGAATGGTGCTGTTTAATGCAGTCCAAATCGATTGGCAGGATCCTTTGGCTGAGGAAAGTGCCGTAGCAGTTATCGGTGTGATGGCAGCCCTTTGCGCTTTTCTGCTTTTGTTGCTTTTGTTGCTTTCAAAGAAAATTTCAAAAAAAATAAAAAACTAGTTTAGAAGGCCAAGCTATCCAGCGTTTGGAGGGCTTTTTCCATAAACAAATCTTCATTGTTTTTAATTTTATTATAGGTATTTTCACCAAACAGTTGCAGGGCCATATAGGCCTTAACGGACTTCAGTATTTCCTGTTCCTCAATTTCCAGCTCAATTTCTTTTTCTTCGCAATAAGCTTCAAAACGTTCCTGCCACGGAAGCATTCTTTCAAACTTATCCAATAGCAGATCCTCCTCCACTAAAGCATTGAATTGGTTCCTGTTTTTGTCCATTTCTTCAAAAACAAAATTGTTCATCAAGTTAGAATTTAAGAAGAAAACATTCCATTCCTCCAGTTCGTTATTGGGGTTGGAAATATAGAAATCGGGGGAGATCCCGCCTCCGCCATAAACCGTTCTGCCATTGGGGGTTTTGAAAGCCAAACTGTCCACCACTTCAACTTTTTTTGGATCCCCTATTTCCCCCTTGTGGTATCGATTGCTAATGTCCTCATAGTAAGCTGCTCTGTCCCCATCATAGGGCCTTTGAATTGATCTTCCTGTTGGGGTAAAGTATTTGGCTGTGGTCAAGCGGACGGCATCTCCCTTTCCCAATGGCATTTGCTGTTGTACCAAACCCTTGCCAAAAGTTCTTCTCCCAACGATCCAACCCCGATCGTTGTCCTGTATGGCTCCAGCTACAATTTCACTGGCAGAGGCCGATTGTTCGTTCACCAATACAATTAAGGATCCTTCTTGAAAATCCCCATCCCCTTTGGCCAAAGACTTTTCTTCTTCTCCCACATTGCTTTGAGTGATGACAATGGTTTGATCTTTCCTTAAAAAATCATTGGAAATCTGTTTGGCAGGATGAAGGTATCCTCCTGGATTGTCTCTCAAATCCAAAATTAATTTTTCCATTCCCATTGCCAGCAGCTCGTTCATGGCGAGATCAAACTCCTCATAAGTGGTTTGCGAAAAACGATTGATCTTTAAGTAGCCAACCGTTTTATCGACCATATAGGAAGACTCTACGCTGGGTAGAGGCACCTTTCCCCTTTTCATTTCCAATGGAAAGGTTTTTCCTTCAGACTTTCTGTAAATGGTCAAATTAACCGGAGTTCCTGCATTGCCCTTGAGGGTTTGCATGATCTTCTCGCTGGATAAATTTTTATTAAATAAGGTGTCTCCGTTGGCGATCAAAATCCGGTCCCCGGCCATAAGTCCGGCAGCTTTACTGGGACCATCCTCCAAAACTCTGATGATGGTAACGCTGTCGTTGTGCATAAAAAAACTTACCCCAATACCATAAAAATTACCTTGCATGTTTTCGGCCATGCTTTTTCTTTGACGGGCAGGGATATAAACCGAATGAGGGTCCAAACGATTGACAATGTTTTCGATCACCTCACCGACCAGACTATCGGTATCTATACTTTCTACATAATCATTTTCAATATAGCTCAGCAGTCGCTCTAAACGATTTATCCCGCTAGAGTCATTGGTATTGATCCTCAACGCTTGCTTTTCACTGCCGAGTAAGTAACCAATGCAAATGGATAGAAAAACAATACTTAATAAAACTAAATTTTTTTTCATAGGGATTTTGTCTTTGGCGAATTATTCTTCAAATTCTAAGTGGGTGAGAGCGACGCCGGCTTTTTCCAAAAAATTCAGCCCAGAATCGTCTTTGTATATTTTTGAGAAAACGACTCTTTTGATTCCCGCCTGGTGAATCAGTTTACTGCATTCCCTGCAAGGGGATAATGTTATATATAAGGTGGCTCCTTTACAAGATTGGGTAGAGGCGGCAACTTTTAAAATGGCATTGGCTTCTGCATGAAGAACATACCACTTGGTATAGTGATCTTCATCTTCACAAACATTTTCAAATCCAGAAGGGGTACCGTTGTAACCATCGGAAATAATCATACGGTCTTTTACAATCAAGGCCCCTACCTTCTTGCGTTCGCAATAGGACAGTTCCCCCCATATTTGAGCCATTTTCAAATAAGCAACATCATATTTTTTTTGCTTGTCGTCTGACATTATCGCTAATATAGCTTAAAATGGCCAGTTATTGGAAGTCATCAATAAGGCTTGTGAAAGCACCATTGCTGCAATGACCCATTGCCATTTTTGGGCGTTAATTTTGAAAACCCCCAGAACCAATCCGTTGACCAAGAGCATGAAAATCACAATCAAAACCTGAGCAAATTCCACACCCAATGCGAACTCCAAAAGGGCGACAACTGCCTCCCCGTCGGCGATCATCATTTTGAAATAACGGCCAAAACCAAAGCCGTGAATCAACCCAAAAAACAAGGTGATCAGTTGGATCATTCCTCCCTTAAGTTGACTGTGTTTTTTTTGGAATAGTATGGAAAAACAAGTTATACAAATCGTAACAGGAATTAAAAACTCTACCCATTTTGAATTGATTTTTAACCATTCATAATGGGTCACCAATAGGGAAAGCGTATGTCCCAGAGTGAAAAGACTTACCCACAGCAAAAGTTTACGCCAGCTTCTGAACGAAAAAGGAAGAGAAAGGGCGATCAGGAAATAAAAATGATCCAATCCCTCAATGTCCAAAACATGATCAAAACCCAAATCGAAATAAAACCAAAATGTCTCCATTGTACTTTTCTAATTATTTTTTTTGACCCATCAATGTTTCATAGGCTTTCTGTACCTCCCTAAATTTTTCTTCAGCTCCTTTCACCATGGCGGGATCCTGGCCACGGAGTTTGTCGGGATGATACTTTTTAACCATTTTACGATAAGCGGTTTTGATATGTTCTTCACTAGCACCCGCTTCAATCTCTAAGATCTTATATGCATTGTCCGTGTTTTTGACAAACATGGCTTTGATGCTTTCGAAATCCGGTAATCGCAATCGCATTCCGGAGGCTATTTGTGACAGTTTTTTGAGTTCTGAGTCTGAAACGTTGCCGTCAGCATTGGCGATGCCAAACAAAAAATGAAGAATTTGCAGACGGGTTTCGTAGGAGGTTTGCTGCACAAAAACACGGGTCAGTTGATCTAAGTGTTGGGTCTCCTTTTTGATTTGGGTGTTAAAAGTCCTAAAAATAGAATCCGCTCTTTCTTTTCCGTATTGACCAATGAAAAAACTTCTAACAAAGTCCAATTCTTTCTTTTGGATCTTACCGTCGGCCTTAATGATCAAAGCAGAGAGAGCCAACAAATTTAACTGAAATGTCTCTGGTCGGATGCCATAGGCAGTCGTTTTGATTTGAATCGTGTTTTTGGATAAAAACTCAAAAAAACTACCAACCAAAAACCCTAAAACAGCTCCGGGAAACCTCAAAAAAGAATAACCAATAATAGCAGCAACCCACTTAACCATAGACCTTTTTTATTGTATCTGCAAAGATACAAATGTCAATAAAAGATCAATTGTCCCCCTTGATTAAATAAGGAGTTTTTTATCTTTGGCAAAAAAATAGAATTATGTATCCAGCAGAAATAGTTCGACCCATGAAAGAGGAGTTGACCACCATTGGTTTTGAGGAATTATTGTCACCAGATGCCGTTGAAACTGCCTTGTCTCACTCGGGAACAGCTCTGGTTGTCGTGAACTCAGTATGTGGATGTGCCGCAGCCAACGCCCGCCCCGCAGTAAGGATATCTTTGAATAACCCCAAGAAACCAGATCATTTGTTCACTGTTTTTGCCGGGGTAGATCGTGATGCTACCGATGCGGCAAGAGCAAGAATGCTTCCTTTCCCCCCTTCATCGCCCAGTTTGGCGCTTTTCAAAGATGGGGAGTTGGTGCATATGATTGAAAGACATCATATCGAAGGACGTACCGCTGATTTGATCGCTGAAAACCTGGCTGGTGCCTTTGATGAATTCTGTGACTGATCACTTTTTAGGTAGAAATAAATTTGTAAATGTTGTTTAAGGCTTTTCTTTACCCTTTTTCAATTATTTACTATATTATATTTGCTTGTATCCTCATTCTTTTTCATGTCATTCAGGTATTCTGTTATAGGCTTTTGGGCTATACTGCTCATAAAATTGCTGTGGATTGGCTCAATTTTTTTTTAATACGTTGCCTCAAGCTGTTGGGGACGAGGTTTCATTTCAGCAATCCACACAAAATGCCCTCGGATGGCCCCATGATTATTGTTTCCAATCATCAAAGCACCTATGACATCCCTCCCATCATTTGGTTCTTCAGGAAATACCACCCCAAATTCATCAGTAAAGAAAGTTTAGGCTCTGGAATTCCAAGCGTCTCATACAATCTCCGTCATGGGGGTTCGGTGCTTATCAATCGAAAAAATCCCCAATCTGCACTAATAAAGATCAAAAGCTTTGCCCAAAAAGTCCAAAAAAAACAGTGGGCTGCTGTTATTTTTCCCGAAGGAACACGGAGCAGAGATGGCCAACCCAAAAAGTTCTATTCCAATGGTCTGATGACCTTATTCGACCAGATTCCAGACGCAACGGTGGTTACTTTGAGTATCAACAACTCGTGGCGATTGGCTCAATACCGCTATTTCCCGATACCCTTGGGAATCAAAATAAGCTTGAACGTACAAGGGGTTTTGAAGTGTTCGGACTACGCCCCAAAAGAGTTGAGTAAAAAGGTAGAGGAATTGATCCTCCAAGGCGTACAATAGGCTAAAACTTAGGTTTTCTTTTTTCTAGGAATGCAGTGATTCCCTCATTAAACTCCTCCGTTCCAAAACAAGATGAAAATAAGATCCCTTCATTTTCAAAACCCTTTGGGGTTCCATCAGCGGCATTGATGGCTTTAATGGCATTTTTTAGCGACTGAGGTGCGTTTTTCATCATCCGCTCTGCCAATGAAATGGCCGTTTCGAGAAGTTGATCCCCTGGCACCACCCGATTGACCAATCCCCATTGATAGGCTTTTTCTGCTCCAATCATGTCTCCGGACAAAATCATCTCCATTGCTCTTCCTCTTCCTATCAAGACAGGTAGGCGTTGGGTTCCTCCATATCCTGGGATGATGCCCAAGGAAACCTCCGGCAATCCCATTTTGGCGTGTTCAGCGGCAATTCTGAGGTGGCAGGCCATTGCCAATTCCAGTCCTCCTCCGAGCGCGTAACCATTGATAGCTGCAATCACAGGTTTTTCCATATTGGCCACAAAATCAAACAAAACTTGATTGCCATGGCGGGTCAATAGGGAGGCTTCTTTAGGATCATAGCTGGAGAATTCCGTAATGTCTGCTCCCGCAACAAATGCTTTATCCCCGTTCCCTGTGAGGATGATTACCTTTACGTTGGGATCGTTTTGAAAATCAAGTAGTCTTTGGTGCAGTTCGTTGATCAAATCTCGGTTGAGGGCATTTAGTTTTTTTTCACGATTGATTTTGATCCAACCGATGTTGTCTTGAATTTCTATCCATGTGAGTTTGCCTTCCATTTCTTTACAATTTGAGCGTAACGACAAAGGTGGTTCCTTTGTCTCCAGTAGTGTATTCAATTTCACCCTTATGAGAGTCGATAATGTTTTTTACAATCCCCAATCCCAATCCCATTCCTTTGGTTTTGGTGGTAAACTTTGGTTCAAAAACTTTCGATTGAATGGATTTGGGAATGCCTATGCCGTTGTCGGCGAAAGATATTTTTACCATTGGATCCTCTTTTTCAATGGTTACCATTATTTTGGGATTTTTTCCCTGTTTTACTGCTTGCAATGCATTCTGGATAATATTGGTCACCACCCTCACCCACTGGGTTCTGTCGAGGGGCAAACTGATCTTTTCGTCAGAGGTTTTGAAAACGATACCCTTCCCTTCAAAAATCTCCAATGATCTCCTTGTGATTTCGACCAGATCCGATGTTGCCAGTTTTGGTTTGGGGAGCGTAGCAAAGTCGGAAAAGGCGTTGGCCACATCACTCATGGTGTCAATTTGTTCGAGTAACATTTGAGAAAACTCATCAATTTTTTTGGTGTTTTCACCATCATCCTCGGAAAATCTTCTTTGAAAATTTTGAACCGTCAAACGCATGGGGGTAAGCGGATTTTTGATTTCGTGGGCCACTTGTTTGGCCATCTCCTGCCAAGCCTGTTCTCGCTGGCTTCTGGCCAGCAGGGCGGCGCTCTTTTCCAACTCATCGATCATTTTGTTATAGGAGTTGATCAAACTCGCAATGTCTCGGGGCGCATTTTTTAATTCAATTTTTTCATTTTCTTTTAGCAGTCCCGTTTGATCAATCCTTTCGCGGAAAGTTTCCAACGACCTTGAAATGTACTTTGAAATGAAATAAGCCATAATAATGGCGACCACCAGCATCAACAAATAAATCTGATACAAGCTTTGTAAAAAAGTATTCAATTCGTTCTCTGAAAAGGAAACGTCCTCAAAATAAGGGAAGAACAACACGCCATAGGGATGGCCCAATCCGTCCTTCAGAAGGCTGTAGGAAGACTGAAATTTTCCTATCTCGTCGTTGTTTTTTTCTAAAATGCGTCCGTTTGGCTCCGCCAGGATACTTTCTAAAAAATCGTCCTCCAGTGTATAGTTATTGGCTATGATCTTTAGCGGGAGGAACGAGGTAAAAAGCGCTTTTCCTTCCAAGTCAAAGATGGAATAGTTAACGTTATGGATTTTGATTACAGCTTTAAATTCTTCATTGTAGCGATTCCAAATACTGTCATTTTTTTGGAGTAAGTCATTTTTTGTAACCAGATATTCAATTTGTTTCCTCAACTGATTTTCCTTTCGGTTCAATCGAAAAATATTGTAATCGATCGATTCATTTTGATATTGAAAATAGGTGGCAGCCAGTATCAAAAGACAGGCCAAAAAAACCAACAATATCATGGAGATAAAGATTTGTGTTCGCAGCGAAATACGTCGGAGTAAATTAATCATTATCGATCCCGGATTTTTCCCTTAGCCTTTTGTATAATTTTATGGCCAGCATTAAAAATACAATCAGCCCAAGGCTTCCCAACAGCATAAATATCCAATGTATCGCACTTTTGACGATGGCCAAAAAAACAATCGAAAACAGAAACAGAGTGGCGCCTTCATTCCATATCCTCATAAAGTTGGAGGAATAACGAATCTCGTCTCGTTGGAGTTGCAAAAACATTTGATGGGTTTTTAGATGGTAGGCAAACAAAAGAATTATAAATCCGATCTTGATCAACATCCATGACTCATAAAGCCACTGTGGCATAAGGATCAGTAGCCAAACGGCAAATGTGGTTGCCAGTATGGCCGAAGGCCAAGTAATGATATACCACAATCTTTTCGACATGATTTTAAGTTGTTTCTCCAAAATTTCTTTTGCGGGCGAATTTTTTTTTGAAGCCTCAATGTGGTATATGAACAGTCGAGGTTCATAGAACAAACCGGCAAACCAGGTGACTACAAAAATTAAATGCAAAGATTTGATGTAGTTGTAATACTCCATTCGCTATGGGTCAGTTTGAGTATTGGTGGAGCACCACCAATAAAGTTACAAAGTACAAAAACTTATACAAATGCAAGCTTCAAAATCCATAGCTTGATTATGAATTTAAATACTTTCTCAACTCATAAATTAAAAACCCACCCGTGACTACAGTAGCCAAAAACTCAGCGATGGGAAATGCCAACCAAACCCCGTCAATCCCCATAAAATTGGGAAAAATATAAAGCAGGGGGATAAAGAAAAACCCCTGTCGGGTCAGGGTCAACAATAGGGCAGGCAGTGCTTTGCCTATGGCTTGATAATAGGCAGCTCCAATGAGTTGAATGCCCACGATCGGAGTGGCTGCGAAGACCCAACGGATGGCTGCCGGGGTATTTTCCAAAACCAAAGGCGCAGTGGTGAAAATCGTTCCGATTGAATTGGAAAAAGCATAGATCATCAAAAACACCAAACTTGCCAGTGAAGTGGCATACAAGACAGCTGTTCGAATGACTTGTTCTACCCTTTTTTTATTGTCGGCACCATAATTAAAAGCGGCGATGGGAACAAAACCTTGAGTGATGCCCAAGATGGGAAAAAGAGAAAACATCAAAAGCCTGCTGATGATGGCATAGACCGCTACTGCCGACTCACCTCCCAAACTGAAGAGTAAGTTGTTGACCAACAAAACCGATAGACTGACCACTCCTTGTCGCGCCAAAGTAACTGACCCTAGAGCACCAATCTCACGACTGATGGATAAATCCAGCTTAAAATCACTAATGTGTAGGGGTAATTCTGAACGGCCCGAATTAAAAAAATATAATATGTAGAGGGCACAAACCCCATAGGATAGGGTAGTGGCCCAAGCTGCACCATACATCCCAAAGTCGAAAATATAGATGAGGAGGTAGTCTAAAATGAGATTGGAAACAGAGGGAAGCATCATTGCATACATAGCGTTTTTGGGCTTTCCCACGGCTCTGATTACATTGTTACCCATCATGCAATAGCCCAAGACAGGCACCCCGTATAAAACAATGGTATAGTAAATTTTCGCTGGTTCAAAAAGCGCTCCTTTCCCCCCGAAAGTCGGGATGATGCTGTCCAAAAACAACAAGCCGAAAAGTACAAAACTGATGGTCAAGGTCAAAGTCAATACAATCTGATTGCCGAAAGTTTTGGTTGCTTTGACCAAATCGTTTTTTCCTAAGGCTCTGGAAATGATCGAACTCCCTCCCAAACCAATCGCCATACCCAGTGCAGCAATAAAAAAAGAGACCGGTAAAACCACATTAATCGCTGCGATTGCATTGGCACCGATCCACTGACCCACAAAAATTGTGTCGATCAATATGTTGAGAGACATCACCAAGATACCGATTGAAGCAGGTACGGCTTGTTTGATTAATAGCTTGGGAATGGCCTGGGTACCAAAGGATGCCGATCCACTTTTCATGCAGTGGTACTCATTTCCGCTTTGGCCCATTGGTCAATCCAGCGGCTCATCACATTTACCCAATCCGTTCGGGTATTGATACAAGGGATCACATGAAGCTCTTCCCCCCCTTTTTCTTCAAAATCTTCCACGGCTTCCATTCCAATTTCCTCCAAAGTTTCCAAACAATCAGAAACAAAAGCAGGGGTTACGATGGCCATGTTTTTTACCCCTTTTTTGGCAAATCGCGCAACTGTTTGATCAGTGTAGGGCTGCAGCCAGGGGTCAACTCCCAATCGGGATTGAAAACTGGTGGAGTAACTGCCCTCTTTTAATTCTAGGTATTCCGCTACCCGTCTTGTGGTTTCAAAACATTGGTGACGGTAACAGTATTGATGGGCCTTGGAGGCCGTTTGGCAACAACTTTTATCGATTTTACAATGGGACTTAGTAATGTCGGATTTTCTGATGTGGCGTTCTGGAATCCCGTGATAAGAAAACAAGAGATGCTCCCATTCCTTATCTTTCAAATCCTCTTGTATGCTCTCAGAAAGCACCTTGATATAGTCTGGATGATTGTAAAAAGGAGGCAAAACCGTAAACTCTAGATTTGGATATTTTTCTTTTCTTATTTCCTCTGCCAAGACCAAAATGGTCTCGGTGGTGGCCATGGCAAATTGGGGATACAGGGGAATCAACATGATTTCATCTACCCCTTGTTTTACCAATTCAGCCATGCCGTCTTCGATAGAGGGCGAACCGTATCTCATGGCGAGACCCATAGGGACAGAAACTTTTTTCTGAATTGCCTTTTGCAACCTTTTGGACAAGACAATGAGTGGGGATCCTTCTTCCCACCATATTTTTTTATAGGCTTTGGCAGACTTTCTTGGACGGGTATTCAAGATGATCCCCTTGACCAAAAAAGTTCTAAGGGGTTTCGGGAGGTCAATTACCCGTTCATCCATCAGGAATTCACCTAAATATCGCCTAACATCTTTTGGGTTTGGACTATCTGGAGAGCCCAAATTGATCAGTAATGAACCTTTCATTTTCAATTTTTTACGAAGATACTGACATTAAATATTTTTTGGGAGTCGTCCCAGATTTCTTTTTGAAAGCAGCGATAAAGTGGCTGGAGGTACTGTACCCCAGCTTGATACTGATCTCGTTGATATTATATTGTTTGGAGTTCAGCATACTTCTGGCTTCATTCATTTTATGATCCAATAAGAATCCGTAAACGGTATCGCCATAGACTTGTTTAAAGCCTTCTTTTAGCTTTTTTACGTTGAGTCCGATCTCGTTGGACAATGCCTGAAGGGTGGGGGGCTCTGTCATTTGAGTCAAAATAATCTCTTTGGCTTTTCGAATTTTTCTCACATTTTCTTCATCTACCAAAAAGGGGCATTGCTCCACATCAGCATCCTCACTCTTATTGAAAAATAAACTTAGCAATTCGTAAACCTTCCCTTTCAAATAAAGCCCTTGCATGCTTTCATGAACTTTAGTTTCAATGATTTGACTTAAAATGACACTCATAGAGGGACTTACCGGCTTGGTATCATAATACTTTTTGGTGTTGTTTTCTGGACTTAGAAAAGGAATGTGGTCCGCGTCTTGGGAAAACAAACGATGAAATCTTTTGATGGAAATAATCAAACTCACCACTGTTGAATCGGGGGTTAAATTTAGGTTGATCGGCAGTGCCCTAGTGGGGTTGAATAACAAAATCACACTCTTGGACATCAACGGAAGTTGATAGTTCCCCTCATTAAATTCGAAAGTCCCGGAGCCTTGTTGACAAAAATGAAATTGGATGAATTCTTGACTGACTGGTTCCTCTAATTTTTTAAAGGTATTCGTATCATTGGTAGATCTCAACACGTAAAACCCACTCTCCAAAACTGTTTTTTCCATTGTACCGATAACGTTGTTTTTAAAAACACCTTATTTAGAATTATTCTAATTAAGATTTTTAAAATATTCCCAAAAATATTACTTTTAGGGGGATTAGCGAAAAAAACCGGTCAAATAACCTCATCAGACATTAATAGTTCTTTTAGCGTTGTTTTTTAAAAATAGCACTCCTTATTTTTGCGATAGGAATTTAGACCAGACTTTTGAAAAACACCTTACAATACTGTTTAGTAGGTATCAGCTACCAAAACGCTGACCTTCCCACCCGAGGGAGTTTTAGCATCAGCAAGGTACAGTTGGAAAAGCTTTTGGCGCAAGCCAAAGCCGATGGTCTCCAAGAGTTGATGGTGATTTCTACCTGTAACCGTACCGAATTAATGGGGATCGTAGAAGATCCCATGATTTTGATTAAATACTTGTGCAAATGGTCTGGAGGTAGTGTTTCTTTATTTATAGAAAAGGGCTACATATTGCGTGACTTGGAAGCCATCCATCACGTTTTCCGTGTGGGTTCTGGATTAGAGAGTCAAATTTTGGGCGACTTTGAGATCATTGGCCAATTGAAAAAAAGCTTTCAGAATTCCAAAAAACAACAAATGGTTAACGGTTTTTCCGAGCGCCTGCTCAATGCGGTTATCCAATCCAGTAAGCGCATCAAAACCGAAACCGAGTTGTCTTCAGGCGCCACCTCAGTTTCTTTTGCATCTGTTCACTACATCTTGCAACATGTCGAAGACGTCAAACAAAAAAATATCCTCCTGTTTGGTACCGGAAAAATAGGACGAAACACCTGTGAAAACCTGGTCAAACACACCCAAAACGATCAGATCGTTCTAATCAACCGCACAAAAGACAGTGCCCAACGCATTGCAGGAAAATTCAATCTATTGGTCAAAAACATCAGCCAGTTGAAGTCCGAAATTGCAAACGCTGATATTATGATTGTGGCCACCGGAGCAGACGACATCACTGTAGATACCGCGCTGGTATCCAAAGACAAACCCCTACTGATTTTGGACGTATCCGTTCCCTCCAACGTTGATCCAAAATTGAGTGCTATGGAAAATGTAAGCCTGATCAATCTGGATGAATTGTCAAAGCTTACCAATCAGACCCTCATCAAGAGAAAGAAATTTATCCCAAAAGCAGAGGAAATTCTCAAAGAAGTGGAAGCAGAATTCTTACAATGGGTAGATCACAGAAAATTCGCTCCTACTCTCAAAGCCCTAAAGAAAAAATTATTGAACGGCCACGAAAATGAGCGTGGGCAAGATCAAGAATTTTCTCAAATGGTTTATAGGCTGACCGGAAAAGTAGCCAGCTATCTTAAAGAAAACCCTTCCAAAGCCGACCAAACCATGGCCATGTTACAACATGTTTATCAATTGGATTCGGACTTAGATGGATAAACCCTTATTACGTATTGGTACCAGAGACAGCCTACTAGCGCTTTGGCAGGCTAAAAAAGTAGGCGCGCTTTTGGAGGCCAAACAAATCAACACTCGCTTGGTACCCACCAAAAGTGCAGGGGATCTCAATACGACCCAGCCCATTTATGCTATGGGCATTCAGGGGGTCTTTACCAAAGCATTGGATACCGCACTGTTGGATGGCAAAATTGATATGGCAGTGCACAGCCTAAAAGATGTGCCAACGCAATTGCCGGAGGGACTGACCCTTGCAGCCGTATTGGAGCGGGGGAGTGCTACAGATGTTTTGGTACAGACCCATAAAACCCCATTAGAAAAGGAAGCTACCATCGCCACGGGAAGTCTCCGGCGGAAGGCCCAGTGGCTGCACCGTTATCCCCAACACCACATGGTTGACCTAAGGGGCAATGTACAAACCCGAATGGATAAATTATTTTCCAGTCGTTGGGAGGGGGCTATTTTTGCCAAAGCAGGCTTGGAGCGCGTCGAACTCTTGGGGTCTCACTATCATGAATTGGATTGGATGATTCCCGCTCCCGCCCAAGGAGCCATTGGTGTGTTTTGCAGAGCAGACGACAATGATATCTTGGAAAGTCTAAAAAAAATCGACCATACCAACACCCGAATGTGTGTAGAGATCGAAAGGGAATTTCTCCGCATTCTGGAAGGAGGATGCTCCGCGCCTATTGGCGCACATGCAGTCATTCAAAAAAACAAAATACAATTTCGTGGTGGGCTTTTCTCTTTGGATGGAAAACAGGCCCTCAGCCTTGAAAAAGAAGTTGAGACCAACGCCTATGCTTCATTGGCAGAACTTGCAGCGCAAGAGATACTATCCAAAGGCGGACGTGAACTCATGAATACTATTAAGTATGGTAATAAATGAGGTTGCTGTCTACCAAAATATTATCCCCTGCATTTAAAGATCGTTTGATGATGCATTCATTCAGCCTGGTAGAACAATCCTTTATCAAAATCGTTCCCATCGATCAACCCATTGTGGCGCAGGTTCATGACGCCCTTATTTTTACCAGTCAGAATGCAGTAAAAGGGGCGCTATCGGATTCCAAAATTCGAAAAATGATCGACGGAAAAATCGGCTATTGTGTGGGAAAAAAGACAGCAACGCTTTTGGCCGAAAACGGACAAAAAGTGGCCAAAATTGCTCAAAATTCGTCCGAATTGGCTTATTTTTTATCAAAAAACGCTAAAAATCAATCCTTTTCGTATTTCTGCGGAAATCTGAGAACTCCCGATTTGGAGGAAGTTTTACCCGCCAATGGTATCGAAATTCAAGCGATTGAAATCTACAAAACCCAGCTGCTAGATCATGTGGTAAAAGGGCATTTTGATGGTCTTCTTTTTTTCAGTCCCAGCGCGGTCAGGGCCTACGCCTTGCGAAACACTTTTGACCAATCCCACAGTTTTTGCCTAGGGACTTCCACCGCCAAAGCCGTGGCCTTGCATACTCAAGATTACACCATCGCAAAAGCCCCTGATGAGGCACAACTTTTAAAATCACTAATCAATCATACGATCCGCTATGAAGAATGAATTGTTATTGCAAGCCCTAAAAGGCGAAAGCGTTGACCGACCTCCAGTATGGATGATGCGCCAAGCAGGAAGGTACCTCCCTGATTTTATGAAGCTCAGGGAAAAGTACGACTTCTTTACTCGCTGTCAGACCCCTGAGTTGGCCACCGAGATCACCCTAATGCCCATTGACCAGATCGGAGTGGATGCTGCCATCATCTTTAGCGATATTCTGGTGGTGCTTCAAGCGATGAACATAGCAGTAGAAATGCGAGAGGGGGTAGGACCATTTCTCCCCCAACCGATTATCGATCAAGCCGCTTTGGACCAGGTCATACTGCCCGATGTAAACGAGCGTTTGGGCTATGTTTTTGAGGCGGTAAAAATGACCAAAAGCGAGCTCAACGAGCGCGTTCCATTGATCGGTTTTGCTGGAGCACCCTGGACGCTATTGTGTTATGCCGTTCAAGGCCAGGGCTCCAAAAACTTTGATCGTGCCAAGGCTTTTTGTTTTCAGGAACCAGCCATGGCCAAGGAACTCATGCAAAGGATCACCACCACCACCATTGCCTACCTGAGAGAAAAGGTCAAAGCCGGTGCCGATGTGATCCAAATTTTCGACTCTTGGGGAGGTTTGCTTTCCCCTACGGATTATCAGGAATTCTCTTGGCCCTACATCCAACAGATCATAGATGCCTTAAGCGGAAACGTGCCAGTGATCGTTTTTGGAAAAGGCTGTTGGTTTGCCCTTCAAGAAATGAGCAAATCAGGGGCATCGGCCTTGGGAATCGACTGGACCTGTACTACCCGCAATGCCCGTTACCTCTCGGGAGGACAGATTACCCTACAAGGCAATTTTGACCCCTCACGCTTGTTGTCTCCCATTCCCGAAATCAAAACCCAAGTCAAGCAAATGATCCATGCTTTTGGCAAAGACCGATATATCGTCAATTTGGGCCACGGCATATTGCCCAACATACCCGTAGATCACGCCAAAGCCTTTGTTGATGCAGTCAAAGAATATCAATCTTAACCTCAAATACATTTACCATGAAAACAAAGTTCAATCGTTACATCGAAAAGCTACAAGACCAAATCACCAAAAAACTTGCCGAAGTAGATGGTAAAGCCCGATTTAAAGAAGACTTTTGGGAGCGTTCCGGCGGTGGCGGCGGCCGAACCCGAGTCATCGAAAATGGTGCTATATTCGAAAAAGGAGGGGTCAATATTTCTGCTGTTCATGGTGCACTGCTGGAAAGCATGAAAAACTATTTCAAAGTCAAAGAGGGAGATTTCTTTGCCTGTGGCCTCAGCTTGGTCATTCACCCTAAAAACCCTTTTGTACCAACCGTACACGCTAATTGGCGGTATTTCGAACTCTACAACAAACAAGGGGAAATACAAGATCAATGGTTTGGGGGCGGGCAAGACCTCACACCCTATTACCTTTTTGAAGAAGATGCCCGACACTTCCACCAAGTATGTAAAAAAGCTTGTGATGCCCACGACAAAGAATTTTATCCACTATACAAGAAACGCTGTGACGAATATTTTTGGAACGCCCATCGCGCAGAGGCACGAGGGGTTGGCGGTTTGTTTTTTGATTATTTAAGACCGGACGAAAACCACTCGGTCGAAAACTGGTATGACTTTGTCACCGGAATTGGGGACAGCTTTTTGGATGCCTACGCACCCATAGTAAAAAAAAGAAAAAATATCAAATACACCGATGCCCATCGAGAGTGGCAGGAAGTGAGGAGGGGACGCTATGTGGAATTTAATTTGATCCATGACAAAGGCACCCTTTTTGGATTAAAAACCAACGGTCGGATTGAAAGTATTTTGATGAGTCTCCCTCCACATGTGCAATGGCAATACAATCATAAGCCCGATCCCAACAGCAAAGAGGAAGAGTTGGTCAAAGTCCTTGAAAACCCCCAAGTTTGGGTGTAAAACTTTATAACGATTATCTTTACATCATGTATCCTTATCAAAGAAACAGAAGACTCCGAAAAAGCCCTGCGATAAGACAATTGGTCAGTGAAAACCAATTGAGTGCAAACGATTTGCTCTTGCCTTTATTTATCACAGCCGGAAAGCAAATAAAGGAACCCATATCGGCCATGCCCGACTGCTATCGTTTGAGCTTGGATCTGCTCGAAGAGGAGATCAAAGCCGTATGGGATTTGGGCATCAAAGCCGTATTGTTGTTTGTAAAGGTTGAGGATGAACTAAAGGATAACCAGGGAACCGAAGCCCTTAATCCTGAGGGCTTGATGCAAAGAGCGATAAGGACCATCAAAAAAACCGTACCGGAGATAGTGGTCATGACCGATGTAGCCCTTGACCCTTATTCCTCTAATGGCCACGACGGAATTGTAGAAAAAGGAGTGATCCTCAACGATGCTACAGTGGAGGTCTTGTGCAAAATGGCCGTGAGCCATGCCCAATCTGGAGCCGATTTTGTCGCACCCAGTGATATGATGGATGGGCGGATTTTGAAGATCAGAACTGCTCTTGAGACGGCCAGTTGGACGGATACGGGCATCATGAGTTACAGTGCCAAATATGCCTCCTCTTTTTATGGACCATTTCGAGAGGCCCTAGACTCTGCCCCAGGCTTTGGGGACAAGCGCACCTATCAGATGGATCCGGCCAACCGTTTGGAAGCCCATACAGAGACACTGAGAGACATTGAGGAAGGCGCTGATATTGTGATGGTCAAACCCGGATTGGCCTATTTGGACATCATTAGAGACCTCCGTGATCAAGTTGAAGTACCCATTGCAGCCTATCAAGTGAGCGGGGAATATGCCATGCTCAAAGCTGCTGCCGAAAGAGGATGGTTGGAACACGATGCCGTTATGATGGAGCAATTACTCGCCTTTAAAAGGGCAGGAGCCAATATGATCGCTACCTATCACGCCAAAGAAGCTGCGAAGCTTCTTTTATAGTCATATATTGGACAAAATCAGATAAAAACAATCATTTGTTTAACTTTTATTATCTTTTGTAGCTGAATAAATCAGCCATATGGAGATAGGTTTTTATAAAAGTAATATTGGAATTATTTCTATAAAAATTGATAATCAAGAGGTTATGGGAATTTCTTTTGTGGATCAAATCTCCGAATCTACCCAGTCAATGTCGCCATTGATGGAAACTGTAGTTCAACAGATTGGAGAATATCTTCAAGGCAGCCGACGAGAGTTTTCTTTTCCCATACGCTTAAAAGGAACCGATTTTCAGGTGAAGATTTGGAAATTACTTTTACGGATTCCCTATGGCTCCTCCTCGGCCTATGTCAAGGTGGCTCAAGCCTATGGTGATACCAAGATGGTTCGGCCAGTAGCCGCTGCCATTGCCAAAAATCCCCTTCTCATTGTGGTGCCCTGTCATCGGGTAATTGGAAGCGACGGATCACTTGTTGGCTATTCAGCGGGGATACAAACCAAACGCCAACTTTTAGAGTTAGAGGGGTTCCCAAAACAATTTGATGTATTTTAGTAGCTAAAAAACATGAAAAAATTCCTGCTGGGTTTTGTTTTTCTGCTCCTTCTCTTGTTTTCATTACTATACATCTCTCCCTACAATTACCTCTTGAGGGGCATCAGCACCATCTATCTTTCTGGTCATACCACCGCTTTTCTCGAAGACTATAAACGATTTGAAAATGATACCGTCGTGGCGACAAACTCCCCACAGGCTTGGCCACTGCACAAAGATTACAATCGTTACGCCCCATCAAAGGATTTGGAAGATTACCATCAAGATCGCGAAACCGTTGCCTATTTGGTCATCAAAAACGACAGCATTCTTTATGAAAAATACTACGATGGTTTTGGGATGGACACCAAAAGCAACTCCTTTTCGATGGTCAAAAGCGTGGTTTCAGCCATGATGGGTATCGCCATCCAGGAGGGCGACATCCAAAGCTTGGATCAAAAAGTAATCGACTTTATTCCCGACCTCAAAGGGCCCTATGCTCGGGAAGTAACCGTTGGCGATCTTTCCAGTATGGCCTCCGGTCAAAAATGGAATGAAGAATACTACAACCCTTTTTCTGTTACTTCGGCTTCTTATTTTGTGGAAGACCTTAATGCCCTGATTTTGGATCAACCGATTGATGAAAAACCTGGGCAAAGCTTTGCCTATAAAAGCGGAACGACCCAATTACTGGGGATGGTCATCAAAGCAGCAACCGGCAAAAACCTGAATGCCTATTTGACCGAAAAATTATGGCAACCCATGGGAGCCAGCCAAACTGCGCTTTGGCAATGGGACAGTTCCAAACACAAAATGGAAAAAGCCTATTGTTGTCTGGCGACCAATGCACGAGATTTCGCCCGATTCGGAAAACTCTACAAAAACCATGGCCAATGGAACGGCACCCAACTGCTGGACTCTTCTTTTGTTGCCCTGTCGGTTCAACCGCGATTTGAAAAAAGCCCAGAATACGGCTACGGCTGGTGGTTGGATGTTTTTCAAGACAATAAAGTATTTATGATGCGCGGGCATTTGGGACAATATGTATTGGTGGTTCCCGAAGAAGACTTAATCGTCGTTCGGTTGGGTCACCTTAAGGACAAAGAAAAAGGAGGCAAAGGCAAAAGTTCGGGTGGAGAGCCTTTCACCAAAGACATTTATGTTTACCTTGAAGGTGGATTGGAAATGATTAAAAATGTTTCAAAAAATTGACCTCAACCAACTGTTGTTTTTGGACATAGAAACCGTTCCAGTGAAGGCAACATTTGATGCACTTTCCGAAACGGAAAAAAACCTTTTTGCAGCCAAAACCCAATACCAGCGCACCCAAGATCAAACCCCCGAAGCCTTCTACGAACGGGCAGGGATCTGGGCAGAGTTCGGAAAAATTGTCTGTATTTCTGTTGGGTTTTTTAATCTCACCCAAAATGATCGCGAATTTAGGATCAAGAGTTTTGTTGGGGAGGAAAAAGCATTGTTGTTAGATTTCAAAGCCCTTTTGGAAAATCATTTTAGCCAACCCGCCCACCGGCTTTGTGCCCATAATGGTAAAGAATTCGACTTTCCTTATATTGCTCGAAGAATGATCATACAGGAAATTGATTTACCGGCCAAGCTCAATCTTTTTGATAAAAAACCCTGGGAAGTTCCCCATTTGGATACCTTACACCTTTGGCGTTTTGGGGATTACAAGCACTACACCTCTTTGTCTCTGATGGCTCATGTATTGAAAATCCCCACACCCAAAGACGATATCGATGGCAGTCAAGTCGCTGAGGTCTACTACAAAGAAAAAAATACAGATCGGATTGTCACCTACTGCGAAAAAGATGTCATCACAGTGGCTCAAATTGTCTTGCGTTTGCGCAACCAATCGCTGCTAAAGCCAGAAGAAATCCTGCATACATGAGTAAAAAAACCACTTTGTTGCAGTTGGAGGGCCTGTGCATCTCTTCCCCTGAACGGATCCTGATCGACCAACTATCCCTCAGCCTACAAACCGATGAGATTGTCGCCATCGTGGGAGAGTCTGGCAGTGGAAAATCACTGACAGCCCTCTCCATTGCAGGTTTGTTGTTCCAAACCCCATTGGTGGTCAGCAGTCAAAAAATGCTATTCAATGACAAGGATCTTTCCCGTTTGTCTTCCCAAGAATGGCAAGCGGTTCGGGGCAAGGAATTGGGCATGGTATTCCAGGAGCCCCAGTCGAGTCTGAATCCCAGCATGCGCTGCGGGGCTCAGGTGATGGAGCGATTGGAAAAAAACAAGATCGGAAAGCCACAAGACTACCGAGCGCAAGTACTGGAGGCCTTTAGGCAGGTGCAACTCCCCGACCCAGAGCGGATATTTAGGGCCTATCCCCATGAACTCAGTGGCGGGCAAAAACAAAGGGTGATGATTGCTATGGCACTGATCGGCAGCCCCAAGCTGTTGATTGCCGACGAGCCGACCACCGCCCTCGATGTAACGGTACAAAAGGAAATATTAACCCTGATTAAGGCCCTGCAAAAAGCCAATAAAATGAGTGTGTTGTTTATCTCCCACGACCTCAGTGTGGTGGCTCAGTTTGCCAATAGGGTGGTGGTGATGCACAAGGGCAGGGTGGTGGAAAGCGGAACCGTAACCGAAATTTTCAATCATCCCCAAGATCCCTATACCCAAGGCTTGTTGTATGCCCGACCCCAAGCCGATAAACGACTGAAGCGATTGCCGACGGTGGCAGATTTTTCAAAAAAACAAAAAAGCTTTCCTACGGTTTCCAAAGCCAGCCGAAGCAAAAGGCACCAAGCACTCTACGCCCAAAAACCCCTGTTAGAGGTCAAAGGATTGGTCAAAGAATATCCCCTAACCCGACATTGGTTTAAGGAAAATCAAAGCTTAAAAGCGGCGGATATGGTCAGCTTTAACCTCTATCCCGGGGAGACCTTGGGCTTGGTGGGTGAGTCCGGCTGTGGGAAATCCACCATCAGTCGTGCCTTGGTCAATCTCGACCCCCCCAGCGCGGGAGACATTCGCTATAAAGGCCGTTCGATCATTGGACTCAATGCCTCGGAACTAAGGGAACTGCGCCAGCAAATCCAACTGGTGTTTCAAGACCCTTTTGCAGCCTTACATCCCCTAAAATCGATCGGCAACGTCATTGCCGAACCCCTTTATGTCCATGATTTGATCCGCGGGAAAGCCGCCCAAAAGGATAGGGTGCTACAGCTTTTGGAACAAGTAGGACTGGACACAGAGGATTACCACCGTTACCCCCACCAACTATCGGGAGGACAAAGACAAAGGGTGGTCATCGCCAGGGCCTTGGCCACCGAACCCCAATTGTTGCTGTTGGACGAATCCGTCGCCGCACTGGATATCTCTGTCCAAGCACAGGTCCTCAATTTACTCAACGAACTAAAGGAACAACTGCAGTTGTCCTATCTCTTTATTTCCCACGACCTGAATGTGGTCAAATACATGGCCGACCGGATTCTGGTGATGCAAAAAGGGATTTTGGTAGAGGAAGGAGAAGCCGATGCACTGTACTTCCATCCCCAACAACCCTATACCCAAGCATTGATTGCGGCTTTGCCCAAGATTTAACATTAATAAATGTAGTTAATAAACTACCTATAAATCTTGTTATCACAAGGCTTACGGGTGGTTATCCGCCTTTTGTGTTTTTTGGATAAATCCCTAAATTTATCCTACCCAAATCCTACTACTGCCATGAAAGACTTATGGACATAATTGTTACACATATAGATACAGCTTGCTGTCATATTCAATTTGGAGATTATAAAATATTAACTGATCCAGTACTTGATAAAGCCAGTGGGTTTTACCATCATGGATATGGAGCTATTTCAAAAAAAAGAGAAAGCCCAATTCTAAAGAATATTGAATTAACAGAAATTGATTTAGTTCTACTTAGCCATCCTCATCATAAAGATAACTTTGACAAAGAGGGACGAAAATTTTCTAAAACAGTTCCTCAAATTTTATCGACTAAAAAAATTGAAAAAGAGTTTAAAAATGGGAAAGGCTTAATACCATGGCAAACATTTACTGTAAAAGCCAAAGATAAAACTCATGAACTAAAAATAACAGCAACACCAGCTCAGCACCATCCCAATTGGATGCCCGAATTTATCTCTGGTAAAGTAATTGGATTTTATCTTGAAAGTAATACATCCGAAAAATCTTTGTATATAAGTGGCGATACTATTTATTACAAGGGTATTCAAGAAATTGCACAAAAATTGAACCCAACTTTTTCTTTGATACATTTAGGTAGTGCTGAATTCAGATATTTAGCAGGATTAGGGAAATTTACAATGTACGCCAAAGGTTTTATAGAAACAGTAAAAACGTTGAATTCTAAAATCACTATTCCAATTCATAATAGTGGATGGACTCATTTTAAAGAAAATGATAAAGGAATAAAAAGAGAATTGGCAAATGAAAAAGAGCTACTTAAAAAAAAGATTTTCTTTATAGAGAGAGGAATAAATACTGATTTGAATGATTTTAAAGGCTGAGAACGAAAAGCTAACACTATGTAAAATGTATTAAAACGCATTTTACATTAAACGTTAAACATAATAAAAATGAAAATATTTATAGTAAAACTTAGTCTTATCGTTTTTTGCTTTTTGCAACAAGGATATGCTCAAAAAGGGATTTTTAAAAAAGGAGAAGTCTTTCCTGAACAGTTTACAGACACATTAAAAGTTGAGTTTATTGATGATATGATTTTTGTAAAGGTAGAAATTGAGGGTATTGATTATAGGTTTATTCTTGATACAGGTGCATCAACATTTATTGGTTCTAATGTAAAAGGGAATTTTAAAATTTTTGCCAAACAAAATTCTATGGACACTTACAATAGAACACAAGAAATAAATTATGTCTCTATTCCAAGTTTAAAAATTGGAAACTTAAACTATAAAAATATTACTTCTGGACAATATGACTTAGAAACCCTAAAACATATAGATGTAGATGGTATTCTTGGAGCCAATATAATGGCAAAAGGTGTTTGGGATTTTGATATGGAAAATAATATAATCATTATTTCAGATAAGTATGATAATAAACTTTATACAAATCCCATAAAAAGTAAAATGAAATTAGCGAGTACGGGAAGCCCATTAATAACGATAAATTATTTTGATAAAATAAAAGAGAAAAATGCCTATTTAGATTTTGGATATAACGGTATTTTTTCAATGGCTCCCAAAGCCTATACTAAATTGAAGAAGAAAGGTTTAATAAAACAAGAAGTTCATGGTAGTGGAGAATTGGGATTTAGTGCTTTTGGAGTAAACAATGCAAGCATGTACGTCACCAAAATTGACACACAAATTGGAGAACTGCAGTTTAATAATTTTTTGGCAGATGTGGAAAGTGATGAAGAATCTATTATAGGTTGTGAAATTTTAAACTACTATAGAATAATATTAGATTTTAAAAATAAAGACATTTATTATATACCCACTGGAAAAAAACCGCCCAGCGAATTTAAAACTTATGGCATTCATTATCAAAAAACAGATCCCAATCTTCAGGTAAGTTTTGTGTGGCAAAATGCATCTAATAAAGGCATAAAAGTAAAAGACAAAATACTATCCGTAAACAATATAGATGTTAGCGATATAGATAAAATTACTGAAGAAAACTTAAGTGAAATTAATAAGTTATTTGCAAGTGGTAAGCCTATTGTCTTAGAAATAAACTCCCAAGGCAACTATGTAAAATTAGAACAAGACATATTGATTAATTGACTTAAAAGAAAGAATTACTATAGTTAATGACGCATATGAAAAAGAGCGATTTAAGTGCTTACTTCTATGTGATTCACTTAAATTAATGTAAGTATCAAACCGAAAAGATAGTAGGTAAAATCCGCTACTTTTCATATGCCAAACCGTAAGAATGAAAAGAAGAAAATTCTTAAAACGAACATTTTGGGGAACAGTTGGAATTGGATTTTTGACTGGACTTTACACCTGGCAAATTGAACCTTTTTGGCTGGAATTTGTAAAAACGGAAAATGCCTATAGCTAATCTGCCAAAAAAACTCATTGGAAAAACACTAATGCAAATTAGCGATATTCATATAGGCAATAGATTTGACTATAATTATATAATTGATTCATTTAAAAAGGCACAGAAATTCAATCCCGATTTTGTCGTTTACACAGGAGATTATGTAAGCTATGAGAACGAAAAACAATTTGAGCAATTAGATAAAGTATTACAGCATACAGTCAAAGGGAAAATAGGAACTGTTGGCATACTTGGCAATCACGACTATGGTAAAAATTGGGCAGAGCATCGCGTAGCTGATAAGATTTCAGAACAATTGGAAAATGCCGGAATAGAGATACTCAAAAACAATCAAACCAATGTTCAAGGGCTGAATATTATAGGATTCGATGATTATTGGGCATTAAATTTTGAACCTGAAAAAGTGATGAATAAGTATGACCCAAACAAAGCCAATCTGTTGCTATGTCACAACCCTGACGTTTGCGATTTAGCGGTTTGGAATGGATATAAAGGCTGGATTTTATCTGGACATACACACGGGGGACAATGTAAGCCCCCATTTTTAAAAGCACCAATGTTACCCGTAAAAAACAAAAAATATTCGCAAGGAGAAATTGACTTGAATGACGGCAGAACCTTATACATCAACAGGGCAGTTGGACATTTATGGCAAGTGAGATTTAACGTCAGACCTGAAATTACAATTTTTGAACTTCAAAAAGCATAAAAATAATCGGCTACAACAAGGCATATGAAATCACAGCCGCCCATCGGCAGGCTAAACTTCATATACTCACAGTTCTCTCCAAGACCAGCTCAATTTGGCTTTTTAAAAGTATCCAGACCCCGTATAAAAAGGGCGCTTCCGAGGTAAAGTACCGCCAAGATTATTTTCCAGTACAGTTCCATCTCCCTGAGATCAAATACCATTGCGCCGAGCACACCGCACACTGCGACTCCCACTCCTACCCCCATTCGTCTATTTAAATCAAAAGTGATGGGGTTTTTACAATGGTGACAATTCCATTTTGACCATACGTTCTTAAAGAAACAATTTCTAAAGTGTTTACCGAAACTGTATTGTTGATGACAATGGGGGCAGGTTCTTACGGTCATGGTTTGGGCTGTAGTTATTTTTATGGTGTCCTTTGTTTAATCAAACTTTTGGCTTTTTCCATGACCACATCTTTTCCAGCCATATATTCTTGGATGGTTGGATATAGGGCATGATGGGGATGGGTATCGCTTCCGTTTGGAAAGAGTTTTTGGGCAACATCTTGTTCGTTGATGACCATAAAAATGGAAAACAAAAAACCAGAGTGGGGCAGTTCATAAATCAGGGGAATGGTTCCGGTATGTCTGTAATAACCCCCACCGGTTTCTTCACCGATAAAAATGGCATCGCTTTTGTCGCGTACCAAAGCCGAAAACAAGGAGCCTCCAGAGAATACATTGCCTCCGATCAATACATAGGCCTGACCCCTAAAACGGTATTCGGCAGGGTCCCTGTGAATGATGGATTTCTCTTTCCAATAATAGGCCCCATCCTTTCCTTTTTCAAGATCATCCTCGGTCATTGCTTTAAAATGATCTTTTGTTTTGGATCTTTTATTGGGGTTGAGATCCAGCATCTCAAACCAAAATTCGGAGAGGTATTCCACATAGGGGGGCATGCCTTCAATGCTGTTGAGCTTCCTGAATTTGTTTTCTTTAAAATGGGTATCGATCAAGTAGGAAGCCAGTTCCATGTCATTTCCATCATCACCTCCAGTATTGTGTCGGATGTCCAAAATGAGATTTTGGATGTTTTTCTCCTCCATTTCCTTAAAAGAATTGTGTAAAAACTTAAAGAATTTTTTTTGTCCCCTTTGGGTTTCGGTTGAAAAGGTATTGACCGTTAGTAGGGCCGTATTGCGGTCCGTATAGTCCAAACTATAGGGGACTGCGAAGGGAGCTTCGTAACCCACCGTATCGATTTCCTCAATTGAAATACCTTCCAATTGGGCCACTTGGTGTATTTTTTTTCCATAAGGAATCATTGCTATCTCAAAACGGGATGAAGCCCCAAAAGCTGAGAAAAAATGGATAGCGAATTTCTCTTCCATTTGTCGGTATTTAAAGGTGGTGTTGAAGCCATCTGAGCTGATGAGCTTAAAAACTTCCTCAGTCATATCAGCAACTGTCAGACCATTAATGGACAAAATTTGTGTTCCTTTTTTGATCAGACCATAATCTTGATCTGCCATCAAGGTGTCTTTTAAAAATTTGACCCTAAACGGAAAAAAGGCTTTTTCGCTTTTGCTTTCGCTTTCCCGTTTAATTTCAGAGAATAAATTCCCTGAAGCCAAGAAAGAGGAATGTCCACAATTGATTTTGGAATGAAGGCCGGCCAAAAGTTGGTAAAATTCATGGTAACTATTAAGTAGGGAGACTTTTGTTTTTGCCTGAGAAAAAAGGAGGTCAAATTCCGCTTTTGACGTTTAGAGGTAGATACCCGAATGGGCAGTTTCCACTATTTCTTTATAGATTTTTAAATCCTGTTTTGCTTTTTCTATATCAAATTTGGGAACTGCTGTTTGCTGTGCTCCTGAGGGCTGTAGGAGCAAAAGGGTAAAAACAAGAAAATTGAGGAGGTTTTTCATAGGGTAGGTAAGATTGGTGAGACAAATTTTAATTTTTTTTTTGGTATTCGTAGAACAAGACCTCTCGCTCCTTGGTGTAGATATTACGCCATCCAACTTTAATAAATATAGTTATTAAGACATATAAAGTGCTGTAAAACAGTGTTTTAGGCGTTTGTTGGGTTTGCTGGTAATGCTTGCTCACTACATCTATGGATGTTTACCCCTCAACAAACATCCCAACCGGGGGGCTAAGGGGCCGGATTGGGTATGGCCTCATTGATTGCATCAATGGCTTTGATAATCTCCTCAGAAAGTTTCACTTGATGGCTGGCGATATTTTCCTTGAGTTGTTCCATGGTGGTGGCGCCAATGATATTGGAGGTAACAAAGCTGCGGTCGTTGACAAAAGCCAGGGACAGCTCCGTAAGGGAAAGGCCCACTTCCTCGGCCAAAGTGGCATAACGCTCTGTGGCTTCAAAGGATATTTCTCCGCTGTATCTTGCCAGACCTTTAAACAAGGCCAAACGGCTGTTGGCAGGCATTCGACCGTTTCGGTATTTTCCCGACAAGACCCCAAATGCAAGAGGGGAATAGGGCAACAAACCGATATTTTCGCGATGGCATATTTCGGCACTGCCTACTTCAAAGAGGCGATTGAGCAAGGAATAGGGATTTTGTACGGTGATCATTTTGGTGGCTGGGCTTTTTGCGGCTTGCAAAAAACGCATGATGCCCCAAGGATTTTCGTTGGAGAGTCCGATGTGTCGGATTTTTCCCGCCTTGATATGGGTCTCAAGGGCGTCCAAGACGGCTTCAAAGTTTTCTTGCCAAGCTTCGTCGGGGTCATGAACGTATCCCCTAACACTAAAAAAATTGGTATTTCGCTCTGGCCAATGCAGTTGGTACAGATCGATATAATCGGTTTGCATCCTCTTAAGGCTTTTGTCCACCGCTTCATCGATATGGGCCTTGCTAAAACTTGGATCTTTGCGAATGTGTTGGGTAAAATCTCGTGGCCCTGCAATTTTGGTGGCCAAAATGATCTGATCCCGTCGGCCGGTTTTTTTAAACCAGCTTCCGATAATGCGTTCGGTTTCCCCTTGTGTTTCTGCATTGGCAGGAACAGGGTAGAGTTCGGCTGTATCAAAAAAGTTGATCCCTTGATCCACGGCATAATCCATCTGCTCATGCCCTTCATCTTCTGTATTTTGCCTGCCCCAAGTCATGGTACCTAGACATATTTTACTGACTTTGATGTCAGTATTAGGCAAAAGGTTGTAGTCCATATTAATCTATCGTGTTGATGATCTGAGTGATTTCGTCCAATTGAGGACTCAATACCACTTCAATTCTTCTATTGGCTGCACGTCCGGCTTTGGTGGAGTTGGGAGCAATGGGGAGGTATTCGCCCCGTCCCGCAGCGGTGAGATTTTGAGGAAGGATATCGGGATTTTCAAGTAATTGATTGACAATGGCGGTGGCGCGTTTGGTGGAGAGGTCCCAGTTGCCTTTTAGGGGTCCTTTTCCGCTGTAGGGGACATTGTCGGTATGTCCTTCAATAAGTATTGAAATGTCGGGATTATCAGCCAATACACTTGCCAGTCCTTCGATAGCCTTTTGTCCTTCGGATTCGACTGTCCAACTTCCAGAGCGGAATAGCAGCTTATTTTCCATAGACACATAGACTTTTCCATCACGTGCCTCTACCGTTAGTCCTTTGTCTTCGAAGTTCAATAGTGCATCAGCAATTTTTTCTTTTAGGTTACGCATGGCTTCTTGCTGGCGGGCGATCAATCCCTCCAATTCATCCACTCGAGCCATACGGTCAGCCAGTTCATTTTCTCTTTCTGTGATTTTTTCCATGAGGGTCTCATTTTCAGCGATGCGCTCTTTGAGTGCTGTTTCGCTGTTTTGTTTGAGTAAATCAAGAGAGGATTCCAGTTGTTCTAGTTTTTGTTGTTTTTGGCCGAGACTGTCTTCGGTCTCTTCCAAAGTATTTTCTAAAGTGACAAATTTTTCTGTCAAATCTTTCATTTCTGCATTAAGGGTTTCGATGCTTTTGGTTTGACGATTGTAGTTGTCTTTTAGCTGTGCGTAGCGTGTTTCTAAATCGTTGAATACACGATTGGAAACACAGGCATTGAGTGAAAAGACGATAAGGATAAAGACGGTAATTTTTTTCATGAGATTCAATTAAAATTGGAGTTCTACGCCAACCGGACAGTGGTCGGAATGTTTTGCATCGGGGAGGAGGTAAGCTCTTTTGATATTGTTTTTTAGATTTTCGCTGACCAAGTTATAATCAATGCGCCAACCTTTGTTGTTGTTTCTTGCATTGGCACGATAACTCCACCAACTGTATTGATGAGGTTCTGGATTGAGGTGTCTGAAGGAATCTACAAATCCACTATTGATAAATCCATCAATCCATTCGCGTTCCTCGGGGAGAAAGCCAGAAACTTTTTTATTGCGAACAGGATCGTGAATGTCTATAGCACGATGACAAATATTGTAATCTCCACAGATTATAAGTTTGGGATATTCTTTTTTCAGTTGATTGATATAATTTTGAAAATCGTCCATGAATTTGAACTTGTGTTCCAAACGGTCGAGGTTAGTGCCGGAGGGAAGGTATAGGCTGATGACTGAGACATGGTCAAAGTCGGCACGAATGACCCGGCCTTCAAAATCCATATGTTCTATTCCAGTTCCTTCCTGAACGTTTAGAGGAGTTTCTTTGGTTAGAATGGCAACGCCGCTATAACCTTTTTTTTGAGCAGAATGCCAATGGTGCTCGTAGCCGAGCTCCTCAAAGATTTCAGTATCGACTTGTTCGGCCAAGGCCTTGGTTTCCTGCAAGCACAAAACATCGGGGTCGGCAGCGCGCAACCAATCGGCAAAACCTTTGTTGATAGCGGCACGGATGCCGTTGACATTGTAGGAGAGAATTTTCAAACTCGACTTTTTACAAAACTATAAAAAACAAAACCGCTGAAAAAACGCAAACCCCCCTCAGTCGAAGTAAAATTTTAAAGCTTTTTCAACAATTCGCTCATGGAGAGTTTTTCCCCAAGCATTTTGTCGAGCTGATCAATGGCGATGCGTTCCTGGGTCATACTGTCCCGATCTCGGAGGGTAACGGTCTGATCCTCCAAGCTTTGGTGATCCACGGTAACACAAAAGGGTGTTCCAAGAGCATCTTGCCTGCGGTATCGACGTCCTACGGCATCTTTTTCGTCATAGGCAATTGTAAAATCCCATTTGAGATCTTCTACGATTTTTCGGGCAATCTCAGGGAGTCCGTCTTTTTTGACCAAAGGAAATACCGCCAGTTGAGTGGGTGCCAAAACGGGAGGAAGTTTTTGGACGGTACGTGTAGAGCCATCTTCTAGTGTTTCTTCCTGTAAGGATTTAGAAAATACAGCCAAGAACATTCTGTCCAAACCAATGGAGGTTTCTACGACATAGGGGACATAATTTTCGTTACGTTCTGGATCGAAATACTGTAGTTTCTTTCCAGCGAATTTTTCGTGATTACCTAGGTCAAAATCGGTGCGGGAATGTATGCCTTCCAATTCCTTAAAACCAAAAGGAAAATTAAATTCGATGTCGGTGGCTGCATCGGCATAGTGGGCGAGTTTTTCGTGGTCGTGGAAGCGATAGTTGTCATTGCCAAGTCCTAAAGATTGGTGCCATTTCAATCGTTTTTCTTTCCAGTGTTCGTACCATTCTTTTTGTGTTCCGGGGGGAATAAAAAATTGCATTTCCATTTGTTCGAACTCACGCATTCTGAAAATGAATTGTCGGGCGACAATTTCATTGCGAAAGGCTTTTCCCGTTTGAGCGATACCAAAAGGCAGTTTCATCCTTCCCGATTTTTGAACGTTGAGGAAGTTGACAAATATACCTTGGGCAGTCTCTGGGCGTAAATAGAGGTCCATTGCAGTATCGGCAGAGGCACCGAGTTTGGTGCCAAACATCAGATTGAATTGTTTGACATCGGTCCAATTGCGGGATCCCGATTCGGGACAGGCAATTTCAAGTTCTTCAATCAATGCTTTCACATCGGCCAAATCTTCCTTTTCTAAGGATTGCCCCATACGTTTGAGGATGCTGTCGGCTTTGGTTTGGTATTCGACCACCCGAGGGTTGGTGGAGCAGAATTGCTCTTGGTCAAAAGCGTCACCAAAACGTTTGGCGGCCTTGGCAACTTCTTTGTTGATTTTGTTTTCAATCTTTGCGACATAATCCTCGATGAGGACATCGGCACGGTATCTTTTTTTGGAGTCTTTGTTGTCGATCAAAGGATCGTTGAAAGCATCAACGTGGCCAGAAGCTTTCCAAGTGGTGGGGTGCATGAAAATGGCTGCATCGATCCCTACAATATTTTCATTGAGTTGCACCATGGCTTTCCACCAATAATCACGTATATTTTTTTTGAGGGCGACCCCATTTTGACCGTAATCGTAAACGGCACTCAAACCATCGTAGATTTCACTGGATTGGAAAATAAAACCATACTCTTTGGCATGGGAAATTACTTTTTTAAAGATCTCAGATTGTTGCATAATGGGGCAAAAATAAGCCTTTTTCGTATTTTTAAAACGCCTTGAATCTTTTAAGATGAAAAATACCCTGAGTAGAAGCTTTAGTGCGTTTGTTTCTCTTTTTTTTCCGAAGCTATGCCCAGCTTGCCATTCCCCATTGTCTGAGCGCGAAAAGGTAATTTGTTTGAACTGTCAAATGTCCCTTCCCCAAACCTTTCACTACAAGGATCCACATAACTCCTTATGGGAAAAGATGAACGAATTTCTCAGGGTAGAAAATGCCGTGGCGCTGTTCGATTTTCAAAAAAACACTAGGGTAGCTTCTTTACTGCATGCGTTGAAATTCAGAGGAAATGAACAAATCGGTGTTTTTTTGGCAAATTGGCTTGGTCCTCATTTGCGTCAATCACAAGTGTTTCAAGGGGTTGATACCGTTCTTCCACTGCCCTTGCACCCCACTAGATTAAAAGCGCGAGGATACAATCAAGTACACTTATTTTCTGAAAGATTGGCGCTTCATTTGGAAATTCCCGTTATCCACGATTTGGTTTTTAGAAAGAAAAAAACCCGTCAATTGGCAATGATGAAACAGATGGACCGATGGAAAGAAGTAGAAGAGGCTTTTGTGGTCAATCAAGCGCAGCATTATTCTCCTCAACATTGGTTGTTGGTGGACGATGTGATCACCACCGGAGCAACGATTTCCAGTTGTGGGAAGGTCATTTTAGAGCACTGTGGAGGGCGTATTAGCATTGTATCTCTTGCCAGTAGGTTGTCTTGAGAATATTGCGTTATTTTGTGTCGACATTGTTCCTTATGAGAAAATTAGGAAAGTATTTTTTTCTTTTTTTGACGGTGATTTCCACCTATCAATGTGCCAGAAGATCAACCCCAACAGGTGGATTGAAAGACACGCTACCTCCGGTAATGATCAATGCCTCCCCCAAGATGAATACTGTCTTTTTTGATAAAGAAAAAATTACCATCACCTTCGATGAGTTTATCAAACTCAATGATATTACGAAGCAATTGATTATATCCCCTCCAATGGAATTTAGTCAATACAAGATCAAACCCCAGGGAACTGTTTCCAAGAAAATCCAAATCGAGCTGTTGGATTCCCTCCAAGACAATACCACCTATACCTTTAATTTTGGAGAAAGCATTTTGGACAACAATGAAGGCAATTCATTGCCGTTTTTTACTTACGCCCTGTCCACCGGACCCATAATTGATTCCCTTGAGATTAAAGGAGTGATTACAGATGCTTTTGAACGCATTACCGAGCCCTATACCTCCATCCACCTTTATCCGATTGACAGTACTTATAGTGATTCCACCATTTTCCTAAAAAAGCCATTTTATGCAACCAGCACCTTGGATTCTGTGGCCTACCATTTTAGAAATCTTCGTCCTGACAAATATGAAATCATTGCCATCAAGGATGTAGGGGGAAATTATCTGTTCGATCAAAACGTCGATAAAATTGGATTTTTGGAAAAGCCCATTA
>CBFIIP010000086.1:0-14964 GCA_965662705.1 Flavobacteriaceae bacterium
CCATACCCACCAAAGAGGCCAGCACATGTTCTGTGGTTTGAATTTTGGCACCGTCTTTTTCGAGATTAGTTCCGCGATCTGTATTGGTAACAAATTGAACGTCAGCGGGAATACGAACATTTGGGTTTAGGTCTGTTCTTACAAAAACAAAACCTGTATCTTCAGGCGCAGGCTTGAAGGTGATTTGAACGGGCTCACCAGTATGCAGGCCAACACCATCTAAGCTAACTTTGTCATTAAGTGTGGTTTGAAGCATTTTTTTTTTGGTCATAGGTCAAGTTTCTTAATAATTTGGTTGATTTCGTTTACAAGTTTGGGTAGGTTTTTGAAGTAAACATAAGACTTATTGTAGGCGTTGTAGGAAAAAGCAGGGGTTCCTTGGATGGTTGAATCCTCTTTGATATTACTAATGACTCCGGATTGCCCCTGGATTTTAACATTATCCCCAATAGTAACGTGGCCAATGATACCTACCTGCCCCCCAATCACGCAGTTTTTTCCAATCTTGGAAGAACCCGCAATACCAGTCTGGGCAGCAATGACCGTGTTTTCGCCAATTTCTACATTGTGGGCTATTTGGATTTGATTGTCGAGTTTGACACCGTTTCCAATGGAGGTAACCCCCAAAGTAGCACGATCTATGGTGGAATTGGAACCCACGTCAACATAATCGCCTAGGACGACAATCCCGGTTTGAGGAATTTTTTTGTAATTACCGTTTTTCTGAGGCGCAAAACCAAAACCGTCTGAACCGATAACAGCACCACTATGAATCACACAATTTTCACCAATGATGGTGTCGTCTAAAATTTTTGCCCCTGCAAAAACAATGGTTCCTTTACCAATAGAAACATTATTGCCAATGAAAACCTGTGGGAAAATCTTTACATTATCAGCGATTTCAGCATTTTCCTCAATACAACTCATATGTCCGACATAGCAGTTTTCCCCAAATTGAACTGTGGGGTCAATAAAGGCCGTTTTAGCGACGCCTATTACACTAGTCTTGACTTTGTTGTAATAATCCAGTAATACCGAGAAAGAATCATAAGCATTAGAGACTCTTACCAAGGTGGTGGAGAGATCGTTTTCAGGAACAAAATCTTCATTAACAATGGTTACTGAGGCTTGGGTTTTATAAATGAATTGGGTGTATTTTGGGTTGGAAAGAAATGTTAGCGACCCTTTTTGAGCATCCTCTATTTTAGATAGCTTAAATACCTCTACATTGGGATCTCCCTCAACAGTTCCTTCTAATTGAGTAGCAATTTGTTGGGCTGTAAATTTCATTGTTGCAAAAATATAAAAATTTAAGTTAGATGTCTATTTCTAGGAAAACATAAAAAATACTTTTGCTGTACACTAGAGAGTTCTTCTGCATTAAAAAATGTATCTACTTCCTGAAGTGCTCTAAGCCTACCTTTCTTAGTCTTGATGAGAATTTTTTTGTCCTGAGGAACATAAGTTTGGTTGGAAATGGATCCCGAAAAAACAAAATACTTAAAATCCGCTTGAGGGATGCCATGCGCTTCCAGACGCCGGTATTTTTTTTCTACCCACTCTTCTTTAAAGGGTTGGTCTTGCACCTTAATTTTTGGCAGATCTCTATTGATCATCATTTTAGACATTTTAGAGAGGACTGAATCTTCATGGGAATGCCAATATTTTAATCCTTGAATGATGTCTGAGTCATCCAACTGCAAAAACATTTCAAGCTTCTCTCGTATAAGAATACTGTTCAGGTCATTTTTGGACAGAAAATAGCGCAGGGGTGTTGAGGCCTCTGGAGGTGAACCATTGAGATAACAGTATCTTGCTCGCTCCAAAACTCGAGTCAAAAGAAATTCTGCGCAGAGGCTGGTTTTGTGAAGATAAACCTGCCAATACATGAGCCTTCTTGCCATTAAAAACTTTTCAATAGAGTAGAGACTTTTTTCTTCAAACGCCAATTGGTCGTCCACCACTACCATCATCTCTATGATGCGTTTGCTATTGATGTTCCCCTCTGTTGCCCCTGAATAAAAACTATCCCTTTTGAGGTAATCCATTCGATCCAAGTCGATCTGCCCAACAATGAGTTGATGCATGAATTTTCTGGGGTAGGTGTTGGTAAAAATGGAAATGGCCAAATCCAAAGCCCCTCCAAACTCTTCGCTGAGCATTTTCATCACCTCCAAAGAAATTTCTTCATGCATCCAATGGCTCGCCAAAAGTGCTTCTGTGGTATGTGAGAACGGTCCATGGCCAATATCGTGAAGCAATATTGCCAACTGCAACGCTTCCTCTTCCTCAGGGCTAACACTAACCCCCTTTTTCTTTAAGACTTCAATCACCTCATACATCAAATGCATGGCTCCCAATGCATGTTCAAATCGGGTGTGATGGGCTCCAGGATATACATAGTAGGAAAAGCCCATTTGCGAAATTCTCCTCAAACGCTGAAACCAAGGGTGAGCAATAACATCAAAAATTAATGGGGAGCGGATACCAATAAATCCGTAAATTGGATCGTTTAAAAGGGTGACCTTTTTTGTTTTCAATGGTTTAAATCTTACTACAAAGATATACATAATATGAGTCCAATAAAGATCTTATGGGTAGATGACGAAATTGAATTGCTCAAGCCCCATCTGTTGTTTTTACAGGGAAAGGGATATGAAACCATGCCAAGTAACAATGGTCAAGACGCTTTGTTGTTGTTAGAGGATCAAAAATTCGATGTGGTCTTACTGGACGAAAACATGCCAGGACTGGGAGGTTTGGAAACATTGAATGAAATCAAATTAAAATTACCCAATATACCAGTGATCATGATCACCAAAAATGAGGAGGAACAAATAATGGAAGAGGCCATAGGAGGGAAAATTTCCGATTATTTGATCAAGCCTGTCAATCCCAATCAAATCCTTTTAGCACTCAAAAAATTATTCCAACACAAAAATTTGATCGCTGAGAAAACCATCAACAATTACCAGCAAGCCTTTCAGCGAATCTCCATGTCTCTTAATGATCTTAATACTCACAAAGAGTGGGAGGATTTTTATATAAAAATGTTGTATTGGGAAATGGAACTTGAAAATCTAGAGGACTTGGCCATGTTGGAAATTTTCCAAAATCAAATGAAAGAGGCCAATCGCTTGTTTGCGAAATTTATAGCTGAGAACTATGAAAATTGGGTTCAAGAAAATGCAGGGCCTTTATTGTCCCATCAAGTCTTTAAGGAAAAGGTTTTTCCGCTGCTTAAAAAAGAATCCAATCCCACGACTTTGATGCTGGTGATTGACAACCTGCGGCTCGACCAATGGAAGATGATCGCCCCCATTATTGAAAATCACTACCGAATCGAAGAAGAAATTAATTACTACAGCATCCTACCCACGGCCACTCACTATGCCAGAAATGCCCTTTTTTCAGGAATGATGCCTTTGGAAATGCAAACGATCTATCCCCACTTGTGGGTTAACGAAAATGAGGAAGGTGGAAAAAACCTTAATGAAGATGTGTTTTTGGGAGAGCAACTGAAAAGAAATGGGATTCAGTCAAAATTCCACTACTTCAAAATCACCAACCTCAAAGCCGGACGAGAATTGAGCCAATCCTTGAGCAACTATCAAAAAAGCGATATGATCGTGTTGGTTTATAATTTTGTGGACATGATCTCCCACGCCAAAACAGAAATGGAAATTATCAAGGAACTGGCTTCTGACAACAAAGCGTTTCGATCATTGACCCTTTCTTGGTTTAAAAACTCTCCATTGCTGGAAATCATTCAGCAGGCCAGAAAATTAGGCTTCCATCTTGTCATAACCACCGATCACGGTACGATCAACGTAGATCACCCCGTAGAGGTAAAAGGCAATCGGGAAGTGAGTATGAATTTAAGATATAAAACGGGGCAAAGTTTGAGTTGCCAAGCCAAGTCAATCATGGAGGTTGACAATCCAAAAGCCATTCAATTGCCAGCGCCCCATCTCAACAGTCGGTTTATCTTCGCCAATGAACAGCAATATTTTATTTATCAAAACAACTTCAATCACTATGCCAATCATTTTCGAAATACTTTTCAGCACGGTGGCGTGTCCATGGAGGAAATGATCATTCCTTTTGTTGTAATGCATCCCCGATAGTCGTAATTTTATGGCATGAGTTTTCAGTATCATTTAGATCAGATCGATCAAGCGATTGACTTTTTGGAAGAACGAATCGAAAGTAACATCATCTGCTTTGATGGCCCTATGGGTGGTGGTAAAACAACATTGATCTCTCGTTTGTGTCATAAATGGGAAGTAGTCGATACCGTTTCAAGCCCTACTTTTTCTATCGTTAATCATTACAATAGCTCGACAAAAGGAATCATTTATCACTTCGATTTCTATCGATTGGAAAACATCAATGAAGCTTTAGACATTGGAACCGAGGAATATTTGGATTCAGAAAATTATTGTCTGATTGAGTGGGGAAACAGGATCGAATCCTTGTTACCTCCACGTTACACCTTGGTGAAAATTGAAATCAACGGAGATCAAAAAAGATTAATAAATATATTTAATAAGTGAAGTTTTTATATCGACTGGGATTTTACATGATTGGGTTTTCAATCGGGCTTATTTTTTTGACAGTTATTTTAAAAGGCAAAAAGACCAGTTGTAACTATGGTCCTAATGATAGGGTAATTAGTAATCTATCTAAAAAAAATTGGAGCGTAAACTTGGGAATTAATCCAGAATTTGATTCCATCGCATTCCATTCATTTTTGACAAAGTCGAGGGTGGATTTTGGTAAGAGCAATACCCAAAAAGACAGCTGTAGAATTTACTTTTTAAACGGCTATTGGCGGGGGCAAGCCATTTCGCTGGAGGTTGAAAACTGCGAAAAAAAGGTGCAGGTTTTAGAACTCAGTTACCGCAGTGAGTGATTTAATTTTCCACTAATTCAATCTAAAGTTTTACTTTTACTCCCATGAAACAGGGCATCTCATCAATTCATGGATCTGGCTATCAAGTTTTGTTTTCAGACACGGCCTATGCAGTGCTTCAGTCCTATCTGAGCGAAGTCTCCCACTCTTCTGTTTTTATGTTGGTGGATACCAATACCCAAAAACACTGCCTTCCTTTGTTTTTGAAAAAAAATCCAACTCTATCAACAGCTCCAGTCATGAGTATTGAAGCAGGGGAAGAAAACAAACACTTGGAAAGCTGTGAAAAGGTTTGGCAACAACTCTCGGATTGGGGAGCTGACCGAAAAAGCCTCTTGATCAATGTTGGCGGAGGAGTGGTAACGGATTTGGGCGGATTTGTAGCCGCAGCATTTAAAAGGGGGATTGACTTTGTGAATGTACCCACTACTCTACTTTCGATGGTTGACGCTTCTGTAGGGGGGAAAACAGGAGTCGATTTGGGAGGGCTAAAAAATCAGATCGGGATCATTACCCATCCCAAAATGGTGATTATCGACACACAATACTTGGATACCCTCCCAGATAATGAATGTAAAAGTGGTTATGCAGAAATGTTAAAACATGGGATCATTCGAGATGAAGCCTATTACGATGAATTATCCATCTATAAATCTCCTAAAGCAGAAAACTTAGAGCGCTACATCCATCATTCTGTTGAAATAAAAAATGAGGTGGTCACCCAAGACTTGTATGAGTCTAACTTGAGAAAAATCCTCAATTTTGGCCATACCTTAGGGCATGCCATAGAGACCCATTGCTTGACCAAGCCCGAAAAAAAGACGCTCTTACACGGAGAGGCCATTTCGATTGGAATGATTACTGAAGCCTATTTGTCCACCCAATGCAGCGGGCTTGACATGAACACCGCAGAGCGAATCAAATCTGTTTTTTTAGGTGTTTTTCCCAAAGAATATTTTTCTGATAGCGATATAATTGCCATCCTAGAATTGCTACAATACGACAAAAAAAACAGTCATGGAAAGGTGAAATTTGTCCTTCTTCACGAAATAGGAAAGCCCGCCATTGATGTTGAAGTCACTTCAGAGCAGTTACGTCAGGCATTTGAATTCTACGAGCGCGACTAAGCGGAGTTCCTGCTAGCGTTGATATTTCCAAATAGGGATCTCATCACCATTTTATCGTACAATTCAATGGTTTCTTCCGAAAGATTCCCCGATTTTTTGGCCTCCAATATGTGCATCAAGGCTGCCTGCTGAATGGTCAGCAAGGGCTGAACGATCTCCTCTCTGATTTTGATGGATGCTTTCCCCGCAGGTTCATTTTCCATTAATTCCTCAAAACCCGTCAGCTTAAGAATCATCTCCTTGGTCAATAAAAATTCGTCGTGAATCAAATTCCAAAAATCCCCAAAACGTTTGTCATACTGCATGTAGGCCGTTAGCGGAAAGAAGGACTTTGTGAGGCTCATCATACTGTTGGCAATGAGTGTTCTGAAAAAAGGTGACCTCTGATACAATTGAACAACTTTATTGAATTCATTTTTTTCTTCAAAAGATCGAAGTGCCGTTCCTACACCGTAGAAGCCTGGTACATTCTGTTTGGATTGACTCCAACTGCCCACAAATGGGATGGCCCTAAGATCCGAAAAATCTAATTTTTTTGAACTTCCTCTTTTTGAAGGCCGACTTCCAATATTAGCTTTTGAATAGTATTTCAGGGTAGTCATTTCCTCCAAATAAGGAATAAACTCCGGTCTTGCTTTAAAATCCTGATAGGTATCATGGCTAATTGAAGCCAGTTGATTCATGGTTTCGCGATCCTCGTTGGACAAATCGTTCCGTTCAGAGTTAAAAACTTGATTATGAATTCCAGAACTTAACAACTGTTCCAAATTGAACTGACACGAGTCGTTGGTTCCAAAATTGGAGCTGATGGTTTGTCCTTGTATGGTCAACTGAATGTCATCGGATTGGATATTCTTACCCATTGAGGCATAAAACTCGTGGGTGTTCCCCCCACCTCTGGCCGGTGGCCCTCCCCTTCCGTCAAAAAAGGCAATACTGATTCCGTAGCGCTTGGACAATCCAGTCAGATCTTCCTTGGCTTTATAGATACTCCAATTGGCCATAAAATAACCTCCATCCTTGGTACCATCCGAGAAACCGAGCATAACAGTTTGCTTGTTACCCCTTGATTCCAAATGATTTCTATAAGCCTCATTTTCATACAGGGTTTCCATGATTTGTTCACACACTTTCAGATCGGGTATGGTTTCAAAAAGTGGAATAATATCAACTGTTGGATGCTCCCAATCACAAATTCTGTGCAGGGCAAATAATTCCAATATGTTATCAATGTTTTGACAGTTACTGATGATGTATCGATTACAACCTCTCTCACCATTCTGTTGTTGGATAACCCTCATGGCACGAATACTTCCAAGAGTTTCGCGAGTGATAGTGGTTTCAAAAATTTCCTCCGGCACATCCCCTGTGATGGTCGTCAAAACTTTGTGACGTTCTGGGGTATCCAATCTACTGAACCCTTCCGGTAGTCCCTTTACGTATTTATGGATGTTGGGATGCGAGAAAATTTCATCAAAAACTTGTTTGTGGACTCTGGAATCCTGCCGTATGTCAAGACTGGCAAAGTGAAAACCAAATATCTTTACTTTGTGTTTTAAGTCTAAAATTAACGACTCGTATAATCCCTCCGATTGATTGATGATTACTTGATGTATCTCATCCAATGCCTTTTCAAAAAAGCTTAGGTTAAAATGTTCAGGTTTTTTCTTGGAAAAAAGAGCTGCGTACAAGTCGTTTTCCAACGCATCTAATTTTTCTTCCAAACCATCGAAAGTAAGTTTTCTCTTCATTTTCCTTACCTCTCTAAAGTAGTTCCTTAGGATGGTAAACTTCAATCGGTCAGCTGTTTTGAGAGTAATCTTTGGCGTTACATAGGGATTTCCATCTCGATCTCCTCCGGGCCAAAAACCAAAATCAAAAATGGAATTGTCCAATTCTCCTTTATTGAAGATTTGCTTTTTGATGTAAGTGTATATGGTACTGGCTGATGGATAAAAAACGTTTTCCAAATACCAGATCAAACTAACAGCTTCGTCGAATGGAGAGGGTTTCGTTTTTTTGTAGAATTTAGTTTTACCCAACTGAGTGAGCAATAGCTTGACTTTCTCTAATTCCCCTGCATCGATGGCTTTGGAAAGATCATTGATGATCCCCAAAACGCTACCAGGATAGAACTGAGTCGGATGGGCTGTAAGAACGATTCTCACCTTAATTTGATTGAGGTATTCCTTCAGTTTTTCTATTTTTTGATCGTTGGTAGCATCATCTTTAATATGGCGTATGGTTCCCCTTCCATGCATGTTGTTGACATAACCAAAGGCGGCGTCTTCAATGGCATCAAACAGAACAACTTGACGCTCAATGAATTGAATGAATCGAAAAAGAATATCAATACGTTCTTTTTCATCATACTCAGGGAGATATCGATTGAAAAAAGTGGAGGTAATTTCTTTTGGATCTAACTTCTGTTCGTAGGCATTTTTGCAATGATCCGCAAACAAAGGAACTAAAACTGAGGTATTACGGATACTGTCAAAAGGAAGGGTGAGAAATAGGCTGTTGTAAATTTGAAATTTGGAGAGAACATTCTGATTAAATCTCTCGATTTTAGGATGTCGAGCCATTGTTGATTATCGTTGTAAGCTGGTTTTATAATTCATTAAAAATTCTGTGCATTAATCTTTTCTTGTCATTGATGCTCTCCTCGAGAGAAATCATGGTCTCAGTTCTCGATACCCCATCAATGTCGTCAATCATAAAAATGATCTCCTTGGCGTGTTTGGTATCGTGAGCTCTTACTTTACAAAAAATATTAAATTTTCCTGTTGTGATATGGGCGACCGTGACAAAAGGAATTTCGTTTAGGCTTTCAATGACCTCATTGATGACCTTGGTTTTTTCTAAAAAAATACCAATATAAGCGATAAAAGAGTAGCCCAATTTTACATAATCTAAATTCAGAGAAGAACCCTTAATAATGCCAGCTTCTTCCATTTTTTTGACCCTTACATGTACTGTACCCGCTGAGATGAGTAAACGCTTGGATATGTCTGTAAATGGGACTCTGGTATTGTCTATAAGGATGTCCAGAATTTGGTGGTCAACCTCATCCAATTTTACTATATTCATTTTTTGTTAGTGTTTTGTGTAAAAATAACCATTAGTTTTAAAAATATTCACCAAAACAAAACAAATTATGAGTATTTTACATAAAATTAATGAATTTTAAAAGATTTCAATAGTTTTACCCTCAGTGTAATCCACACAGGGTTCACGAAGTATTTTATCAGCTGAAAGCCTGTTGTGCGCCAAAAAATCCAATTTTTTTGCAAAATTGATACAAATTGGTCTAAAAAGTACCTCGTCTCCCTTTTTTTTCTCTTGGAATTGCAATGCCAATTCTTGATTTTTATACACCGCTCCACCAGATCGAATTTCAACATTTTCAACGATCAAATCGACATAGTCTTTACTGTTTTGAGGGATCAAGTTATAATCATCAATGGATTGATTCAGATAATCCTTGGAAGCAATGCTTTGAAGTCCTGAAATAAGTGCTTTAATCGTTATTTCTTTGGTGAAATTTCGGTCGTAATCCAGTCCATGGTGACCAGACTCATAGAGCACGGTTGGTACACCAAGTGAAGTGAAACGATCTCCAACACAATTGGGGTTAAAAGTATCGTCATAACGGCCGATTTGACCAGGAATGTGCTGTTGCAGGCTTTTATGGATGCCAGCAATCAGTTGCATGGCTTTGGAACGGGCATCAGTAAGTCCTCTTTCTTGATTTGCTGCAGGGGATAAAAAGGACAAAGTAGCGGGTTTTCCCTTTTTTCCAGCGGAAAATATAGTCCGCTGGCCATGTAAATTGAAACAAAAATTGGGAGAAAAACTCTTAAAAACGGCATCTAATGCAATACTCTCTGGCTGTGTAAGATCTAATGCATCCCGGTTTAAATCCACGCCATTGGCATTGTGTCGGGTATAGGCATCTGCTCCATCGGGGTTGAGCTGGGGAATAACCATCAATGTTAATGCAGTCAAAAGTGACTGACCCTCAGGTTGAAACAGCATTTTAAACACCTCTAAGAGTGCTCGTGTAGTGGTGGATTCATTGCCATGCATTTGGGACCATAACAATACTTTTACAGGCCCATTGCCCAACATATGGGCGTAAATGGGTTGATTCAATACAGAGTGACCTATAATATTTATAGGTACTTTAAAAGGCAATGCTTCAATTGATGCATTCCATTTTTGAGAGGATAAATATCGGTTATGAGAAATCATTAATCACAATTACTTTACAAATGTAAACAAGTCAAAGTTTACATTTATATACAATATTAATTCACATTATTAAACATTTTGGTCAGTTTCTGATGTTCTTTTGGTAACATTTGTATACGATTTTAGATTTGACTTAACTAAATTATTGCTTATCAGTAATTTACGGGGTCTTATTAATATTTAAAATTAAGAAATATTAGTTTATATTAATTATAATTTTATTTATTATTATCGCTATATTCGTGAGTAGATTCAATTGTTTACAATGTTAAACATTAATACCATTATCGAAAGAATAGAAGAAGTAAAGAGCAATCACCAGCTTTCATCGGCTGCTTTTGCCAACAAAATCGGAGTCCAACGATCTGCCATTTCTCATATCCTATCGGGAAGAAATAAACCCAGTTTAGAATTTTTGATGAAAATTTATGACGCTTTTGAAGAAGTGGAATTGGACTGGCTTATTTTAGGCTCCCCCACTCCCACTGATGAAAATCAAAAAAAGATTTCTTTCTCCGATCAAGGGGGAATTGATCATAATCAAACTGCTACTAACCAAATTCATGTTGCGCCCCAAACAGATGAAAAAATACCGGAAGTATATCAAGAGAAAGGAAGAGATACTCCCAAAGAAATCATTTACCTTTACAGTGATGGAAGCTTTGAAAGGTATCTACCCAAGTCATAAAACTTATCTTTTGATTTTTTTTGGATCGCTTTTGATCTGTTCTTGTTATTCTGTTGAGAGAGACTGTACAAAATTCCACACTGGCTCATTTGAATTTACTTCTGTCATCAACGGTGAAATCAAAACTTCTTATTTTACCAGAACCAATGATCTGGAAATTGAAAGTTATGAAGGTAAAATCGATACTGCCAACATTCGTTGGGTGAATGATTGTGAATGTATTTTAACCAAAATTAATCCATCCTCCAATCAAGACAAACGTCCCGTTCAAATTAAAATTCTATCCACTGAATCCAATACTTATACTTTCGAATATTCCCTAGTGGGAAAAAACGACAATAAACAACGAGGTACCATTAAAAAAATCAATTAAAGATTGGAAGCTTTTTTTACTACCGAGGTTATATCTGCTTTGTTGACCCTCACTTTTCTTGAAATCGTTTTGGGAATCGACAATATTTTGTTCATATCTATCATCGCAGGTAAATTATCGGAAAAGCAGCAGAAAAAAGCCATTGGAGTTGGACTGGCAATGGCCATGATTTTGAGACTAATTCTTTTGTTGGGGATATCGGTTTTGATGCGTATGCAAGCCACATGGTTCAAATTGGAAAATGATTTTATGAGTGCGGAGGTATCCGGTCAGGCGGTTATCCTCTTTTTGGGAGGATTGTTTCTCCTCTACAAAAGCACCAAAGAAATTTATGAGAAGGTAGAGGCCAAAAAAGAGAAGGCGTTTGAAATCGGAGATCAATCTTCAATGACCAAAGCCATTATTCAAATTACCCTCATCAACTTGGTTTTTTCAGTAGATTCAATTTTGACTGCCTTGGGAATGAGCAATGGCATTCCATTTGCGGGATGGGTCATGGGCTTTGCCGTTGTCATCTCGGTTTTGGTCATGATGTTCTTCGCCCATCCTGTCGGAAGGTTTGTAAATCAACATCCCTCTTTACAAGTCTTAGGGCTTTCTTTCCTTTTATTGATTGGATTCATGTTGTTGGCAGAGGCTGCCCATCTGTCACACACCGTGATTATGAATCAGGAAGTTGGCTCCATACCCAAAGGCTATCTTTATTTTGCAATAGCTTTTTCTCTCGGGGTAGAATTTATCAATATGAAAATGAGGGGGAAGTCTGACTGACTATAGGTTTAGCTTGATTTGTGAGGCGCCATCCCCATCCAATTCTTCTTCTTCGTTCACTTCAATTTCCTCGAGCACTTTTTCCTCCTCATCATAGGGCAAAGCTTCTTTGAGTTCTATCTTTTTGATCTTGTTGTTAGTCAATTGATTGCCCAAGGCCTTAAATCCCTTGATTGCTATAAATTCCTCAGCATTGATTTCCATAGGCGGTAGGGGCTTTTTGTCTCTTGGTTTGACAAAATCAACCTGAAGGATAGGACGCCAATGGGTATTCAGGAAAATTAATTCTCCCTCTGGTTTAACAAAGGAGTCCTCTTTGACTTCACTCTCTATAAGAAATCTTTTGATAAAATATCTTTGTTTCTCTTTGTCAAAATAAACTGCGGTAATCGGTTTGTGGGGAATCCATTTTTCGATAAGAATCATGGACTCGTCAAAATGCAATGACATGTCGGGGATTACCACTTTGGCATTGCCCCCATTGTTAATCAGCAAAATTTTATCCTCCCCCTTAAAGGCCCCAAGTAAAGTTCCTCTTTCGTCGGTATTGAGCCTTTTGATGGTTTCGTCAAACCAGATTTTTCGTGGTTTGAGCGTAGATACCCCCTTTTCTTTGAGTTCTACTCTTAGGATACTATATTTGGTAACGGTATTTCCTCTGACGGCCCTACCTTTAATTTGTAAATCAGCAAAATCTAAATCCCACTTGAGCTTTTTGACATTTCCAGTGTTTCTCAATAGAATATTGACCACTTCGGCCTCACCATTAGGATTTGCAGTGAAATAGATTACTGTGGAACCGGCTGTGCCCTGAGTAAGATCATATACTTTTTCTCGAGTAATGCCCTTCACAGCAAATCTTTTAATGAAGGAGTTTCCTTTTTTGCCATCTCTATAAATCATATTGTAGATGGTCCGGGTGTCATTCCTCTTAAATAAAGCAGCGTGGATGATGTCTTTGCCAACAAAAACCTTGCTGTCCACCTTGACCACTTGCATTTTCCCTTCTTTGGTGAAAATAATGACGTCGTCAATATCAGCACAATCGCACAAATACTCATCTCTTCTGAGTGAAGTTCCAATAAAGCCTTCCTCCCGGTTAACGTATAGTTTTTGGTTTCTTACCACTACTTTTTTGGCGTCAACATCGTCAAAAATTCTGATTTCAGATTTTCGTTTTTTACCATTCCCATAGGTTTTGATAAGATGTTTGAAATAATTGATTGCATAGTCCACCAGATGCGCCAAATGGTTTTTTACTTCTGCAATATCACCTTCTAATGCTTCTATTTTTTGTTGGGCCTTATCGATATCAAATTTTGAAATTCGCTTGATTCTGATTTCGGTGAGTTTTACTAAATCCTCTTCAACTACTGGCCTCTTGAGAATAGAAATGTGAGGCTCAAGGCCAGTGTTGATGGCCTCCAACACACCTTCCCATGTCTCTTGTTCTTCGATATCCCTGTAAATCCTGTTTTCAATAAATATTCGCTCTAGGGAGGCATGGTGCCATTGATTTTCCAACTCCTGCAACTGCAGCTCTAATTCTTTTTTGAGCAACTCTAGGGTATGATCTGTCGAGCGTGCAAGCATCTCACTGACCCCAATAAAATGGGGTTTGTTGTCAATGATGACACAACCCAATGGAGAAATTGATGTTTCGCAGTCTGTGAAAGCATATAGGGCATCAATCGTTTTGTCGGGAGAAATCGCTGGAGGAAGGTGAATGATGATTTCTACTTCAGCAGCGGTATTGTCCTCAATTTTTTTAATTTTTATTTTTCCCTTTTCATTGGCTTTCAGGATGTTGTCAATTAAACTGGAGGTGGTGGTACCGTAGGGAATTTCATTAATGACCAAAGTGTTTTTGTCCAATTGATTGATTTTGGCCCTGACCCTGACCTTACCGCCCCTGTTGCCGTCGTTATATCCTTGGATGTCAATGATCCCCCCGGTTTGAAAATCGGGATACAGTTTGATTTTTTTTCCTTTAAGGTGCTGAATACTGGCATTGAGTAATTCCACAAAATTATGTGGCAGTATTTTAGTAGAAAGCCCTACTGCAATTCCCTCTGCTCCTTGTGCCAACAACAATGGAAATTTTACAGGCAGGTGAACCGGTTCTTTTTTCCTACCGTCGTATGAAAGTTGCCAGTCCGTTATTTTGGGGCTGAATACCACTTCCAAAGCAAATTTAGAAAGTCGTGCTTCAATATATCTCGAGGCAGCAGCGCGATCCCCCGTGAGTATATTTCCCCAGTTCCCTTGGGTATCGATCAATAAATCTTTTTGACCAATTTGAACCATGGCATCGGCAATACTGGCATCTCCATGGGGGTGGTATTGCATGGTATGGCCAACAATATTTGCTACTTTATTGTAACGGCCATCGTCCAAATCTTTCATGGAATGAAGAATCCTTCGTTGGACAGGCTTGAGTCCATCGAAAATCGAAGGGACAGCACGTTCCAAAATAACATAAGACGCATAGTCAAGGAACCAGTCCTTGTACATACCTGTAACTTTGACTAAGGTATCGCCTTGGTTAATTTCCTCAGGTAGATTGTCGTGCTCTAATTCGTCCATTTATGATACCATTTCTTCTGCTACATCCAACTCCACCTTTAAATTATCAATGATAAATTTTTGACGATCTTGCGTATTTTTGCCCATATAGAATTGCAATAGTTCATCTGTGGTGGTGGACTTGTCCATCATAACGGGATCTAAGCGGATGTCATCACCTATGAAATGCTTAAATTCGTCGGGTGAAATTTCACCCAAACCTTTGAATCGGGTTATTTCAGGCTTACCAGATAATTTTTCAATAGCACTT
>CBFIIP010000087.1:0-3376 GCA_965662705.1 Flavobacteriaceae bacterium
GTAAATTTGATTGGGTTAAATCTGAGGAAGGCGCTCCTGGGGTTCAAGATGCCTTAAAACTCAATGTGGTCTCAAAGGGAGAAAATTCATCCATCACTGTTTTGGGGGGTAAAGGCATCGCCAACAATATGAAAAAAATAAGCGTCGGAGGATTGGACTTTTATTTCAAATATGGTTCCAAAAGTTTAGACCTGCCCTTTGCCATTCGACTCAATGACTTTATTGCCGAAAAATATCCCGGAACAGAAAAAAGTTATTCCTCTTTTATGTCTAGAATAACAGTCGAAGAAGAAAACACTTTTGATTATGATATCTATATGAATCATGTTTTGGATCACAAGGGTTACCGATTTTTTCAAGCCTCATTCGATCCGGATGAGAAAGGAACGGTTCTGTCTGTAAACCACGATTTCTGGGGTACTTGGGTAACCTATGTCGGCTATATTCTTTTGTATTTAAGTATGATGGGGATTTTTTTCATTGGAAAAACAAGATTTAAAGATTTGTCCAAGGCCCTTGATAAAATCAAAAATAAAAAACAAGCGTTGGTTTCCGTTTTGTTTCTAATGTTCTCTTTAGGGCTAAATGCTCAAACCCACGACCACAGTCCAAAAAGTGCTTTTAATTTTGACTCCATCGTTAATGCCAATGCGATTGACAAACAACATGCACTTAAGTTTGGGAGTTTGGTCATTCAAGACTTAGGAGGGAGAATGAAGCCGGCCAATACTTTTTCATCAGAATTGGTTCGTAAAGTCAGTAAAAAAGACCATTTCGGTACGCTCAATGCAGATCAGGTGATGATGTCCATTGTAGAAAGTCCTGCCTTGTGGTACAATGTTCCCATCATCTACCTTAAAAGAGGCAATGACAGCCTGCGAAAAATAATTGGTGTGGACTCCAAACAAAAGTATGCCTCATTGGTATCTTTTTTTGACCCCCAAGGGAATTACAAGATTTCATCCCAATTGGAAGGGGCTTATCGGGCCGCCGTTCCCAATCAATTCCAAAAAGATTTTATCGAAGTTGACAAAAGGGTCAATCTTTTGTATTCCGCATTGGAAGGAAAAGTAATGAGGATTTTCCCCATACCCGGTGATGCGTCTAACAAGTGGGTTTCATATCCTGAGTTGAATGAAGCGACTTTTAGTGGCAAAGACTCCCTTTATGTTCATAATATATTACCATTGTATTTCAATTCTTTGAGGTTGGCCAGAGAGGATGGGGATTATACGCAGGCCGATAATTTACTGGAGAGCCTTGAAGGTTTTCAGAAGAAATTTGGGGGAAATGTTATGCCAACCGAGGAGAAAATAGAAGCTGAAATTTTATACAATCAATACGATATTTTTAAAAAGCTTTTCAGCTGGTATTTGTATGCTGGTCTATTGTTGTTGGTGTTATTGGTGCTTAAGATTTTTAGAGAGCGTAATGCATTGTATTTTGCGGTTAAGTTTTTAGTGGGTGTCGTATTGTTGCTCTTCTTGCTCCATACCGGAGGCTTGGTGGCGCGTTGGTTTATATCAGGACACGCCCCTTGGAGCGATGCCTATGAATCCATGATCTATGTGGCTTGGGCCACCATGTTTTTTGGCTTGATTTTCGGGAGAAAATCTGAGCTGACTCTAGCAGCCACTACATTTGTCTCATCGATGATATTGATGATTGCCCATTGGAATTGGATGGATCCTGCCATTGCCAATCTTCAGCCTGTTTTAGACAGTTACTGGTTAATGATTCACGTTGCTGTGATTGTGGGCAGTTATGGTCCTTTTGCGCTGAGCATGATTATCGGTGTGGTTGCGCTCTTATTAATTTCAATAGCTGCCAAAAAGAACAAAGCTAAAATTGATCTCAACATCAAAGAACTTACCATCATCAATGAATTGTCCTTGACCGTTGGACTGATCATGCTAACAATAGGGAATTTTCTCGGAGGGATGTGGGCCAATGAGAGTTGGGGTCGATACTGGGGCTGGGATCCAAAAGAGACTTGGGCTTTAATAAGTATTTTGGTTTATGCTTTTGTGATTCATATGCGATTTGTCCCAGGATTAAGGGGAAGATGGACTTTTAACTTTATGAGTATCATTGCTTTTGCCAGCATATTAATGACCTATTTTGGGGTGAATTTCTATTTGGTTGGTTTACACTCTTATGCAAGTGGTGATAAAATCATTACACCAAGTTTTGTTTACTACGCCATCGTTATTATTGCCCTGTTGGGAGCCGTTTCCTATTGGCGTTACCGAAAGGTTTTTAAATAGGTTAGTTGGCATGATATTTGAATCTTATTGACCAAATGAGATTTTATTATTTGACTTTATTGTTTTTCTTGATATTGTCATGCAGCGAGGAAAAGATTGAGCCGCTAAATGATTTCGAACTCAACAAAAATAAATGGGAGGCCCTTGCCATTGATTCATACACTTGTACCTTTCAAATCTCTTGCTATTGTATCAGGGAGGCTACCCTTCCTAAGACTGTTCAGGTTGTCAATGGAAAAATAGTAAAAGTCGATGGAGCTTCCTATGATGAAGATGAGCATTGGGGGGTTCAAACCATCAATCAATTGTTTAATTTAATTGAGCAAGCAGAAAAAGACAAGGTTCACACTTTGGAGGTTGATTACCATCCTGATAAAGGTTATCCCACTATGCTTTATATCGATCAAGATGAAATGATTGCAGATGAGGAGATAGGGTATTACGTAAGTGACTTAAAATATTAAACCTTAAAGGTTGCTACAAAATCGTCTTGGTCTATACCTTTGGATACCATTTCAAGCGTAGTTTTTACTACCTGACTGGCTTTGTCCGCTTCAAATCCCAAACCTAAGACCATTTTTTCCAATAATTTCTTTTCGTTGTCATCGGCAATGTTATCCGCATAAATCATTTTACTTAAGTCGTAAAGTCTTTCAAGACGGGAGTTTTTGTCGGATGGAGGGTCAGCTTTGAATTGCTCCGGGGATTCCATAACTTGTTGAACGATTTCAGGATCAATTTCAAGATAGATGGCCAGCCGATCAATAAAGGCTTTCTCTTCCTCAGAGATATGACCATCCGCTAAAGCCAAATTGACAATAGCGGCAAAATGAGCTCTGTTTCTGTTTTTAAATCCTGGGGTGTAAAGCTGAGTGAAATCCATATAAAGTCAATTTATTTTTTTAAAGTTTCCCGTTAAAAGTAATGAGAATATCAAAAAAAACAGTCAATAAAAAATGATTTTTACTGCTTGTGTTCAAGAATGGAATTGCTTTGGGAAGTATATTCAAAACACTGCAGTTCAAAGAAAGGTATGGCGGCTAGAAGATGATCGAATATATCAGACATGATGCGTTCGTAATTCACCCAAACTTTGTCCTTAACAAAGA
>CBFIIP010000088.1:0-4043 GCA_965662705.1 Flavobacteriaceae bacterium
TTGGCAAAAAGGACATGGCTGGGAAGGATCATCAATGATCCAACAGAAACAGCTTTTTTAATGAAACCTCTCCGTTTCATGGCAAGAGGGTGATTTGTTTTTTTCATAAGATTATATATTATAGTCCAAATGGGCTTGTGGTCACGATCATTGGTTCGTAATATATAAATATTTAAAAAAAATCGGATTAAACCCAAGCCTAAAAAAACTGTCCAAGAAGTATCACAAAGAAAATATTGATGAAAAATTTCACTTTGCTGTCACTTCTCTTGATCTCATTGACAGCAACATTTGCTCAGGAGTTCCAGGGGAAAGCCTATTATATTTCTAAGACCACAATGGATCCCAATTTTGGTGCCAATATCCCGCCTGAAAGAAAGCAAAGAATCATGGAGCGTATGAAGTCCAATTTGGAAAAGAACTATGAATTGGATTTTAACAGCACAGCTTCCACCTTTTATGAAGAAGAGCGTTTGGACAATTCCGAAGGGAGTGGACGTTTTAATTTTATGTCTTTTATGAGTCCTTTTCAGGGGATCTTACACAAAGAGTTTACTACAAAAACCTTTACCAATCGTGTGGAGCTTTTTGGAAAAAAATTCTTGATCAAAGACAGCTTGCCCGAGAGCAAGTGGGTGCTTTCAGGGGAATCCAAGCAAATTGGAAATTATACCGTTTACAAAGCGACAATGAGTAGGGAAGTTCCCCAAGAGGTTTTTCAGTTTGGCAGGCAAAGTTCTGAGGAAAATAAACCTAAAATGAAAACGGTGAATATCACCGCATGGTTTACGCCTCAGATTCCAGTTTCAACAGGCCCTCACAAATATGGAGGTTTACCTGGACTTATTCTTGAAGTTAACAGCGATAATACCACTGTCTTATGCACGAAAGTGGTGATTAATCCCAAGGAAAAAATGAAAATTAAAGCTCCCCAAAAAGGGACTGTCGTAAACACGAAGGAGTACAACAAAATTCGAACAGAAAAAATTGCAGAAATGCGTGAAATGTATCGGAGAAACCGAGGAAATGGCAGAGGGGGCTTCCGCCCCCGTTAATTTGAAATTATAAAAATTGAGGAAAATATACTCATTGGGATGTTTCCTGATCTCCACGATTTTTGGCTTGGCTCAAAATATAGATTTGGAGGGAACCATAACAGATGTAAGTGGAACCCCAATAATGGGGGCCAATATCGTAGCCGTTGAAAAAGAAACCCAAATACTGGATGGTTTCGGAATCTCGAATGACTCCGGCTATTTCAGGTTGACCCTAAAAAAAGCCACGGATTATGATATTAAAATAACCTTTATCGGGTTAAAAGAGTTAGCTTTTGTCCTCAACGAAGAGAAAAATATTAAAAAAAACTTTGTTTTAGAAGAGCAAGCAGAGTCTTTGGATGAGGTGGAAGTGGTTTACGAGATGCCGGTTACCATTAAGGGAGACACGATCATATACAACGCAGATTCATTCAATACGGGTTCTGAAAGAAAATTAGAGGATGTTCTGAAAAATATGCCCGGGATTGAAGTCAATGATGAGGGGCGTATTGAAGTTGAGGGAAAAGAGATAAGAAAAATCACCGTTGAGGGTAAGGATTTTTTTGATGGTGATTCCAAGTTGGCTACACAGAATCTTCCTGCCAATGCGGTTGGAAAAGTAGAGGTGCTTCGAAATTTTTCGGAAGTAAACCAGTTAAGGGGCGTTACCAACAATGAAGACAATGTGGCCATCAACATCAGTTTGAAAAGCGGAAAGGATAAATTCTGGTTTGGAGAGTTGGGCGGGGGACTCGGTAATGAAGATCGATTTATTGCCAACCCTAAAATATTTTACTATTCAAAAGAATTGAGCATGAACCTGTTGGGGAATAGCAATAATATTGGTGAGTCCCCCTTGAGTCGTCAAGATTTTTATCGTTTTGGAGGGGGATTTAACAATCTAAATGCTAGAACAGGAACCTCAATTAATATCAGTTCAGATGATGCAGGGATTACCAATTTACAGAACAACAGAGCCAAATCCATTGATTCTCAGTTTGGAGCATATAACTTCAGCATTTCCCCCTCAGAAGCCCTTGAGTTCAGTGGCTTTGCCATTTATTCTAGGGCAGAGAATATGTTGGAAGAAAAAAATACCCGAAGGTATACTGTTTCGAATGCCTTGGAGGAAACTTCAGAGTACACCGCCCAAGAAAACGAACAACAACTCTATAAATTCACAACGGAATACAATCCGAACGAAAATCTTCAGACCCAATACAACCTCCTTTACAAGACTTCCAATCAGAATGAAATCTCTGACTTGACCACAATTTCCGGAAGGCAAGGTCAACGTTTACCTGAGGAGATAGGACAATTCAGGAATCAAACGCCCTATTCTCTCAATCAGGAGTTGCGGTTGTACTATACTCATAACGAAGATCATATCTTTTCTTTTGAGGCACAGCATTTAAAACAGGAGGAGGATCCGTTTTACAGGGCCATCAAACAATTTAAGCCCTTTGGCGGTTTATTAAATTTGAACTCGGATCAAGACAACTTTAATATCAATCAAGAAAGGCAGGTCAAAACCGACAAGATCGAAGCTAAATTGGATTATTATTATCTACTTTCCCCCAAAGCCAATTTGAATTTTACTTTTGGGATGACGGATGTAAAACAAGATTTTGACTCGTCAATTTTCCAGATTTTAGACAATAACAGTCGTCAAAATTTTTTGGAAAGTCGATTGAACAATGATGTCTTATTTCATTTTCAAGATGCTTATGCGGCACTGCATTATCGGTTTATTTCCGGGATATTTACTTTTGATCCGGGGGTTACAATTCATTCCTACAAAACCGAGACCCGGCAGTTGGGCAGTATTTTGACCAATAACTTTTCTTTTTTTCGACCGGATTTTAGGGTGCTTTTAAAACTTAAAGATTCTGAGACATTAAGACTTCTTTATCGTTCAACACGACAATTTACAGACATCAACAACCTTGCTGAGGGTTACATCTTTAGAAATTACAATTCATTTTTTCAAGGAAACCCCAATTTGGAGGCTGCATTTTTTAATGTGGTCAACCTGAATTATCAAAGTATCAACATCTTTAATTTCACCAATATATTCGCCAACTTGAGTTATTCTATCAGAGATAGTGCCATTGAAAACACTACTCAAATTCAAGGAATCAATAGTGTGAGGTCGGCCACCAACTCTAATTTCCCACGCGAAACCTACGGAGCCTCAGGTAGAATTGATAAAAGATCGAAGAATTTTAAGGGAGGGATAAGTATTAATTATAATTATAGTGATTTCAACAATGTCATCAATGGAACGCCAACGGCCTCAAGCAACTTTACCCAGAGATACCGTTTGAACTTGGCCACCAATTTTAGAACCAAGCCCAATATAGAAATAGGGTACAGCTACAGCATAAGAGATTATAAAACCGGAGGGGTAGAGAGCAAATTTTTTACTGATGCTCCCTATGTTCTTATTGATGCTTATTTCTTGAAAGGTTTTGTTTTTAATTCCAAATACACCTACAACTTTTACCGCAATCAAGATCAGACCTTAAATGAGTTTCGTTTTTTAGAAGCGGATTTATCCTATAGGCCTGAGGGTTCGCAGTGGGAGTTTGGAGTCAGAGCGACCAATTTACTCAATGACACTCAGATCAATCAGGACAGTTTTAACCAGTTTTCTTTTACGACCAATTCCTACATCATTCAGCCTAGGTATATCGTATTTGAGATCACCTATGATCTAACAGCTATTGGTGGCAAGGCCAAAGAAAAAAAGAAGTGATCACTACAGCATTCCAATGACGGCCATCCAATTGATCATGTCTTCAAACCATCCGTCCACGGGATACCCTGTTTTTCTCATGCCGAAACCGTGATCTCCGTGGTGATAATTATGTAGTTCGGAAACAAAACCTTTTTCTGCCCAATGGATATAGAGTTGAGCACTGGGTATGGCGAGGTCTAATTTATCAGCGGTGGTACAGGCAACAAAGAGAGGGGGGCCATAGGCAGGAGGCTCTTGATCTTCTA
>CBFIIP010000089.1:0-15205 GCA_965662705.1 Flavobacteriaceae bacterium
TCAGGTTCTAAAAAAGCTCCGGGATTTGGGAAATACTGTCATCGTTGTGGAACATGACGAGGAAATCATGCATGCTGCGGACAAAATTATTGATATGGGACCTGAAGCTGGGAGTTATGGAGGGGCAATCGTAGCAGAAGGAACTATCGAGACCATTTCCAAATCGGAGAGTTTAACGGCAAAATACCTGCGCAATGAACTCCAGATTCCTATTCCAACAAAAAGAAGAAAAAGTCGTGCCAAAATTGTGCTCAATGGTAATAGGGAGAACAATTTAAAAAACATAGATGTCAGCTTTCCACTCGGCTGTATGACCGTCGTAACCGGTGTTTCAGGAAGTGGTAAATCAACCCTCGTTAAAAAAATCCTTTATCCTGCCTTGCAACGCGAAAAAGGTATATTTAATGACAAACCGGGTCAGTTCGATTCAATTAAAGCGCCTTTCGAAGAGATCAATAGCATAGAATTTATCGATCAAAATCCCATCGGTAGATCATCGAGGTCCAATCCTGTGACCTATATCAAAGCATATGATGAGATCAGAAGTTTGTTTGCCAAACAAACCTTATCAAAAAATCGTGGATACGATGCCAAACATTTTTCATTTAATGTGGACGGGGGCCGCTGCGATCATTGCAAGGGGGACGGAACCATCACCGTTGAAATGCAATTTATGGCAGATGTTGTCTTGGAGTGTGAACATTGTAAAGGGAAACGTTTCAAAAAAGAAGTTTTAGAAGTTGAATTCCGAGGGACATCATTGGATCAATTGCTAGAAATGAGTGTGGAAGATGCCATTGATTTTTTTGAAAAGGAGGGTGAAACCAAAATGGCACAAAAACTTAAACCCCTTCAAGCGGTAGGATTGGGCTATGTTGCACTTGGTCAGCCCTCTACAACACTTTCTGGAGGTGAAGCACAAAGGATAAAGTTGGCCTCTTTTATTGGAAGAGGGACTAGCAAAGACAAGATTGTTTTTATTTTCGATGAACCCACTACGGGACTTCATTTTCACGACATCAACAAGTTGCTCGTCTCTTTTAACGCACTCATTGATCAAGGACATACCGTCATTGTTGTGGAACACAATATCGATCTAATTAAATGTGCGGATCATATCATCGACCTTGGACCCGGGGGTGGAAAAAAAGGCGGTGAATTGGTTGCCATGGGACCTCCAGAAGAGGTAGCCGGAGTGAAAGCCTCTTATACAGCCCAATACCTCACTAAAAAACTTTTGGCTTAGGCTCTTTTAAGTTTAGATAAAGCCTTGAGAACAAACTGTCGTATGTCCTCAGTGAGTTTGAGCAAGTGGGATAAGACGGCAAAACCCAAACCGATAATAAAAGACCTCACCAACAAAGACCAGAAAGGAGCAATGTTCATGGTTAATTGAGAAACAAAAACGTATAACAAAAAAACGATTCCAAGAGTAATGAAAGTCTCTCTTCCATAAGGGTTAATTTTAAACTTCACTTGAACCAATACCAGTTTTAAAATATTAATTAAGACTATTACTGCAAGTGTGGCATAGGCCGCTCCAACAATACCGTAAGATTGAATAAGGTATAAATTAAGGAGCACAGCAAGGAAAGCAGAGGTTGTTGAAAACCAAAAAACATAGGGGTAATATTTTGAATTGGTTATAATATTGTTCAAGCATCCCATAGACATTGTGAATAGCTTTCCAAAAGATACGATCAAAACCACGTCCAGCGCGATGGTATAATCTTCCAAATCAGCCCAAACATAGAAATCATTTAAGTTTAAATTAATTAACAGGAATAGCAATCCAGAAATCAGAAGTAAATTGTTTGCGCTCTTTTTCAAAAGGTTTTTTAATGATTTTTCGTCGTTTTCGTTAATGGCTTTTGCCACCAAAGGGCTTACAATCTGAAACATTGCCCTGCCGGGAAGTTCAATCACTGCCGCTATAAATATGGCAACGCTATAATAGGCTACATTTTCAACCGTAAGAAAATTGGAAATCATAGATTTGTCTATATCCAAAATTAAACTCGCTGCCGTTCCTGACATAAAGATCAGCAAGCTGTATCGGAGAATGGATTTGAACTGATCCGGTAAGGTTAAAGAAAACTTTGGGGTATATTTCGCAAAACTATAGGCCACAATCAATAATAATCGCAAGTAATATCCTGCGATCAGGGCCATAACGAATCCATCCAAATCAAGCATTTCAAAGGCAAACAACAATAACAAAACGAAAATCAATGCCCTGGGGAAAAGCTCTTTCAAAAAGTTACCAAAAACGGAAGCAAGTTGTACCCTCAGCCAATTGTAAAACACTTCGAATAAAGCAGTAGCAAATGCAATCGCCAAAATAAGATAGGAGTATTTTCCAATCTCTTCATTTTCTGAAGCAATAAAATCTGTTATGGATTCATGAAAAAATAAAGCAATCATCAATAGGAGAACAAAGATCAAAATCGGTAGAAAAACAGATAAACTCAATAGTTTATCTCTTTCCTCCTTACTTTCAGAACTGCTGTAGAATTTGATCACAGCGTGTTGAACTCCAAAGGAGATAAAGGGTTGAACCAAATTGGAAATGGCCAAAAGAGCAACCACCAACCCCTGAAGTTTACTACCCATATAATTGGGATAAAGAAATACAGTATTAAAAGCTCCTATAAGATAAGCAATGGCTATGCTTATACTGTTAAAGAAGGACTGTTTGGCTATGATTCCCATCTTGCTTACCTCTGATCTCGCTTGATTTTTTTAAATCCAAAAAAACCAACCCCAATAACAAATATCAATAAAGAGACCCATCTGATCTTAACCCCTTGGTGGACGACTGGGGGGTCAAAAATAAATTCAATGGAGTGTTTGCCAGAGGGAACTTGAATGGCTCTCAAAACATAATTGACGGGGAATATATCTGTCTTTTTTCGGTTTACCGTTGCGGTCCAACCCTTAGGATAGAACATCTCAGAGAAAACGACTAACTGTTGCTTTTCGGCCTCATATTCATACTTTAAATGGGTGGGTTGATATTTGATCAATTCAAGTTTTTTTAACGCTTTTGCATCATATTCCAATGCAAGGTCATTGGGTATTTCAGATTTTAAAACAATGGCTTTATGCTTAAAATCAGTAATTTTCATGGCTTCAAGTACTCGGTCTGCTGATGACTCCACCGCAATGGAATCTACTGTCCATGAGGTTCCCAATACATTTGGGTTTTCAATTACTTGCTGCTCCCCTTTCTCCTGAATTAAAAGATACTTCACATTGAGCATATCCATAACAGCGGAAATTTGATGGGTGCTGAAATAATCGTAAAGCTCCTCGAATCTCCGTGGTTTGGCGCCGTGATAGCCTCCAATGGAATTATGGAAAAAGGAGGTGCGCGCTCCTGAAAGTTTTAATCCGGGTTCGTAGACCCTGAAACGGGTAGTGTCATTCATGATCAAGCGATCTCCTTTTTTCGCTTGAAATAAATTATTTTTAATTCGGCTCGATACAAATAGATCCCTGTCTATGTAACGTTGAGAGACCCCCATCAGATCAAACAGCATAAGGGCGAATAGCAGACCGAGGGAAATATTTTTGGACAGCTTTCCATTTGAAAAATAATAAAATACTAAGGAAATAAGGATACAATAAATGATTGCCCTAATCAGATCGTGGGTAAAAATAGATTTTCTGGCTGTAACAATTTGGTCCATTAAAACTGGCCCATAGGCATCTCGGAGATAATTATCTATGGCACCTGTAAAATCAAAAAGTCCTTTGGAGAGTAACACTAAAACAAGAAAACCCACAAACCCCGATGCCACCATTAATATTTTTTTGTACTTGGGTGGTTCTTTACTAAAAAATAGATGGTAAAGCCCCAAACATGCCAAAACAGGGAAGCAAAACTCCAAAATCACTTGAATGGAGCTCACGGCCCTGAACTTGTTGTAAAAGGGAAAGTAATCGATAAAAACCTGAGTCAACAAAGGAAAGTTCTTCCCCCAGGAAAGGAGAAGGGACAATACAATCCCTATCATTAAAACATTCCGCAATCGTCCTTTAATTATAAACAAAGTCAAAAAAGCGATAAAAATCACCGTAATACCAACATAGGCGGGTGCCTCCAGTATGGGCTGACTGCCCCAATAAGTGGGTACATTCGAAACAAAACTTTTGGCCTGTGATCGCTGTAATCCATTTTGGATCAAAAAGTGATACAATGCCGAATTTTCGCCCAAATCCTCTGAAGATCCACCCCCTTGAATTCTGGGAGCCAAGAGGTTGAGGCTTTCAAAGATTCCATAGCTGAATTGGGTAATGTATTCAGAACTTAGTCCTCCTGTACTTTCTTTAGCGGTTCCGTCAGCATTTAATTTTAATTCGCTTTTACTACGCGTACTGAATTGAGAATACTCCGCTGTCGCTAAAAGTGGCGGTGCATTGAGTCCCAAGGCGATAATTCCTGCCAAAACCACCAGCAAGGATTGGCGTGAAAATTTCTTCCACAATCCAGATTTAAAAGCATGTATGCCGTAAACCAATCCCATGACCATCATCAGCATCAACATATAATAGGTCATTTGATAATGGTTGGCACGAATTTGCATGGAAAGAGCGAACACAGTTAGCACAAAGCCTCTTAACTCACGTTGATTTAGAATCATATACATTCCTCCGATTACTAGTGGCATATAGGCCAATGCTTGTGCCTTGGTATTGTGACCCACCTGAAGAATGATTAAAAGGTAAGTGGAAAGACCATAAGCAAAGGCACCGAATAATGCAATGGGAATGGGCATTTTGATAATGAGCAAAAAAAGATAGGCACTCAAAAGGTAAAGAAATAAAATCTCAGCCGGTTGGGGGATCAACTGAAATACTTTATGGATGGGGGTCAGAAAGTCATATGGGTATCGCGCCCCAAGCTGATAGGTGGGCATACCACCAAAAGCATTATCGATCCAATAAATCTCTTCATCGTTTTTTTCGCGGTAGTCCTGTAACTGTTTGGACATTGCGGTGTACTGTTGAATGTCTGACTGAATGAGTGACTTTCCGGATAGCACAGGGTAGAAGAACAGGATTGAAAACAAAGCAAAGCCCGAGATAACCGCAATATGTATTGCAGTAGCTTTGTTCAAGTAAGGTTCAATCAATTTCTTCATAATCTATGTATTCACCCATTTGTTCTGTTTTTTTATCCGATTTTTTGTGGGGTGAATGATGTTGGCCCTCGGTTTTGGATTGTTGCATTTTTTTGAACAAACGTTCCATAAAATACTTTAACAAAAAAGGGGAAATCCATCTTAAAACGTAGATGGTGATCATCAAAATAACAAAAAACTTAAGGATTCCGATCACGGTAGTTGAATAGGTATTTCTCTCAAAAGTAATTAAAACTTATGACTAATGTGATGTTTTTAAAAGCAGCTAACTTATAGATTTAAAATTAGATTTATCTTGCAAAAAAAATCTCAATGATTGGACGGCTGAGGGTGTTGTTTCTCTTTTTAACGGTCTTTGTCGAGGCTCAATACACCGATCAGATCAATTCTAACAGACCGGGTGCCTCCATAGGAGCCTTTGCGGTAGGAAAAGGAATCGTCCAATTTGAAGGGGGCTTGGAACACCGCAAATACAATAATCAGGATTACAATAATTCAACCATTGATGGAAATATAATTTTTCTTTCTGTACGATGGGGTTTTTTATCAGAGCGATTGGAATTGACCTACCAAGGTTCTTTTATGTTTGATAAATTAACCAATAAAATTTCCAGTCAATCCATTGAGTACAAAAGAAAAGGGTTTCTTCAGAATTTTTTAGGCATAAAATATTTGATCTATGATCCGTTTAAAAAAGAACAAGAGGTAAACAATTACAGTTGGAAGGCCAATAATGGTTTTAAAATAAAACACCTCATTCCAGCTGTATCACTAACTGCTGGGGGAAATTTCATTTTTGATAAAAATCACCCCTACCCTTTTGGAGACGTTTTCAACCTACTGTATCGTCCCATTTTTTATCAAAATTTAGGAGTTTCACAAGACAAAGAACCCTTCTTTTCTCTTCGGGGTGTTTTGGCCACACAATCTCATTTTCTGGGCACTTGGGTTTTTGTCACCAATTTTATTTTTGATCGCTATCTAACAGAACATACTGCCAAAAGCTACATCCTTACCCTCACCCACACCTTCCATCCGCTGTGGTCGGTGTATTTGGAAAATGAAGGCTTGTTTTCCGAACGTTACAATGACCAAATTTTCAGAACCGGTGCAGCCTATCTTTTTTCAGATGACATTCAGTTAGAGGGAACCGTAGGGATCAATACCAACACACGACCCGGAGCAATTTTTTTTAATTTAGGGGTTTCCTATCGTTTGAACTTCCATAAAGATTTTATCAGTGCTGCTGAATTAGAGTATAAAGCAGCCAAAAAGGAAGAAAAGGAATTGAAAAAAACAATGAAAAAAAACACAAAATCAGAAAAGAAAAGGGCCCGAAAGGCAAAGCGGATTTGAAAATGAATAAAGAGAATATAAAAATCATTGAAATCTACAGTCGTAAAGATCTTAAGCGCTTTGTTGCGTTTTCATTTACACTTTATTCAAATAACCCCTATTGGACTCCCCCCATCATCAAAGAAGAGATCGACACTTTAGATCAGACCAAAAACCCCGTCTTTAAGAATGCAAAAGCACATTATTTTTTGGCCCTTAAAGAGGAAAAAGTCGTAGGAAGAATCGCAGTGATGATCAATTGGATTGAAGTAGAGCAACTGAAAAAGAAAAAAGTTCGCTTTGGTTGGTTTGACGTCATTGATGATATTAATGTAACGGCCGCCCTAATGATGAAGGTACACGCAATAGGACTCGAAAATGGCATGGAATTTATCGAAGGTCCTGTAGGTTTCTCGAACATGGATAAGGCAGGAATGTTGGTAGAGGGGTTTAAAGAGAGTAATACCATGATCACCTGGTACAATGCGCCCTATTATTACGAACACTTCAAGCAATTGGGCTATAAAGACCTCGCGGTATGGGTGGAATATGAAATCCAATTGAGTTCCTTCGACCAATCTCCAGAAAAAATCAGGAGGTTTTCTGATATGATGGTAGAACGATACCAGTTGAAAATTTTGGATTTTAAATCCAAAAATGAAATCGTTCCCTATGTGGAAAAAATGTTTGTTTTGTTGGAGGAAACCTATGGAAAGCTTCAAACTTTCGTACCCATTCAAGAGCACCAGATTCAGCAGTATAAGAAAAAATATTTTCGATACATTCACCCGCAATTCATCAAATGCATTGCGGATCAAAACGATGAATTAATCGCCTTTTGCATCACCATGCCTTCTTTTACAAAAGCGCTTAAAAAAGCAAATGGAAAAATGTTTCCCTTTGGATTTCTGTATTTCTTAAAGGCCCTATATTTTAACTCTAGGGCTTCTTTCTATTTGATTGGCGTTCATCCAAAATATCAAAACAAGGGGGTTACAGCTGTAATTTTTAATGAGATGCAAAAAACATTTAACAAGCAGGGGTATGACATAGTGGAGACCAATCCAGAATTAGAGGAAAACAGTTCTATTCAAAATCTATGGAAGAACTACAATCATCGCTTGCATAAAAAAAGATTGACCGTAACTCATAAATTAAAAAAGGGAGCGATAAGCTAAAGCCATCAACTCCCAGTCTTTTGTTTAATTAATTTTCTATTTCGAAAACAATATACAATAAAATGATTAATTCGGGCACCATTATCGCCAAAGCTACCGGAAGTGGAAATGCTGCCCTTTCTATGTTCCGACTCTCAGGGGAAAAATCCATAGCATTGGTTTCTGAGTGTTTCAAACCACGATTACAAAAAAGGCTGACCGAGCAAAAAAGTCATACGGTTCATTTGGGCGTAATTCATCAAAATGGAAAGGTTATTGATGAGGTGCTGGTCAGTATTTTCAGAGCCCCCAACAGCTATACCGGAGAGGATGTTGTCGAAATATCATGTCACGGATCAAGTTTTATTCAGGAGGAAATTTTGAGGTTGTTCATCGCTATGGGGGCGAAAGCAGCAAAACCTGGAGAATTTACCTTAAGGGCTTTTTTAAATAAAAAAATGGATTTAAGTCAGGCCGAGGCAGTCGCTGACTTGATCCAGTCTGAGAGCAAAGTAGCCCACGAAGTTGCCATCAAACAAATGCGGGGGGGCTATGCAGAAGAAATTTCACAATTGCGACAAAAACTACTGGATTTTGCATCCCTTATTACTTTAGAATTGGATTTTTCTGAGGAAGATGTGGCTTTTGCGGATCGAACGGCATTGGAGAAATTACTTGAAACGCTAAAATCCAAGATTAAATCTCTGATCGATTCCTTTCAATATGGAAGTGTGATAAAAAATGGAGTTCCAGTAGCCATAGTTGGAAAACCAAATGCTGGTAAATCGTCTCTTCTCAATGTACTTCTCAACGAAGACCGCGCAATTGTGTCTGATATTCCTGGTACTACAAGAGATACTATAGAAGATACTTTAACACTATGGGGCATACAGTTCAGGTTTATAGATACTGCGGGACTGCGTGAAACTGATGATAAAATAGAGGCTGTAGGAGTTGCAAAAGCAAAGGCAAAGGTTGATCTCGCTAAAGTGATGATCTACCTATTTGATTCAAATGATTCCTCCTTCTCAGAAATTATCAATGCCATTGATGAATTTAAGAGAGAAGGCTTAATCATTATATTGGTCGAAAATAAGATCGATTTGATTGAAGGAGGCAAATTGTCATCCCTGTATCAAAGATTGAAAAAAAGCAGAACAGAAATCCCCTATGATGCTCTCTGCAGTATCTCCACTTTTGATCCGAATTCCACAGAAAAACTAAAAAAAACACTCTTTAAACAAGTTAACAATATTGCTGCACAAGGAGATGTAGTGGTCTCTAATGCCAGACATTACGAAGCCCTGCAAAATGCACTAAAGGCGATATTAAACATTAAAAAAGGATTGGAAAATGAATTGAGTGGTGACCTTTTGAGTGTGGACCTCAATGAGGCATTAAATTATTTAGGAGAAATCTCGGGTGAAGTTACCAACGATGAGCTGTTGAGAAATATCTTTTCAAAATTCTGTATCGGTAAATAACAGAATTTTAAAGATTATTTACTAGAAATAGGATTCCAAAAAATCTAGGTTGCTTATGATTGAACTTCAAACGCGTCGCAAGTATACTTCTCACTTACTTCAACTTGATGGATACCACAAGTTTTTAGGGTTCGATTAAGGTTCTCACAATTAACACAGCTATTACTGATTTTTAGATTTTCCATTGTACTTATTTTATAGTAAAATTAAAACAAAACATGATTCGAAAAACATTGAAAATCAATACATAATAAGATTAATTATAAATAAGTAAGGACTCCCCTACAGATTTATATGAATGGAAAAGCATTTCATCCTAATCGGCGAATAAAATGCATAACGATAGTCAAAAGTCAATGTTTAGTTCATTTGTTGAGTTTTTGTATGGGAATATTTACCATTTTATTAGCCCAAGTCATCTTCATCATAACTGTATCCTTAAAAGATTCAAAGGAGATCGTAAGTTTTTCTATTTCCTCGTTTAGTGTCAAAACAGGTAAACTTAATGAAAGTACATCCGACTGAGCGGCTGGTTGTTCATAACCCGATTTATTGATCCTGTCGTTCAACCTCAGTACCCAATTATCCTTAAAAGGAAAAACATACATGGAATACCGTCCTGCTTTCAGGGTTTTATTTAGGAAAAACAAATCCCTGTTGCACTCAAAAACCGTAGGAGCATTGGCACCCAAACGCCAATATTTACCATAAGGCAACAACGCATTGTCTTCTGCGCTCCCAAAAATCAAACGTCCTCTTTTGGAGGGTCTAGAATAAATCACTCTTAATGAAAGTTCATTACTCTCAATCATTACCTCATCTTTTGGACTTTTGGGGTTCAAAACAAAAGTGTAAATAAAAAAACCTGTAATAGTGATCAATAAGATCAATATCCCCCAAAAAATTCTTTTTTTCATATTCTGTGTTATAAAATCAATACGCCTGTATAAACTTCAAATACACGGTGTTTTGATGAGAGGATCAACTTAAATTGGATCTAACTTCAACATATTGAAAATGACATAGATTATAAATTTAATTTAAAAAAAGTAGTATTGCGCCTGAACTCAATAATAAATTTGGAAATCAACATTTACAATAAAATATTTACATTAGCCATAAGACCAATAAAAGGTCAAAATTAAGTTTTGAAAATCATCATAAAAGAGCATCAGGCACTGGCTTTGGAGGCCTCTAAAGATGTTGAAGATCGTATTTCCAAATCCATTGAGGAAAAAGGGAAAGCTTGCATGGTTCTGGCTACTGGTAATTCTCAATTGAAGTTTTTGGATTCACTCAGAAAAAGTACCATTGATTGGAGTAAGGTAATTATTTTTCATTTAGACGAATACATTGGCATACCAGAGGATCATCCGGCGGGGTTTGTCCGTTACTTAAGAGAAAAAATCATTCATCACATACAACCTTTACAATTTCACCCCATTATTTCTAATGAAAATGAGGTGGAAAAAACTTTGGGTAATTATTCTAAACTATTGAAAGCACATACCATTGATATCGCATGTGTGGGGGTCGGTGAAAATGGGCATTTGGCCTTTAATGATCCAGGAGTGGCCGACTTTAAGGACAAACAATCCATCAAAGTGGTCGAATTAGATCACGAATGTAGAATGCAACAATTTAATGAAGGCTGGTTTGACAGTTTTGGCACTGTTCCTAAAACCGCTATCACTTTGACGATTCCCACCATTATGAACGCAAAACACATCAGTTGTTTCGTTCCCGACCTAAGGAAAGCCATCGCTGTAAAAAACGCAATAGAGGGTGAGATCAATTCTTCCTGTCCTGCCTCAATTCTCAGAAAGCATCCTTCTGTCAACCTTTATTTAGACCCTCCATCTGCTACACTGCTGTCAAATCATTAGAAACAATACACTACCCTTTCCAAGTACCACCGTATTTGTAATGAATATTGTTTTCTTTCACACTTCGTAAACAAACTTTACAAATAAATATCCATTCCTTCCTGGCATAGTGAACCTCCAAATGTCTCACCCGAAATAAAGTACCAAATTCGTTATCACATTCACTACACCTTTTATTTGCCATATATATCGGGCAAAATATTTAATTCGTATTTAAAAGTAAATCGCTAAATTTCGGAATAACTATAACCATATAATAAAATGAAAAAAATTATTTTACTACTACTATTATCTCCATCCCTAATTATGGCTCAATTTGCCGCCATCGATTTTTTTGAAATCAATGATGGAATGGAGGATCAGTACCTTGAACTAGAAAAAGTGTGGGTTGAATTCCACAAACAAAACATCGAAGACGGAAAGATGTATGGGTGGTCTTTATTTAAAGTAGAATCCAGCAACAGTGAAAATGGAGAGGGACCAGATTATATGACCCTTAATCGATTTGAAACCAAAGAGGATATGGATTCTATATGGAACGGAGTGACTATGGAAAGTTTTCTTAAGGTTGTGGGAAAAAGACTCAAAGGGAAAATGTCTTCAAGACAAATCAAAAAAATTCTTGAGGCCAAAGTAAAAAAATCTCATCACCATTATGTCATAGAACTCAAAGATCAAACCATGCCCCCTGTTGAAATGGAAATTGGAGAAATTTTAAATGTCGACGCTATGGTTCAAAATGTTGATGATTATGAAAAATATGAGTCTAATTGGGCGAAACCTATTTTTCAAAACAATGTTGATGATGGAAATGTTAAATGGTGGGGATTCACAAAAGTTATTGACAGAAACGATCAGGCAATAGAACAGATTACACATTTCACATGGCGTATTCCAGTAATGGGAAAAAACTTAGATTGGAAATCTGAAAAAAATCAATCAATGTTTGGAGGAGAATTCACCTTTGGAAAAATTGTAGGTCTGGTTCAAGAGTCAAGAAATGTATTCGGAAATGGAAAACTTAAATTAATCATGTCTGACAAATAAACCATATCTGTTTGATTTATAAGCCCCTCAATTATGAGGGGTTTTTTATTTAAAGTAAAATCCTTTTACCATTATTTTTAACAGAATTAAAAATGGCATCAATAATCTTCATATCCCTCAACCCCTCTTCTCCCCCAACATTAAAATGAGGAGTACCATTCAATAAATAATTGGAAATACCATCCATATGCAAGGCTTGTTGATTGACTTGAGCAAAGTCAAACTTATTTTTTCGGGTATGACCAGCCACTCCACCATAACCATAGGCAGGACTCACTCTGATGAATCCTTTTTCGGCAGCCACATACATATGATTGGTGGAGGCTGAAAAAGAAGTAGTACAATTCGCAACAGCTCCTCCGGGAAACTCCATCTGCCAGGTAATCAACTCATCGACCTCTTTGAATTTTACAGCATCGGTTTTAAACTCTTGTGCAGTAACAGCAATAGGCTCTTGTCCAGTGGAATATCTGGCGGCTTGGATGACATAAATTCCAACATCCATCATGGCTCCACCTCCATGTTTTTTTTTCAATCGCCATTGATTTGGATTTCCTATTCGGAAGCCAAAACCTCCCTCAAAAAATTTGATCTTTCCGAAAGCTTCATTTCGGCACAAGCGAATGGCTTCTCGATGGTGGGGTTCGTAATGCAAACGATAGCCTAGAAAAAGCTCTTGCTTTGCTTTTTTTCCTGCTGCGACCATTTCTGCCGCTTCTAGTGCATTCATGGCCATTGGTTTTTCACAAATCACGTGCTTCCCTGCCTGAAAGGCCCTAAGGGTATATTCTTTGTGCATATCGTTGGGAAGAACCACATAGACAATATCTATTTCATCATTACCGGCAATACTGTCAAAATTATCGTAATTGTAAATTTGATGATCTTTGAGACCATATTTGTTTATCCAATCGGCAGCTTTGGAAGGGGTACCCGTAACGATTCCCTTCAAAGAACAAATTTGGGTCTCCAATAGTGCTGGGGCCAACTGACGTGTGGCATAATTCCAAAGGCCAACAAGGGCGATGCCCAGTTTTTTCTGTCCAATACTTAGATCTCGATGACCATAGCCATTGGTGAGGCTAAGACCAACAATTGAAGTGGCCAGCGATTGAGTAAATTTTCTCCGTTCCATAGTTCATAAAGTTTTAGGAATCAAAACCTCTAACTCCTTACTTGATGAAAACAATTAATATTTACAATTGGTTTGCATGGGTTTAAAAGCTTAAAGATGATTCTTTTTTCGATTCTTTATAAATTTAAAAAATGTTGAAGACTAAATTTATAATGTCGTTTTGGTTTTTTGGTTAAATTGACAAAAAAAATAATTTGAAATGAAAACGAAATGGATGATTTATTCCGTATCTGGATTGGTCGTTTTTGGAATGGGATTATCAATTTTGGGCGAGGCGATTATTCAAAAGTATTCCCAAAGTGATCATTGGACATTATGGGGAACCCTCGCTTTGGTCTTCACCAATTCAGGCTTGTGTTTATTTGGTCAAGCCGTAATCGAAAAAATCAAAATAGTTCTAAATACAGATAAATGATCAAAGGAGCTGTCTTGGACGGTATGAGAAGATACAGGCTTTGGAGAATATGGGAACCGCAAAAACCATTGCTGCTCTATGTACTGCTCAACCCCTCCCATGCCGATGCAGATACCAACGACAGAACGGTGGCCAAACTCATTGAGTTTAGTAAAAACTTCGGCTACGGTGGATTCTATTTGGGCAACCTCCACAGCTATATTACTCCTGATCCCAAACAACTGGAACCGTATCGGCTTCCCAATGAGTCGATCAATGTTTTTCATATAAAAGAAATGGTGAAAAAATGCGAAAAAGTCGTTTTTGGGTGGGGAAATGCGGCTGAAATCCCACATTGGATCAAGCCAATCATTGACCGTCCCTACTGTTTTGGAATCAATCATAATGGGTCACCCAAACACCCACTCTACTTGTCTTACCGTACACGATTGGTTCCATTTCATTATCAGATGGATCCATTGGGAAAGGAAAAAACACTATCACCGGTATCCCTCAGTCCCAAAACCTTCTGAATGCCCTTTTTGACAAAACGGCCCAAACTTTCCAAATATTTTGCCCAGCTGCAATTCATATTGGCATTAGCGTCGTTATGATTCTCAAACCCAAGCTCGGTAAATTTTACCCTCATTTTGCTTCGTTTTCATTCCGTTCAAAGGCATAGGTATGGCCAGCCACTGGAAGAAGGGATGCTATGCACTCCCAAACTATTTTTTTGTTGACCTCTAAATGAACGACTTTCATCTAAAATCAGTCGTACCAAATTCGAAAAAAACAATTTGTTCTTGATCCGTATTCCCGGAAAACTGTGAAGTATCCCTCTGTTTTAGGGTCTTTACATTGTAAAGGGTCTGATAAACTCCTATAAATATAGTTAGCAATTAATAATAAACACTCCACCCCAAAAAAAATAAATCGTCAAAAAAAAAGGGCCCTCAATCAGGAGAACACAGAGCCCAAAATGTAACCCAATATCAGGGCCACAATGACCAAAATTTTGTAACCTCCAACCTGCTCGGTAGCTTTGTCTAGAAATTTCTCGAATTTGTCAATAAGTCTCATAAAATACTTTACTCGAATTACATAAAATTAATTGATCTGAATCATATTTTCAGAGGATCACAAAAAAAGAAGCGAAACTAAGGCATCAGTAACAGACAGATCCCCATAAAAACATAAACAATCAGTGTAAGAATAATCCCAACCCTTGGCATGATAAAATAGTTTAATAAATTGTTCTAAAAATAGTAAAACAATTCTAGCAAAAAAGTAGGTTTGAAAATATTTTTAACGAAGATGGAAGTCAATTTAGAAAAATCAAATGCTTTTGTTTAATTTAAACACTCGTAATTTTCGGTCTATGTATATCAGTAACACAACAAAAAATGAATTTGATGCCATCGTAGTTGGTTCAGGAATCAGTGGTGGCTGGGCCGCCAAGGAGCTCTGTGAATCCGGCCTAAAAACCTTGGTACTGGAAAGGGGCAGAATGGTCAAGCACATTGAAGACTATCCCACCATGCACAAAGACCCATGGGATCTCCCTCACAGTGGCAAAACCCCAAGTGAAATTGTGGAAAAGCATTATTCAAAACAAAGTCG
>CBFIIP010000090.1:0-93309 GCA_965662705.1 Flavobacteriaceae bacterium
AGATACAAATTGGATATAGTCTGTGCCTCAATTCCCTGAGAGGCATCCACAATCAATAATGCCCCCTCGCAGGCTGCAATTGATCTTGAAACTTCGTAGGAAAAATCAACGTGTCCAGGAGTGTCAATGAGATTCAAAATATAATCCTCGCCTCCATAGGTGTAATTCATTTGAATCGCATGGCTCTTTATGGTAATTCCTCGCTCACGTTCTAGCTCCATATCGTCTAAAGCCTGATCCTGCATTTCTCTTTCGGAAATAGTTCCAGTTGCCTGAAGCAAGCGATCGGCAAGGGTGCTTTTGCCATGGTCGATGTGGGCGATGATGCAAAAATTCCTAATGTTTTTCATTCACTCATTTTCCTCTGCAAGGCAAAGATACTTATTTTGAAAGCTTGCTTTTTTGTTTAGTCTAGAAAAGTTACTTTTAGTATATAATTCCACAACTGATGAAAATCCTTTCGAGAGTCTTGCAATATCTTTTGGCCATCACTTTTATCTTTTCTGCCTACACCAAGGCTGTAGGGCCTGGTTTTTTTGAAATCACCCTAATGGATCAGGGTTTGGTATCCAGCAGGACATTCGCTGGTTATATGGCACGTTTTTTTATTGGATTGGAATTTGCTATTGGCTTTTTGATGCTGCTGCCATTTTATGTAAAAAGGTTGATGCAGTTTACCTTTTTACTCTTAGGAGGTTTTACTGCCCATCTCATTTATTTGTGGTGGATTGGAGACACCGAAAATTGTGGTTGTTTCGGAGAGATGATCTCAATGACGCCAGAACAGTCCATCCTTAAAAATTTGGTAATGTTGGCCGTTGCTTTTGTGATTTATAAAACCGCTGAAAGTCGAACCATTTCCAAGATTATTCCTTTGGGGTTTACAGTTGCAATCATTCTCAGTATGTGGTTGTTATTGCCCATGCCCAACCACGAGGACTTTCCCTTTGAGAGCTTTACCCAATTTGAATCCGCTGGAAGGGTGGATCTTTCCTCCGGAGAAAAGTTGATTGCCATTTTCAATTTGGACTGTGAACATTGCCAAGAGGCTGCCACAAAATTGGGTGAGCTACAGAGAAAACACGAGAACTTTCCGGAACTCTATGTCCTTTTCTATCAGGAAGGCTCTACCAACGTGGACGCCTTTGAGGGCATCACACAATCTTCGTTTCCCTACTCATTTATTGATGTTAACACCTTTTTTGACTTGATTGGTGATTCTCCGCCAAGAGTCTATTACCTTAAAGACGGATCAGTCGCCGAAATTTGGGATACCGACTTTGGCCAAAACATTGCAAATACTTTTGACTTAGAATAATAGCGGATAATCGTATTTTTGTAAAAAAACTAAAACTGGTCAAAATTGGCGACATATCGGTTGGGGATTTTCCACTGCTATTGGCTCCTATGGAGGACGTCAGCGACCCTCCTTTTAGAGCGTTGTGTAAGGAGAACGGGGCTGATGTGGTATATACTGAATTTATTTCCAGTGAGGGTTTGATTCGTGACGCAGCAAAAAGCGTTCAAAAGTTGGATATCTACGAAAAGGAGCGACCGGTTGGGATTCAAATTTTTGGAGCCAATTTGGACTCCATGTTGCGTTCGGTAGAAATTGTTGAAGCCTCCAAGCCTGATATTATCGACATTAACTTTGGTTGTCCGGTTAAAAAAGTTGTCAGCAAAGGTGCCGGAGCTGGGATTCTTAGAGACATCCCTTTGATGGTAAAATTGACTGCCGAGATGGCCAAACACACCTCTTTGCCCTTGACGGTAAAAACCCGTTTGGGCTGGGATCACGATTCGATCAAGATCGTGGAGGTAGCGGAGCGGTTGCAAGATGCGGGAGCCAAAGCCATTTCCATTCACGGGCGAACTCGAGCCCAAATGTATAAGGGTAATGCCGATTGGCAACCTATTGCTGAGGTAAAAAACAACCCCAGAATGCATATTCCTGTTTTTGGAAATGGAGATGTGGACAGTCCCGAGCGTGCGATGGAGATGCGCGACCAATTTGGCTTGGATGGTGCGATGATTGGCAGGGCCAGTATTGGAAACCCTTGGTTTTTCAATCAGGTAAAACACTATTTTGAGCACGGAACCCACGCCGAGCAGCCCAGTTTAAAAGATCGTGTAGAGGTCGCTAAACGCCATTTACAAATGTCTATAGCTTGGAAAGGGGAGGTCTTGGGTGTTTTGGAAACCCGTCGACATTACACCAACTATTTTAAGGGGATTCCCAATTTCAAGCCTTACAGAACGGCTATGGTTACTGCCAATGATCCCAATGAGGTTTTCGATACGCTGGATCGGGTTTTGGAGGAAGTAGCTGAGCCGGCGTGGGCATGATCTATCGGTCGGCACCACGACTTGCCCAAGCAGAAGCCACGCCGCCCAATACAATGAGCGTAGTCATCACCAGTAGCAAGTTTTCAAACTGCCATTTTACAGGATAAGGCAAACTCGTTCCCGGAACTTGAATAAAGGGCGTCCATTGTTGTATGAGGATTATAACGGAGGAAAGTATGAGTCCAATGGCCCCTCCAAAAGTGACGATGGTCATGCCCAAAAGGAAAAAAATCCTGCGGATATTTTTGGTAGTAATTCCCATGGCCTGAAGGATGTTCATTTGAGGTTTTTTGTCTAAAATCATCATAATCAGTGCACCAGCTACGTTAAATAGCGCGATGATCAAAACCAAAGTAAAAATGAGGTATATGGCCAAGTGTTCCGTATTCAACATTTTATATAGGGCCGTGTTGAGCGCAGTTCGGTCTTTGATGGCTACGGTAGGACCCAAAACAGCTTTAATTTTTCTTTTTAAACTTTTTTCATTTGCCCCTTTGTTGGTTTTAATTTCAATGGAAGTGAAAAGGTGGGGAGAATACTGTAATAATTCTCGTGCAAAATCTAAATTGCTGAAAATATATTTTTTGTTAATTTCTTCACTGATTTGGTACAGCCCAATGGTTACTGCCTTTCGGGTAAAAAATGGATTTTGACTCAAACGATTACTGATGTTTTTTCTGGGAATGCTGATGTTCAATAGAGAACCATAGTCATATACCCCCAGGTCCAGAGCTGCTCCAATGCCATATCCTGCCACAATGGTATTGGACTCGGGAACCAACCATTCTCCAACAGCAATGAGTGAATCTGCAGGGATGACGGCCAGGTAATCTTGCCCCACCCCTTTGAGATAGGCCACTTGATTTTTTTCCTTGAAAGAGAGAAAGACCTTTTCTTCTAATATGGGACTTATGGCCTTAATTTCATCGATGGCTTTTAATTGACTTAGGGTCGCGCTGTCCAAACTTATGGTTTTCCCTTGGAGGGATGTTACTCTGTAATTAGGATCAAAAACATTAGAAAAAGACAAGCCAAAGTCTTTCAATCCTGAAAATGCACTCAATACGATCATCAGTGCAGCCGTAGCCACAACGATGACCAGCAGTGCAATTGCATTGATTCTGTTGATTACAGTTTGTCCGCTTTTGGAAAAAAAATAACGCCAAGCGATTTTGAGGACTACGGGCATTACTTATTTTTTTGGGTCTTTTTTTGGACTGTGGCCTTTGAAGATTGGATTTTCGGGACGACTCATGGCCTTTTCAATGGCATCAACATAGTCGAGGGAGTCATCCATAAAAAATGAAAATTCCGGCATACGTCGCAATTGATTTTTCATTCTTTTGGCCATGTCATGCCTGATTTGATAGTTGTTTTCTTGAATGCCTTTTAAATACTCCTCTGCTTTGTCCTGCGGAAATATACTGAGGTAGATTTTGGCGATGGAAAGGTCAATGGTCACTTTGACTTTGGTAATGGAGAGTACCAGGTTGGAAACGCCCTGATTTCGGATGACCTCCTGAAGCATCTTGGCCAGTTCCTGCTGTATGGCGGTGGCAACTTTCTGTTGTCTTGGCGTTTCTTCTATTCCCATAGCACAAAAGTAGGCATTCCTTGGATAATTGTTATTTTTGGGGCGATGAGAAAGACAGGCTTTAGTTTATATTTAATTCTGATTTTTATTGGGATCGGTTCACATCAACTTCAGGCTCAAGGAAATCTGCAACTGATGCGTCAATTGATTTTTGAAAAAACCAATGCCCTAAGGGCAGAAAAAGGATTGCCAAAATTGAAACTTCTTGATTCTTTGGGTGACCTGGCACAATTGCACAGTGAAAATATGGTGAAACACGATTTCTATGCTCATATAGATCATTTGGGGTTAAACCCCATCGAGCGTGCCGAAAAATATAAGGTCAAGGCTTGGGTCAAAAAAGGGAATCGGTTTACCGGAATTGCAGAGAATATTGCCAAAACGCCTTGGTTTGAAAATGTCGCAGGCTGTGGTGATACCCGTTCAGAGGAGCGCCTGGCACAGTGTATGGTGAATGGCTGGAAAAACAGCCCGCCCCATTACAAAAACATCTTAGGGGATTATACCTATTTAGGCGTTGGTTTGTACTTTGATGAAAAGGGAATGGGATTTGGTACTCAGAACTTTCGTTAGTCTACCATTTTACTTTTTCCCATTTGTATTCCGAGCTGAGTCGGTAGGCCCCAAGGAATTCTTTCTTCCATTGTTCAGGAGCAATAAGCGATAGATAATCCTCTTTGTCTCCTTTGTACAGAAAATAGGTTTCTCCAATCAAAGGTTCGAATTTAAATTTGGCCGTATAGACTTTCTGGGTATCACTGGCGGTTTTTACAAAATCCTTGATTTTATTTTGAAGTTCCTCCAACTCGGTTTGGAGCTGTTTGGATACTTTTTCTACGCCCTTTTGCTTGAAGGCATCGACATTGGGAATTTTAATGACGGGACCGCTGGCTTGTGAGGCATAGGGCAGTAGTCGAGCAATGTATTCCTTTTGCTCGTCGTCCCATACCACATGATCCGGCTTTTTTTCTTTCAAGCTAATTTTTTTCCAAAGATAATGAGTTTCAATCCCTTTGCGGTTTTTTACTCCAAAGAAGTACTATTTTTTCATGTCTTTATAGACCAAAAACACCAAAAACACAATAATAGAATAGACAATAATATTTCGAACAAAATAACCCATTTTAATTTGTTTTTAAAAACCACATTCTGGTTACTAATATTTCTTGATCCATGGATTTTTTCAAGAATTCTGTTATGTGTTCCAGCTCGTACCCTTCTTGTTCATAGGTAGCGGAGATGGTGAGAATAGAGCTGCTAGGAAATGTTTTTTTGACAGGTTGTTTTCCTTTACTTTCTTCATACACCACAGCAGTTTGATTTTCCCAATTGATTTCATCGCTGTTGATGGTCAGTATCAACCGTTCCATAGGTTTGCGATGGCTCAGAGGGGTGTTGTAAATCATATAGCCACTGCTTAGTGTTAGTATATAAAACAAAGTCACAATGATTATCGATACCCTATCCGTAGGATTCATTTCATGAAAATTTTTAGTAAAGATATTGATTTGTAAAGATTTAGGATTTTGTGTATCGGAGTAGCAAAAACGGTTGTGTTTGAAGTTTTATTCAACAGGACAAAAGCTGACAAATACATCATCAAAGGCACCTATAAAATCACGCAGGATGTTTTGAAAAAAAAACGAGGTGTAAAATATTTTCATAAAAAACAAATTAGATCAACCTTTCGGATAATTTTGAACATATTTTGTAATTTTGAATAAAAATAATTTAATGATTAGGCCAGACTTTGAAACGATTTCTCCCGACACGGGCCATTCTTATAAATATGCCTATTTCGATAAAGACTCCCCCAATACGAATAAGGTTAAATGGCACTATCACCCAGAGGTAGAGTTGGTTTATATCAACTCCGGTGTTGGGAAACGGCAAGTGGGGACCCACCTTTCCAATTATAAAGACGGAGATTTAATATTGATAGGATCTTATTTACCTCATACAGGTTTTACCAAGGGTTTTGATGAAAATCAAAAAGAAATCGTCGTACAGTTTAAGGCCGATATTTTTGATACGCCTTTTGGCCATTTGGAGGAGTTGAAAGTGATCCTGCAGCTTTTGGAGTTGTCAAAAAAAGGGATCGTTTTTAACGGTGCCATCAAGGAAGACATTGGTCTTAGAATGGAAGGGCTTCAGTATGAAACCCAAATTGATGCTTTTTTGACTTTTGTCAAAATACTTTATGATCTGGCTCGGCACACCGACAAGACCATTCTCAATGCAGAGGGTTATGCATTTATCAGCAGTCCGATTGAAAACAAAAGACTGAAGGCCATTTTTAACTACATTCGGGATCACTTTATGGAACCCATTGCTTTGGAGGATATTTCTGCCAAGGTGTTTATGACTCCTCAATCCTTTTGTCGTTTTTTTAAAAAGAGTACCCATAAAACTTTTACTACTTTTTTAAACGAATACAGGGTCAACCACGCTACGAAGTTGCTTTTGGAAACGGACGAAGACATCAAGACAATAGGTTATGAAAGCGGATTCAACAATAGCTCTAATTTTTTCAGAAACTTTAAAAAAGTTACCGATCTAACCCCCAATGCTTATCGGGAACAGATGTTGACGGATTTAGAGGCTTAATTTTTTTCAAACGGAAAAGCAAACACCTCTGATTTTTGATGTGCGATACTGATGATGCTGTCCATTTCTCGAACCTTATCAGGAAATTGCGCTGCCAGATTGTTTTCCTCTCCGATGTCTTCCGATAAACGGTAAAGCTCAATAGGTGCTTTCGGATTTTTAGCCATCTGCATGCGTACTGCTTTCCAGTCTCCTTTTCTAACGGCTTGTCGTCCGCCGCGCTCTTGGAATTCCCAGTAGAGGTAGGGGTGTTTGGGCTGCTTCATACCCAATAGGGTAGGCAAAAAGGAAATTCCATCGATTTGAGTCATGTCATTTTCTGTACCCGCCATTGCAACAGCAGTAGGAAAAAAGTCCCAAAAGGCGGAAATGTGGTCGGTGGTGGAATTGGGTTTTATTTTAGAAGGCCAATAGGCGATCATGGGAACGCGAATCCCTCCCTCATAAAGGTCTCTTTTATAACCCCTCAAAGGGCCATTACTATCAAAATAATCAGGATCTGCACCCCCTTCCAAATGGGGACCATTATCGGAGGTGAAGATGATGAGGGTATTTTCGGCAATTCCAAGCTCGTGGACCTTGTCAATAATTTCCCCCACATGATCGTCGAGAATACTCACCATCGCTACAAAAGCAGCATGACCTTCCTCCTGAGCATTGTAACCACTGACACTGTAACCGTCTTTTTTTCGTTTAGGAGCATATTTTTTTTCGGGTAAAAATTTGCCTCGATATTTTGCCATGTATTCCTCTGGCGCAATCAGTTCAGCATGAGGGATTACAGAGGGATAATACATAAAAAAAGATTCGTCCTTATTTTCCTCCAAAAAGGACATGGCTTTCTCGTGGATTAGATTGGGCGCATAGGTTTTTGTGCTATGGCCATCATTACCTTCCAAAGCTTCTTTTGTTAGGTTGTTCCAAAGGTGGGTGGGGTAGTAGTTGTGCGCCACGCGTTGACAATTGTAGCCATAGAATTGATCAAAGCCTTGGGCCGTTGGGTCTCCTTCCGAACCAGGGTATCCCAGCCCCCATTTGCCAAAAGCTCCGGTGCGGTATCCGGCCTTTTTCAATACCTCGGCAATGGTTAGCTCTTGCGAAGCCAAGGGATACTGTCCCTCGTTTTCAAGCGTAAAGCCGCTTTCAGAATTCCCTCTGATAAAGGTATGCCCTGTATGTTGGCCGGTCATTAGCGCCGACCTGGATGGTGCACATACTGTTGATCCTGAATAGTGTTGTAAAAAACGCATTCCCCCTTTGGCCAGTCGATCCATGTTGGGCGTTTCGAAATGGGTTTGACCATAAACCCCAAGATCGCCATATCCCAAGTCATCGGCCATAATGTAGATGATATTGGGAGCTTTAACTTTATCCGACTTCTTATCGGTTGGATTTTGACAAGCCCATGTTAGGAGTACAATGAGCAGTAAGTGAAAGTTTCTCATTTTATAAAAATTCAATTCTTATGATTTAGCCGAAAATCCACAATGTTTGATTGGGTTTTGATCCAGAAAATCCACTGTTAAATCATCAGATCAGATAAACAACCTAAGGAATTTGCCAGAATTTATTATTCAGCAAGTGTTACGGTTCTTGACACTTTGTTAAATGGTCCGGGGATTAAATCTCCTTCTGCATTTAATAACTCCAACTCAATGGTCACTTCACCCATGGGTAGGCCTTTGATGATATGAGGCGCCCATTGTGTAATAATGAATTCCTCTCCATTAATGGTAGCCCTTACTTTATTGCCATTTTCCGAAAGTGTGGTGTTGAGCACAAAAAAATCCAGCAGAAGGTTTTCGGTATCTTTGCCTGAATATTGTCCTTTTGGTCTACTGTAGATCAAAGTTGGGGCGGACATGTCCAAATTATTTTCGTCCACAGCATTTTCACCCACCGTTAGTTTTTTTACCACAACGCTATTTTCATTTTTTACAGACTCGTGATAGGAGCGACTGAGGAAGGCCACAAGATGGTGTACGCCTTCTGGGATCTCTTTTTTAAAGGAAGGAGTGTAGTGAGCAGAATAGGGCTTGTTGTTCAGTATAAAATGAATGTGTTGCCCTTTACCGGAGTTCGCCAAAAGCTTGGCATTGGGGCTGTCGGTTTGTTCTCCTAAGTTGTAATTGCTTACAGTAAAATTAAAATCAACCTCACCATGTGCAAGACTGTTGGTATCGGTGGGCGCATAAAGTTTAAGCACTGCATCTGAATAGGCTGGGGAGCCCTCCAGAACCGTTAGGGTAATTTTTGATGCTTTAGCAGCAACTGCTGATGATGTGTTTTCTTTGTTTGTGTCTTTACTCGAATTCTTTTTGGGGTTGTTGTTGCAAGCAACAGCAAAAACGGCCATTAGCGTTATTGCAATAATAAAACGTGGTGTTTTCATTTTTTTATTTTTGATTGAAAGATACATAAATTAATAAGTACTCCCAACCGGCGCACGTATGTGATGCTTGCCCATCTTGATCGGGATTCTTTTTTTCTGCTGCTAAAAACCGCCTCAGCAAACATCCATAAATACAGTTAATAAACACCCGAACCCCCTGTTATAATTGACCTAAGCAAAAACCCCCCCCTTTTGATTTTATCATAAGAATCCCTATCTTTATTTCAACCCAATCGGACTACTGCCATGAAAGACGTATGGATGTTTCCCAGACTGTATTTCCAGATAGAGGGCTTTAAATAAAAGATAAAAGGAATATATCGGAACCTTGGTTCGGATATTTATGAGTTGTCTTTAATTACTTGAGTTTTCTCCTTCTAGATAATGAAAATAAGATAGCCCATGTTTTCATTTTATTCAAAATATGAAAATATAAATTTATATGTTTGCATTATTTTATAATTTCAAAATTATGGATTTATAAGATTTCATTTCAGGAAAGTATATTAAACAAATAGAATATAAATCATTCTCTCCTGAAAAAATCAATCACGAATGGATCGTTTCAACCCCCGAAGTAAATAAACTACTCGCAAAAGCAAATCGGTTGATCGGAGAGTTAAACGCATACTCTCAAATAATTCCTGATGTGGACTTCTTCATTACAATGCATATTCTTAAAGAGGCTACAACATCAAGTAGAATTGAAGGAACCAAAACTAACATGGAAGAAGCTCTTGTGAAAGAAGAAGACATTAAACCTGAAAAAAGAGATGACTGGGCTGAAGTTCAAAATTATATAAAAGCAATTAATACCTCTATTGAAGAATTAGAAAAGCTTCCTATTTCGAACAGGTTAATTAAAAACACACATAGAACACTTTTATCAGGTGTTAGAGGAAAGGATAAAATCCCAGGCGAATTTCGGACAAGTCAAAACTGGATTGGAGCTACATTAAAAGACGCAATTTTCATACCCCCTCATCATTCTGAAGTTATAGAGCTAATGAGTGATTTAGAAAAGTTTATTAATGAGGATGAATATCACGTTCCTCATTTAATTAAAATAGCTATTGTACATTATCAATTTGAAACAGTCCACCCGTTCCTTGATGGAAACGGTAGATTAGGTAGATTACTTATTACTCTCTACTTGGTAAGTAATAATGTATTAAAGAAACCTTCTCTTTACTTGTCTGACTTCTTTGAAAAAAACAAAGGCTACTATTATGACAACTTAACGACGGTTCGTTTAACAAGTAATCTAACTCAATGGATTAAATTCTTCTTAGTTGGTGTAATAGAAACATCAAAAGAATCCATCCAAGTATTTAAAGATATTATTGCTTTAAAAACAGATATTGAGACTAAACGATTACCAACATTAGGAAGCAAAGTAGAAAAAGCACAATTGTTATTAAAACAACTATTTCAAGTTCCCATTACAGATTACAAACAGTTCTCAGAGCTTTTACAGATTTCTCCTTCAACAGCCAACAGACTCATTAAAGATTTAATTGAACTCAACATCTTGTCTGAACTAACTGGTTATAAACGAAATAGAAAATATATGTTCCGAGAATATTTCAGAATATTTCACAGCGAACTAGAAAATAAAAACTAAAGACAACAAGGTGTATAGTGCATACCCGTAGGGATACGCACCATACCCAAACTGTTAGTAAACATTTTGAAAACACCTATTAACACTTGATAAAATTGTTTTAACTAAATAATTTAAAAGCCAAAAGTAAATTTGCAGAAAAAACAAATAAATTAAAAAAATGAAACTAATAACTTTATTTTTATCACTCATTATTTCTATTCATTTAAATGCACAAATAGCGGAAATCCCTTTTGAGTTAAAAAATGGTTTAATCCTACTTGATGTTAATGTTAATGACAATACTGAAGCGAATACTTTTATATTTGACACTGGAGCCACATCAGATTTACTGGACTCTACCTCTGCAGATAAGCTAGGATTAGAGGCAAATTATAAACATGATGTTTCGGGTGCTGGTGGAACAAAATCTTATGATATTATCCTAAATCAAAAATTGAAGCTTCAAAATAAAATTGAAATCAATAATACCAATTTAGTACTTACTGATTTGACTAAGTTAAAAGATAGACTCGAGAGGAATTTTGATGGAATTATTGGCTATAGTCTGCTCAAGAAATACATTACAAAAATTGATTATGAAAATCAGAAGATGCTTTTATATAATAAGATTGAAAATACAGATACTACTGGGTATAAAGCTATTAATTTTGAATTTGAAAATGGAATTCCAATCCCTCAATTCGACATTTCTATTACTCTAAGAAACGGAGAGACATATACTGATAAAATTTTATTTGACAATGGGGCAGGCCTAACATTACTTATAAACACACCTTATAACGAAGAATATAAATTAAATAAAAAAGCTGGCAAAAGTCTAATTTCAAAATCTGAAAACTTACACGGAGAATCTATTTCCGAAGATATCGCAATTCAATCAATGAATCTCGGCGGATATGAATTGAATGAGATGGTTGTTTCAATAGCACACGATAAAAATGGAGTTAGTAGTTATGAGAACTACTTAGGTATATTAGGAGCAAAAGTAATCAGTAGATTTAATATAGTTTTAGATTATTCATCCTCTACACTATACTTAAAGCCTAATAATACATTTAGCAAATCATTTGAATTTCCACTTAGCGGAATTAAACTTAAAAAGGTTGATGACAATATTATAGTAGATAGAATTGAGAAAACAAGTTCAGCATATAAACAAGGAATTAGAAAAGGAGATAAACTGATTTCTGTAAATAAAGATTCTTCAGGAGACATTATAGCCTTTAGAGAGTTTTTAAAAAAAGAAGGTGATAATATTTATCTAACAATTATTAATTCAAAAGGAGAAACAAAAAAAATAAAATTTAAATTAAAAAAGTTATTATAAAACGTTTGCTAACAATGTGAAAAAATAATAGCAGTTCAATCGTAAAAACCAAAGTAAGTAAATATAATAAAGGGCAGTACAAATCTGAAAAGTTAGCGTTTCAAGACCCGCTACTATTCTTATACTGACCCTTGCCTTTTAGTGTGGAAGTTTAGAATGCATCAATCCATAAACAAAGGTGCCAAGGGTGGCCGACAGTATCACCACGATGATGGGTAAGAACCCGGCTCCCAAAATGGAAAACATGGGTCCGGGACAAGCCCCTGAAATGGCCCAGCCTGAACCAAAAATGATCCCACCGTATAAATAGCGCTTCCAACCCCTTTCTTTGTCTGCAATCTCAATAGGGGATCCGCTCAGAATAGATTTTACCTTTAATTTTTTAATGATAAATGTGATGATGGCACCCAGAAAAACGGCTGTTCCAATGACGCCATACATGTGAAAGGAATTGAATTGAAACATTTCATAGATCCTAAACCATGAGGATACTTCAGACATATAGAGTGTGATTCCGAAGAGCGTTCCGATCAAAAAACACAAGATAATATTCATAAATATAGTTAATAGTTGAACAAGAAAGGAAGGACGAAATGATTGACCAAGAGCCCACCGATAAAGAAGCCGATTACGGCAATTAAAGAGGGCCACTGTAAATTGGACAAGCCCGAAATAGCATGACCGGAGGTACACCCCCCTGCATATCGAGTGCCAAAGCCCACCAAAAAACCACCCACGACCAGCAGGAGAAGGATGTATGGATCGCTAAAAGCAGCATTTGAAAACAGCAATTCAGGGGCAAAGCTTTCGCCTGCATCTGCAATGCCCATGGCTGCCAATTGATCAATCGTTTCGGGGGTGAGCGCAACAGCTTTGGTGGTGGTGATGTAATTTGAGGCAATAAAACCGCCAGCGATGACGCCGAGCGATACAATCAAATTCCACTGTTGGGCTTTCCAATCAAATTGAAAAAAAGAGGCTTTTTTCCCCGCGCCCATCATCGAGCAGAGGGTGCGAAGGTTGGAGGACATCCCAAAGGACTTACCGATCCAAAGAAGTAAAAAAAGCACAAGGGCGATCATAAAGCCTCCGAAATACCAGGGCCAAGGTTGGGTCAAAAAGTCAATCATATCAAGAGCTTATGGTGGTTGGACAAATGTAGTTTGAAAGTTCGATATTTGTTTCCTTGATGGCTTTAAAACCGCCTTTAACATCCACCAAATGGTGAATCCCTCTCTTCTTGAGTATGGAGGCTGCAATCACCGATCGGTACCCTCCGGCACAATGCACATAAAAAGTTTCCTTTTCGGGGAATTGATTCAAATGATCGTTGAGAAAATCCAAAGGGGTATTCTGTGCAGTAGGTATGCGTTCTGAAATGTATTCGCTTTCCTTTCGGACATCATAAACTGCTACCTTTTTTTCTTTGATCAATCCTTCCAATTCGACTGCATCAATTCCACTGATAATATCATATTCTTTTCCAGCTTTTTTCCATGCTTCAAACCCCCCTTTGAGATACCCCAGCGTTTGGTCAAAGCCAACCCGGGACAATCGCGTTATCGTTTCTTCTTCCCTCCCGCTTGGTGCGATGATCAATAGGGGTTGATTGACATCCCCGATCAAAGCACCGACCCAAGGGGCAAAACCACCGTCGAGTCCGATGAATATGGATTGAGGGACATGGCCATTGACAAAGTCATTCTGATGCCTTACATCGATGATGATGGCTCCCGTTTCATTGGCCAAACTTTCGAAAGCCACTGGCGCTAAGCCCTTCAAACCGCGGTCGAGTACTTCTCCTATGTCGTCATAGCCGGATTTGTTCATCTTTACATTCAAAGGAAAATATTGTGGGGGTGGTAACAAGCCATCGGTTACTTCCTCAATGAATTCCTCTCTGGTCATGTCTGCTCTTAAGGCATAATTCATTTTTTTCTGGTTGCCCAAGCTGTCAACCGTTACCTTCATCATGTTTTTCCCACAAGCAGATCCGGCGCCGTGAGCAGGGTAAACCGTTACATCATCCGGCAAGGGCATGATTTTGTTTCTAAGGCTATCGAAAAGCATACCGGCCAAAGCTTCCTGTGTGATTTCTTCGGCTTTTTGGGCAAGATCGGGACGGCCAACATCCCCTAAAAACAGGGTATCCCCACTAAAAATAGCGATTTCTTTTCCCGAATGATCCTTAAGCAGATAGGTAGTACTCTCCATGGTATGTCCAGGTGTATGAAGCGCAATGATGGTTCCGTTTCCGAGAGGAAATGCTTGTCTATCCTCCGCGATGAGGGCTTCAAAATCTGGATTGGCATTGGGCCCATAGATGATGGGTGCAGCTGTTTCTTTGGACAGGGTGAGGTGACCGCTTACAAAATCGGCATGGAAATGGGTTTCAAAAATGTATTTGATTGTTGCCTTGTTCTTTTTGGCTTTTTCCAGATAGGGGGTGACTTCTCTGAGCGGGTCGATGATGGCGACTTCTCCCTCGCTCTCGATATAGTAAGCCCCTTGGGCCAAACATCCGGTGTAAATCTGTTCTACTTTCATCTTACATTATCATTACAGGTTATTTTGATTTGAAATTCGCTTTTCTATTTTTGGAGTTTCCTCTCCTTGGATATGTTTGATTGCTGTTTTCAAATTAGAGAAAAAATTTCTTTTACCAATGATTTTAACCAAGCCATCACGGTAAAAAATATCCCTAAGCGGTCCGATGGCTTTGACCCATATCACGGTAATGTTTTTTTGTTGAAGATCCTGAATCCAGTTTTCTAGGGTGTTGGAGGCACTGGCGTCAATATAGTTGATGGGACCGGCATCAATCACCAGAAACTTGACTTCGTTTTTTTGTTCCGCTATATGTTCTGCGATATGCTTTTTAAAATAGGCATGGTTTCCAAAAAACAGTTGTCCATCGAAACGGATGATCAATACCCCGGGAAAGGTTTCTACTTCATCAGAAAACCGCAAGACATTCCTAAAACGGGAGGTACCCTTTATCCTCCCCAAAACAGCAATATGGGGCTGGGATGTCCGGTAGATCATCAATGAAAGAGCGATCAAGGTTCCCAGCAGAATTCCCTCTTGGATCCCCATAATCAAGGTGATAGCAAACGTAAAAAGCAAGACGAAGAACTCATCTCTGTGGGTTTTCCACAATTTGTAAGCGTATTTTAAATCAATGAGTTTGATAACAGCAGCAAGGATAATCGCTCCGAGTACAGCCTTGGGAAGGTAGTAAAACCAATCGGTCAAAAACAGCAAAGTCAAGGCGACCACCACAGCGCTGATCAATGCGGCGATTCCGGTTTGAGCACCCGATTCGTGATTGACTGCGGTTCTGGAAAAACCTCCAGTAGTAGGGTAGGATTGAAAAATAGAACCTACAATATTGGCTGTGCCTAGGGCGATCAGTTCCTGATTGGAATCAACCGTTTCTTTTTTTTCCTTAAGCTCAATGCTCTTGGCGATCGAAATGGCTTCCAAAAAGGCAACCAATGCCAATGTCAATGCCATGGGTAGCAGCTGATAGATCTCATCTAAAGAGATGGCTTGCAACTTAATCGGGGGCAAACCTTCAGGGACAAAGCCCAGCACTTTGACCCCTTGATCATTCCAGTTCAGTTGAGCGGTCAACAGGGTGGTAGTGATCACCACCACCAATGCTGCCGGGATTTTATTTGAAAAATACTTGATGATAAAAATCAGTGTAATACTGCCTAAGGTAATCAGCAAAGTGAACCAGTGGATTTGATCGCTGGTTTGCCAAAGCGATTGAACCGTTTTTTGAATCAAACTGTGGGAAGGAAGATCAATGCCAATGACATGTTTGAGTTGGCTTAAGCCAATGATTATTGCTGCTGCAGATGTAAAGCCACTGATCACGGGTCGGGATAAAAAATTAACCAAGAACCCAAACTTTAAGAGTCCCAAAAAAACTTGAATTAACCCCATGAACAAAGCCAAGAAAATGGCGAGTGAAATGTAATGATTGGTATCCAACACAACCATGGTGTTTAATGCGGTAGCGACCAAAAGAGAATCCATGGCTACCGGCCCAACAGCCAAATGACGAGAACTGCCCATAAATGCGTAAACCATTTGAGGAAAAATAGCGGCATACAAACCATATACTGGAGGAAGTCCAGCAATCATAGCGTAGGCCATCCCCTGTGGAATTAGCATTACCCCTACGGTAATCCCTGCCGATAAATCGCCTTTAAACAGATCCGAATCGTAATTTTTAATCCACTCCAAAAAGGGAAAGTACCCTCTCATCGTATTGATTTATAACTCAAAAATACGTTTCCTTTGAGGAATTAAAGTTAATTTAGTTTAACAATTTGAATCTCGACTAATTTGTTTTTTGACTAAGGGAGAAATAAAAATTTCTTTATTCATCTATTTTGATTTATGCTTGTATTATAAAAAACTCCTTTTTTTGTTAAACTTATACTTATCATCCAAGTCTAACGAATAAACGCAAATGTTGAAAAACACCACCCTATTTTGTTTACTTTGGAATATAACCTACTTCTTTGCCCAGCAAAACACCTATGAAACTAGTGGAGTTGTTGTCGATGAATCGTCTCGACAGCCCATTCCATTTGCCACGGTTGTCGTAGGTGAAAATTCCACGCAAGTACCCATCACAGGGGTCACTACCACTGACGATGGCTCTTTTTTTGTCATTTCTCCCTCTCAAGAAGTTTATATAGAGATCAGTTTTATTGGCTACGATACTTTTCGTAAGGACAACATTACTTTAAATAATCAGGCGATAGATTTGGGTTTGATTTTGCTTAATGAAAAGTCTCAAATGTTGAATGAAGTGGAGGTGAGAGGAGAAAAATCCACAACAGAGTTTAAGTTAGACAAGAGGGTATTTAATGTGGGGAAAGATCTGAGCAGTGCTGGCGCCAGTGCTTTGGAGGTTCTGGACAATGTACCCTCCGTAACAGTAAGCATTGAGGGACAAGTGAGTTTGAGAGGCAACTCGGGGGTGCAAGTACTAATCAATGGCAAACCTTCTGTTTTGGCCAGTGAGGGAGGAAACGCTTTGGGTTCTATCACCGCTGAGATGATCGAGCGGGTGGAGGTGATCACCAATCCATCGGCCAAATATGAAGCTGAGGGAACCGCAGGAATTATTAATATCGTCATCAAAAAAGACGAAAGGAAAGGAATAAATGGCTCTTTTACATTGAATTATGGCCAACCCGAAAACAACAGCGCAGGATTTAGCCTCAATCGACGGACCGAAAAGTTTAATTTGTTTACTCAGATAGGCTACGGCCTTAGAAATTATCCAAGAAAGGGCAAAAACAAAAACGATAATTTTTTGACTAACACCCAAGTTTTGACTGAAGGAACACAATCCATAAAAGAGGAGTTTATCAATTTTATTCTGGGGACAGATTATTATATCGACCCTCAAAATGTGATTACCCTTTCGGGTTTTTACGCTTTTGAGGCTGAGGATCAACCCTCCGACACCCATGTAAGGGTGTATCGGAACAACACGGAACTCACATCCGAGTGGAACAGAGAGGAAGTGACGACTGCCGGTAATCCCAAATACCAGTATGAGTTGATTTACAAAAGAGACTTTTTGGATCATGAGGATCACGACCTGATTTTTAGTGCCACAGGCAACCTTTTTAGTAAAGAGCAGGAGTCTGAATTTTTCAACACCGCTGTGAGTGGCTCAAGTCCATTTGAGGATCAAAAAAGTCGGACTTATTTTAAGGAGGAAGTTCATACTTTCAAATTGGATTATACCCGTCCTTTTGGTAAGGTTTGGAAGGCAGAAGGCGGTTTTCAATACTCCAACAACGATGTGAGCAATGACTTTGAAGTCAAGGATGAAATGGCGGGAGTATGGGTAGTCAATACCGGATTGACCAATGTATTTGAATTCACCCAAGCGGTTTTGGGGGTTTATGGTATGATGGCTTATGAGTATGACGCTTGGGGAGTACAGTTGGGACTTAGAACAGAAAATACCAGGGTCAATACCGTTTTGGTGAATACCAATGAAAAGAATGACCAGAACTATACCGATCTATTCCCTTCACTAAACACTTCGTATAAATTCACCCCCACTTTTTCTATTCAAGCAGGATATTCGCGAAGAATCTATCGGCCCCGCTTGTGGAGTCTAAACCCATTTTTCAATATCAGGAACAGCTATAATTACAGAAAAGGAAATCCGGATTTACAGGCAGAATATTCCGATTCCTACGAGCTGTCGGCCATTTTTGTCAAGGGCGTTACTTCCTTCAATATGAGTTTGTACCAACTCTTTACTACCAATACCATAGAGTCTGTTACTACTTTTCAAGACAACATCAGTGTGAGTGCCCCCGAAAATCTGGGAACCAAACGGGTCAATGGTTTAGAGGTCAATACAAAAATTAACGCAAGCCAAAAGATAGTGATCAATGGAGATTTCAATTACAATGGCTTCGACCGAAAAGCGACATGGCAAGAACGGTCCTTCGACTTTAAAGGCAGCCGTTGGTCTTCCGAAATCACATCAAAATTTAAGCTTCCAAAAGAGCAGGATATTGAAGTCAGTTGGAATTATCAATCTCGTTTCAAAACCATTGATGGAGAAACTTTAGCCAGTGAGTTTCTCAATATAGGAGTCCGAAAAAAGCTATTCAATGGGAAAGGGGTGATTAGTTTTAACATACGGGATATTTTTGCTACGAGGAACCGAGAGAATCGAACGATAAGGGATGATTTTAATGTCTGGACTCGTACGGTTTATGGGCGGTTTTGGGCAGTCGGCTTCAGCTATGGTTTTGGCAAAGGGGAGGCCATGCAGTTCAGCGGAAGGAGAATGTAGTATCTTTTCAGGGTTTAAATCTTTTTAGTAAATTGAAAAACATAAATTAATATACAATGAAAATCAAAACCATTTTTAGAATTTGCGCTGCCCTAATTTTTATTCAAGGGCTCCCCTTGTTTTTATCTCTTTTTTCACCGGAATTTAAAATGATGCTCATCGCGGATGCCTTTGGAGCCGATCCATCTGCTGATGCGGTGGTTATGTTCGAGTCTTTTGCTTTGGTTGTGGGACTTATGGTGTTGGGGATTATTTTTGTAATCTTCGGAGCTACCTCATTTACAGATTTGGAAACCTTAAAAAGAGTTTCCTTTTTGTTATTTGTGTTGGCAGGCTTTTTTTCCCTACCGGATCTCATCGGTTTTATCAAAGGAGATCCAACGGCTCCCCTTCCCGTGATTATTTTAGGATTGCTCACCATGGGACTTTTCTATTATGGATCTAAAAAGGGAACTGTTTAACTTTATTACTAACCAAAAATCAATTTTACAATGAAAAAAATCACATTACTGTTTTTATTAGGTACCGCATTGGGATTCAGTCAAACATCTGATGAGGAATATAATGCCTTATTAGAGAAAAGTCCTTTTAACGAAATGTACCCTAAGGCCGTTGCTGCAGATGCGGCAGCCTATTTTGGGGAGTGGAACAAAATTTTCACTGCGGGGCCTATTGCCACTAAGGAAGCGAGATTGGTTGCCATTTCAGCTTCTGCTGCCATGAAATGTGAGTACTGTATTTCCGCTCAGATTCATTTGGCCAAAGCGGCTGGTGCCACAGATGACGAGATCAAAGCAGCCATTTTTATCGCTGCTGAGGTCGCTCGCTTTTCAACTTTACTCTATGGAAATGAGTTTGGAATGGACCGACTTAAAGGTATTTTGGGTATAGAGAAAGAGTAAATTCTCTTTTTTCCGTATAAACCAAATAAAAGACCCTTACTTCGGTGGGGGGTTTTTTATTGGCTCTAACACCAAACTTGAACCAATTCAAATGATAAATAAGCATTGAGCAGACCATAAAAAATAGCAGGAAGGGTCTGCAGCAAAGGATCTTTAATTTTGATTCGAATGATGAATCCAAACAACATTAAGAGGGAAAGCCCCAAGGTACTCGCTAAAAGAAGATAGGTTTCCCAAAACCCAATCACAATTCCCAAGCCCCCCAAGATTTGCAGCAGGCCCGTAAACTCTCTGTATTGTGGAATTCCATAACGAATGAACTCCTCTTTCATCTTTGGATTGATAAAACAGCCAATGCCGTAAAAGAGGAATGAAACAGCAGAAAATAGAAAGAGTAAATCAAGAACCATAAACATCTCAGTTTTTTATCCTACCTCCTTATGATCCAATTTGGATGGGTGTGTAATAGGTATTTGTATTCTAACCCGAGAGGCACAAATCAAGTAATAATTGCAGGTAAAATACGAACTTAATTTTTTACACCTATGACTTCTTAGCCCATAAAAGAGAAGGGTAGAAAACCAAGATCAAACAAGACAATAACATCAAAGCCGAGGGTAGGGTAGGAACCACTCCATCCCCTATACTGATGTGAAAATATACTGCTCCAATCATAAACAGTGCCATGCCGGCAGCAGCAGGTCTAATCAATTTGGAGAATTTAATTCCTCCGATCAAAAGCAAAAGGGCCAAGGATATTTTAAAAGCACCTACAATCATCATCACTGTATCATTGAGACCGTAGGCAGCAAATTCCTCGGACATGTTGGTAGCTGTACCTCCTCTAAAGATAGAGGGACGGTTCAGCTGGTAGGTCCAAGCACTTAAAACCACAATGGAGATTAAAAAAGATAAATATTTTGTCAGTTTCATTGTATTATCAACTTCAATAAAGTTATACATAAAAATTGAATTGTACTTAATTGCTTAACAAAACAGACCATCATTGACAAAATAACCTATAACAAACGGCTTTCAAATACAGACGTATATTTTATTCACCAGTTAAGAAACTGAAAATACTTTGGAGTGACTCAAAAAGTTACCCACCAATTGAAGGATAAAATCAATATGCATTTAATTATTAATAAGTCACTCTCGAGTGACGCTTTTAATCAGACTTTTGGCATTCAATTTTTTTTGTGGATTCGAAAAAGTAAGATTCTTATTTTTTCCATTTTCATTCTTCAACTAAAGTAATGCTGGCAATAACTCAGGTTAAGGTCAGTGAGCCAATTGGCAATCCATAGTCAGAAAAAATTGGTTCGAGTAACTATATAAACAGCTAATCACTTTTTTTTAAACCAATTTTCTGGATTAAATGTTCTCGAAGGAAAAGAATGGGCTTGAAGAATAAAACCTACACCCCACAAAGCAATTACAATTGATGCAGCTTTTGAATCTTCCCAATCTGATACAAATAAAAGATAAAATGACAATAGATAACAAATACAGGAACAAATATTTAAAAATAACCGCATACCTAAAGATAAAGAATTTTAAAATATTATAACAATCAGTAATGGCCGTAAATCATCAGAAATTTTGGTGATGATAGTAAAGTTGATGGAATATTTAATTTTAATTTATACTATTTCGGTTGTTAATCAATATATTGGTATATAATTATAAATTTATTCAAATGAAAAAAACAGTTTTAATAACCCTCTTAGTGGCATTAACTTTGTCATGCAACCAAGTCGTTGAAAAACCAACTTCAAACCTCACGGCTGAGTATTCAAAAAACTTAAAGACAGCTCAGACTTTCTTGGGACTTTTCTCTACAGAGGATTTGGAGGCACAAAAACCTTTAATTTGCCCGGGCGTAACACATTATCCACCTTTTTATGGTTCACAACCCGGTAAATATGACGCTTTTATAGCTGCAGGCAAAGGATGGATGGATGCTTTTGATGAAATCACATACAAAGCAGAAGCTTGGCTGCCCGGAACTGATTCTTCGGGAATGGCCAATGGAAGCGTAATAACCTATGGTGTTTGGACCGCAAAAAATCCAATGAATGGCAATGTAATAACAACGAATGCTCATCATTCTTTTGTATTTAACGAAAAAGGCCAAATACACGAAGTCAGAGATTATTTTGATGCTTCAGGGGCGATGGCTGCAGCAATGAAAGAAGCCGAATAAATGAATTATTAATTATAAAAAAACCCTCCAAAGTGGAGGGTATTTTATTTCCGCTAAGGCAGCTCCCTTTGGTAAGCCTAATCACCAATTATAATCTATTATATGATCCCTTAAGTTTTTACACTTAGACACTCGTTTTCACATAGTTTGATTCATTAGTTGCTTAACACAATTAGGCTTTTTAAATTTCACAATAGGTAAAAACACTCAAAAAATTTTGTGCTATCCATAGCCTATAGATCTCAAAATCAAGACTTGTAGGAAGTACTTGTTAAGATGTCGAATCTCTCCGTTATTGATTCTAAACTTGATTAACTTAGGAAGTTAAATCATGTAAAGAATAACAGTAAAAAAAGGGGAGATGTTACAACTTATTTCTTTCTCAATAGCATTTACCCCCCCGATCAAACAAATTATGAAACAGTACAAACTTATTTTATTACCAAAAAAAAATTATTGATTAAATATTAAGATAAGGTGAATGTTAGGTAAACGACGGCATTTAGAATTTAAAAATACTGTTTTAGGGGATGCTTTTTATACAATGATATGCCGCTAACAAGCCACTATTGAGACGCTCGTCTGCTGAAATATGTAGCCTAGCTACCATCCTTGAATAAGGCTTACAATCGATGATTGACAATATTATTGAAAATAGAGCCAAAGGTATAACTTAAACCTAGGGATAACCGATTTTGAAAATTGGTTGAGATTTGTCTCTGTCTAAGAAGTAAGTCTTCTATTGAGGCCTCCCCTTTTGGCAGATTGATCTGATCGCGGATGAGCTGAAAGTTTCCTGATATTCTTAACGATAGTCCTCGGATTAGTCTAAGGTTGATGTTGTTGTTTAAAGTAAGTTTGTTTTGGTCAGGTTGATTTAAAAACTGAGAAGCCACCAAGTAGGAATAGATACTCCCCCATTTTTCTCTGTATCTCAAATTGAGGGTGAGAGACTGATTAAACAGTTCCTGTTTCAAAAACCCAAATATTGTTTCTTCAATATAATCATATGAATTGAAACCGATCTTGTAGGCCAAAGTGATCTCTTTGGTTAACACTTCAGAGTAGGGAAAAAAATTATACTCCAATGCCGGGGAGAAGTTAAAAAAAGAGTTATAATTTCGGAAGGTATCATTGAGGTAGTAGCCAAAAATACCAGTAGAAAAATGATTCGAAAGACTCTTGACGATACTCCCAGATATAAAAGTTCTTTTTCGTTCGCTGCTGAAATTTTCCTCTTCTCCGGAAAAAAACTTAACCGATCGTCGCACTCTAAAGTCCGATCTTATCCGCCACAGTTCAGTCACACGATCCACCTCAAAGCCCAGATCGTATTCCTCTTCTTTGATGCTCTTTTCATTTTCAAAATTCAATGAGCCGGTTACCTCAAAAACCCAATTTTTCCATCGATCGGTAGTCAAATCCTCCAAAGGGCTTTCTTGGTCTTTGAAATGCACCTCCAATTGACTTTGAAAAGGGGTATTTTGCAAAAAATAAACCATACCCATCTGGAAGGTTTTTAGCAGTTGTTCACGAGTTTCGATTAAAGAGGTGTTGCTCGGGATTTCGGTACTGACTTCATTTTCTATGCCCGTGAAATCATTTTTACCCTTGTATTCAAAGCCGTAATTTCTCCCGCCTCCTGCATTGTTAATTTCAAAAACAAAAACTTCAATGTCTGCTAGGGTTCTATCCCTTACGTAGTCAAAAATTAAAGTGCTTTGTTTGATAAAATCCCCATCGCAAGGGCAGCTGAGAAAAACTTTGATCTTATCATACTGACCAAAAGATCTTAAACAGGCAAATATTACAAATAGTTTTAAAAATATAAACTTCATAATCGTCGTACAAAGCTAATGAAAACCATACCATATTTTTTTACAATTATAAAAGAAATAAAGCCATTGCATTGAATCGAGCATAAATCTAAATTCTTTATTGCTTTTTGACTTTTGATCTCCAAGGGATTTTTGGTAAGCAATCGGGATAGTAGAAATAACCAAGACCTTTGACATTTCAATCCTCAATATGTTTATGAAACAGCTTTTAACTCCAGATTTTAGTAATTTTGCTAAACATTTAAACCATCTTCAAATTGAGGTATTTATTGGGGTTGATTTTTTTTTCTTTTCTATTACTGATGGTCCCCACTTTTTTTAGCCCGCTCAGGGCTCAAGATTCAAAAAGTATTAAGGCTCGGTTTGTAGAAAATGAAATCATAGTGGATGGAATTTTGGACGACAAGGTTTGGAGTACAGCAATGGAGGGGGGAGACTTTATGCAGTTTTTTCCTACAGACTCCCTAATGGCAAACTATCCAACCAACTTTAAAATCGTTTATACTTCGACAACCCTTTATGTAGCAATAAAAGCATTTACTGAGACCAACAAACCTGTGGTTTCCTCTTTGAAAAGAGACTTCAAAGCCTTGACCAATGACAGCGTTACTTTGCTCTTTGATACTTTTAGTGATGGTACAACTGGATTTTTTTTTGGTGTTACGCCCTATGGGGTGAGAAGAGAAGGTTTGGTTTCTGACGGGGGCGAAGTTTTTAACAATACCTGGGACATCAAATGGATAGCGGAAACCCAACAATTTGACGATCATTTTACCGCTGAGATTGCCATCCCCTTCAGTTCTTTAAAGTTTGTAGAGGGAGCCACCCAGTGGCGTTTCAGACCATATCGCTGGAACATACAAAGCAACGAACAAAGCTCATGGGTGCGGGTTCCACAAAACCAGAGGCTTTCAAGCTTCGCCTTTATGGGAACGCTTAATTTTGAAAAACCACTCGGAAAATCAAAAGCCCCTATCGCACTGATCCCCTATTCCAATATTTTGTGGGATAACGATTTTCAAAAAAAAGAAAATAAGGCCTCAATGCTTGTGGGTGGTGATGTAAAACTGGCCATTGGTAATGGAATGAATTTGGACCTGACTTTAAACCCAGATTTTTCCAATGTTGAGGTTGATGATGTCTTTACCAACCTCACCCGTTTCGAATTACAGCTTCCAGAAAAGCGACAATTTTTTATAGACAACAGCGACCTTTTCGAAAACTACGGCAACACTTTTGAGGAGGCCAAGCCCTTTTTCTCTCGTAGAATTGGTTTGGCTAAAAATAAGGCCGGTGATCTCATCCAAAACGATATTATCGGTGGGTTGCGTTTGAGTGGAAAAATTAACGAAGATTGGCGCCTTGGATTGCTCAACATTCAGACTGCAAATGACCCCACCAATGAGATCGCCTCCAACAATAATATGATGTTAGCCTTACAAAGAAAGGTAGGAAAACGATCTAGCCTCAGTGCCTTTTGGGTCAATCGCGAATCCTTTGGGAATGAAACTTTTCTTGAGGAAAACGACAGCTACAACCGAGTTATGGGGTTGGAATACAACCTGGCATCGGTTGACAACAAGCTGACCGGACGTTTCTATGCACACAAATCATTTCAACCCAACGACCATGAGGGGAATTTCTCTACCCAAGCCAACCTGTTTTACAATCTGAGGGAATGGGTTTTTATCGGTGATATCACCTTTGTGGATCAAGACTTTAGAGCTGATCTTGGTTTTGTTCCAAGGACAGATATTTTTAAGACTGGTCAGGCCGTGAAGAGAATTTTTTATCCCAAAACAGGAATTTTCAATACCCATGAGTTGATGGCTGTTGTGGTCAATGTGTGGAAACCTACTTTGGACTATCAAAAAACAGAACATTTCTACCGCTTAAGTTTAGAAACCGAGTTCAAAAACCGAGCCACCGCCTTTGCCTATCTGATCAACAACCACGTTTATCTCAATGCCCCTTTTAATCCTTCGGGAAAAAGTGATGCTGAACCGTTAGCCAAAGGACAAGAATTCTATTTCACCTCCTTAAAACTCAATTTCCAATCCAACAGGGCGCAATTGTTTACCTACGATTTTGATTCGACTTTGGGACAGTTCTACAATGGAAGTATCAGATCTTTTGGTGCTACAGTGCAATACAGGGTTCAACCTTGGGTGAATTTTGGACTCTCATTAAAATACGACGGCTTGCGTTTACCCAAGCCTTATTCAGATGCAGATATTATGTTGATGACCTTAAAAACAGAGGCTACCTTCAGCAAAAAACTTTTTTGGAACACTTTGATCCAATTCAGCAACCAGCGGGATAACCTTGGGATCAACTCCAGACTGCAGTGGCGTTTCGCCCCCTTATCTGATCTTTACTTGGTGTATAACGACAATTATTTTATCCAAAACGATCTGAGGCCCAAATTCAGATCCATTAACCTAAAACTTACCTATTGGTTCAATTGGTAGGGCATCATTTTCCGGCAAAAATGTCCAAAGGCTCCCATTTTTTGGTGGAAAAATGAGTAGGATGGTTTTGCTGAGGGACTCCCACTGTCGTTCTTCCTTTTTCAATGGCTGTTTTGAACAGCGCAACCAACTCCTGCTCAATTTTTGGTTTTTGACCATAAAGGTTAACCGTTTCTTTGGGATCGTCTTTCAGGTTATAAAGCTGAAATTTAGGCAAGCCTTGGGTATCTTTTTTTGAAGGTCGCGGGGAACTCCAGCCTCCAGAACCGGGACAAAAAATAAATTTATAATCGCCTTTTCTGATGGCAAAACTACCATTGATGGAATGATGGATCGTAAAGGTTCTTAGGTAGTCTCCTTCAGTGACTTTAGAAAATAGGGGGAGCAGGGAAAAACTGTCTTCTCCTGAACTGTCTGCAAGGGGTTTTCCCAACAGATCGGCACAAGTAGCCAGTAAATCGGTTGTACAAATGGTTCGTTGATTGATAGCACCGCCCTTAATTTTGTTTGGCCATTTGACAATAAAAGGAACTCGGTGCCCGCCTTCAAATATGTCGGCTTTGTGTCCTCTAAAAACACCGCTGGGATCATGTCCCTTTGCGGCCAATACATTAAATTTTGCTTGGGGAGAGCATCCGTTGTCACTCGTAAAAATCACCATCGTATTTTCCGAAATTCCCAATTGCTCCAGCAGTTGATTCAGCTTTCCAACCCTATGGTTGATTTGCATTACAAAATCAGCATAGGGATTCAAACCACTTTTCCCTCTCCATTCGTCGGTGGGTAAGATGGGGGTGTGAGGAGAGGGCAATGGTAGATAAAGGAAAAAAGGTTTTTGCTTTTTATTCATCTCAGAAATATAGGTCTCAGCTTTGTCAAACAAATGAGGAGTGACTTGTTCGTGGTCGAAATCTCGGGCCGTAGGACCCTCTCTCCACCAGTGATAATCTCCTTTTCTCACGGTAACGGCATCAACCAAAGCAGTGATCCGCTCATTTTCTACATAAACATAGGGAGGCATGTCCAATGAGCCACAATGACCATAGGCATAATCAAAACCCAAATCATTGGGACTTTGGGTGACGTTTCTAGTGAAATCAATTTTTTCAAAAATTTCATGATCCTTGATAGGAGTATTTTGAGATATGCTGTCTTTTAAGGCCCAATTCCAGCCCAAATGCCATTTGCCGATGAAGGCAGTTTGATAGCCGTTGGATTTTAAAAAAGAGGCCACCGTCACTCTGTCCTTTGGGATTAGCGCTTTTGAGGTACCACTCAAAACCCCTTTTTTCAAAGGGCTTCTCCAATTGTACCGGCCCGTCAAAATACCATATCGGGTAGGGGTACACACCGATGAGGAGTTATGGGCATCTGTGAAGATCATTCCCTGTTTTGCCATTTGATCCAAATGGGGCGTTTTGATTTTTCCCTCCGGGTTAAAAGCACCCAAATCACCATAGCCAAGGTCGTCGGCTAAAATATAAACGATGTTAGGGGGAGCAGTCTTATCTTCTCGACGACAAGATAAAACAACAATATTTATGAAAATAAGTGCGCAGAAGATCAGATTTTTCATGTGGTAATTGACTAATTTTAATTCAATAAAATTATACTTATGGAGGGAAAATGGAAACAAAGCAATGGTAAATTAATCAAAACCTTTGAATTTAAAAACTTTAAAGATGCATTGGCGTTTATCAATACAATAGGGGAGATCGCGGAATCAATGAATCACCATCCCAAAATCATTAATGTTTACTCTCGGGTCAGCTTGGAACTTTGGACGCACGACCAAAATGACATTACCGAGTTGGATTTTCAACTTGCAGATGCTATCGACCAAAAAATCCAGTAAGGCCAAAAAACGCTCATTTTTGGTAATTTTCACTTGTTTTTGACTCATTTTGGCCTATTTTCTTCTAAAAAACATCATTTTTTCATAAAAAGATGAATTTTTAAATTTTGTAAAAAATCCTTTATTAGCTTTTTGTGAAATTATAATTATCTTCAACGATATTACAAAATGAAAAAAACATTCCATTTATTAGCATTGCTGCTGTCCATCCATCTTTTTGGACAAGAAGAAGTTTATGAAATCAGAACCTACGAACTTTTCCAATATTCCAATTTTAAAAATTTCAACACCTATTTCAAAGATTACTTTATCCCCGAAATGAATCAACATGGAATCAGGGACATAGGGGTTTTTGAGGAGGTTTCTGAAGATCTACCCAGAAAAATTCACGTATTCATTCCCTTTGCAAACATGGAGACTTATCAAAAGGCTCGTGTTCACATGGCCAGTAATTCAAAACTCCAAAAAGCTTCTTCAGTGCTAAGCCTGCAAAACAAACCCATCTTCAACCGATACGAAACTTCACTTTACATGGCTTTTGACGGTATGCCCAAAATGGTCAAACCGGATGATAAAAATCGTTTTTTCGAGTTGCGTACCTACGAAAGTCATTCCGAGGATGCTTACCGAAGAAAAGTAAATATGTTCAATGAAGGTGAGCTGGAGTTGTTCAATCAGCTGGATTTTGGATCGGTGTTTTTTGGAGACAAAATTGCTGGAGGTCGTATGCCTTGTTTGACCTATATGCTGGCTTTTGAAAGCTTGGAAGAAAGAAATGAAAACTGGGGTCAGTTTTCTGATCATCCCATCTGGACGAAGTTGAAAAGCGACCCTGCCTATAAAGACAGTTGTTGCTCTTCTATTACCCGTACTTTTCTAATCCCAATGCCCTACTCTCAACTTTAAATTATGCGTGGATTTTCTTTACTTGGATTTATATGGCTTTTTTGGGCCTGCACCCCTGCGGAACAATCACAACCCAATATTGTATGGTTGACAACAGAGGACAATTCTCCTCACCATATGAAGCTCTACAACGGCAAGGGTGCTAGCATGCCTGCCATTGAGGCATTGGCACAAAACGGTGTAGTTTATGACCATGCCTTTTCCAACGCCCCAGTTTGCTCTGTAGCCAGGAGTACCCTCATTACGGGATGTTATGCCCCAAGAGTTTTTATGCAATTTCACCGAAAGGCTGAAAGGGTTCCTTTGCCTGATGGGGTGATGCCCTTTCCTTTTTATCTGCGTCAAGCAGGCTACTACACCACCAACAGTCATAAGCAGGATTATAATTTTATACTCCCCGAAGGCGTTTGGGACGAGTCTTCTCAAAAAGCCTCTTATAAAAATAGGCAACCTGGTCAACCCTTTTTTCATGTTCAAAACCATACGGTGACCCACGAAGGGAATTTACATTTTGATCAGCAAGCCATAGATACAGCCTCCGATGATAAATTGGACCATATCAATGTTTTTCCTTATCATCCCAATACCAAAACTTTTCGGTTTTCTTATCAGCATTTTCAAAACAGGCACAACCTTGCTGACCAACAAATGGCGAAGTTCATCGATGGTTTGGAAAAAGAAGGACTGATGGACGATACCATCATATTTTATTTTGGCGACCATGGCGGAGTCCTGCCCAGAAGCAAAGGGTATGCTTATGAGAGTGGATTACAAGTTCCTTTGGTCATTTATATTCCCGAAAAATGGAAGCATTTGTTTGATCAAGGCAGGGGAACAAGGTCTAAAACGTTTGTCGAGTTTGCGGACTTTGCCCCTACTGTTCTTTCTTTGGCTGGCATTACTCCTCCCAAACCTATTGATGGTAAAGCCGTACTCGGAAAATTTGCAGACTCGCAAACTTTAAAAAATAAAAATACCGCTTTTGGTCATGCAGATCGGTTTGATGAAAAATACGATTTGGTTAGAACCCTAAGGGTCGGTAAGTACAAATACATGAGGAATTACCAACCTTTTAATACAGACGGGCTTTTCAATTATTACCGTTATAAAATGCTTGCTTATCAGGAGTGGAAGTCGCTTTACGATAAAGGAAAGCTCAGCCAAGCCCAGTCCCAATTTTTTGAAATGAGAAGCCCTGAAGCACTCTATGATTTGGAAAATGACCCCGATGAGGTCATTGACCTATCTAAAAGCAAGGAGCACCAAGAAATCCTTTCTCAAATGAGAAGTCAACTGCGAGAAAAGTTAGCTGGACTCCCCGATTTGAGTTTTTACCCTGAACCTTTTTTATTGGAAAATGTACTGGAAAATCCGGTAGCTTTTGGACAAAGTCACCTAGACGAAATCAAGGCATTGATGGATATTGCAGACCTGAATTTAAAAACTTTCGACCAAGCCGAGGAGCAAATCCGATCTGCATTAACGGACACCAACCCCTGGAAGCGTTATTGGGCATTGGTGGTTTGTTCCACTTTTGGCGCTAAAGCCAATGCGTTTGTCCCGTTGATTCAATCCGTTTTTAATGATGATACTGAAAATTTGGTCAGGATCAGAGCATGGGAGTATCTTGCATTGCACACGGACATTTTGGATAACGATACCATCGTAGCGATACTAAAAAACGCTCGGTCGGAGACCGAAGCCAATCTCATGCTCAACAGCTTGGCCTTGATCAAGCACTTTAAGCCCCAAACAAAGTTTGATTTTACAAAGGAAATTTTTTCACCCGAATGGTATGACCAACCGAATGACCTGGTCAACCGAAGGATGGATTATTTGATGGAACACTGATATGACAAAAGATTCTAGCGAGGAACAAATTCCAAGACTTTATAGAAAAGCTAAAGGACAGATTGTAGTTGAAGGCAAAGTCAATCTTACCGACATGGATGGAAATCCGGTCAAACACGGGAACAGGTTTACCCTTTGTGGATGTACCAAGTCCAAAGACATGCCGTTTTGCGACGGTTCTCATAAGTTCTAAAACTCCCGTTTGCCAAATTCGCTGTCGATGAACTTGGCCGTATTTTTTCGATTGTTAAAATTATAGTTCAAATTGAGTAGAACCATATCTACCTCATAAACATAATTGGTCGTGGTAAAAAACTCTCCTTCCCTTCGGGTGGTGATCCTTTGTTCATTGGAATTCATCAACCCCATATCGATGTTTTTCCATTGAAGTGTAGCAGTCAGTTGGTTATTCCAAAAACGCTTGGTCAGGGTCAGATTAGGGGAATAGAATCTAGAGTCCTCACCTTGGGCGGTAACCCTTTTGGAAATATAATTGAAGTTAAACTGTGCAAAAGCTGTGTCGGAAAACCGATAGGAGCTATTGATGTTATAGCTGTAAACATAGGCTTCAGTATTGACGGGTAAATTGTCAAATGAACCATCGATTTCGTAGTAATAAATGTTAGCCGAAGCAAGGACTTTTAATCTTTTTGCAAGCTCAAATTCACTCCCTAAATCTCTACCCACAACTATTGCTTTTCCTACGTTAGAATAGATTCGGTTCAGAATGGTATCATTGTAAACGTTGTTGACCCGATTGATTAAATGATCAACATTTCGAAAATAACTGGTTGAAAAAAAACGAATCCCTTTGCTACTTTTGTAACTGACTCCCAGTTCCACCTGATCGATCAACTCCGGATGCAAATTGGGATCCCCTTGCTCTAAGGTCTCAGAGTGTTCACGTTCCGGAAAAGGGTTCATTTTAAATGTGGTCGTACGCTCGATTCGTTTGCTGTAGGCCAATTGAAAGGTCACCTTATCTTTCCACAGGTATTGAACGCTTGCCGAAGGGAAAAGCTTGGTAAAGTCCAATGAATAATCTTGATTGAACCCTCCATTTTTACTTTTTAAAGACAAGTCCCTTTGCATATTTTCCATCCTTAAGCCGGCCGAAAATTCCCAGTTCTTATAGGCTCCATTGTATTGAAAGTAGGCCGCATGAATGGATCTTTTCAGGCCGACCTCACTTGAAAACTCAGGAACCAATTCAAAAACTTGTGTTTCATTATTTTTCCGCTCGTAGAAGAAATCGCCACGGTGATCCAAATTTCTATATTGATACCCCATTTTCAGCGTACCAATACTCAACGGTTGGAAGGCGTAATCCAAGTTAAAACGCAAACCATAAAGCGGGTTGTCGTTGGTATTGTATTCATCCTGATATACAAAAGAGTTATCGGGATGACCCAAGTTCCTATTGGTCGTTGGCCCCCCGAGTAGTGTGTATTCATAAAGAAAGGAGGTGTGGAGTTGGGCTGCATTTGTAAAATCATGATCGTAATCCAAACTTCCCAAAATGAAGTCACTTTTTCTCACCCTCAAGTTTTCATTGTAGTACTGGAAACGATAGTCAATCTTGTCGGTGATGGCATGATTCGCATAATAGAGGATATCGGCGGTTCTTTCTTTGGTTCTTTTTCCGGCAAACAGTCCAAGGGAAAATTGATCATTATCAGAAAGGCTATAGTCTGCCGTCAAACGACCGGAGAAATTAATCTCATCAAAGCTACGCTCACCATCGGATGGAAATCGGGTGTATTTGTCTCCGATAAGGGTGTAAGCGTCTCCCTCTCTTCGCCCTGAAATATCGTTTCTTTGAAAGCTCAACCCAGAAGAAATGTTCCATTTTTCCCTTACAGTATTGTATATGATATCTGCACCGTAGCGTTGGGAGAGCATTACATTTTTGTAATTTTCTATAGAGGGGGCTCCCAATAGGGTGTTGAATTGAAAATAGTCTCCTTGCAAAACATTTTTCAGGGTGAGTATATTGATGATTCCTGCCTTGCCTTCGGCATCGTATTGCGCGGAGGGTGCGGTGATGATCTCTATGTTTTTGATGCTGTTGGCGGGGATTTGGCTCAACAGTTGCTGTATATCGGATTGTACGGGTTTGTTGTTTAACAGCACCACAAAGCCAGTACTTCCTCTGACGCTGATTTCCCCCAGACCGTTGACGGTTAACGATGGAAGGTTGCGAATGATATCCATTCCAGTTCCTCCTCTTGCCGTTGAGAATTCACCAGCAGCATAGACCTTTCGGTCTATTTTATTTTGAAATGAATTGGTTTCAGCATCCAATACAATCTCATCCAGAAAATTTTGACCGGGCAGTAGGAATATCCTTCCAAGGTCTAGGGGGCTATTCGTTTTAATTTTTAAATCACTCGCAATAAAAGGTTCATACCCTAGGAAGGAAACTTTTATGGAAAATGTTCCCGAGTTGGACACCGGCATAAGAAAACTTCCATTCGGTGCTGAGACGGTTCCCTCTAATATTTGTTCCTCCTGCTCCAGGATAATAGTGGCATACTCAATGGGTAAGTTGGTTTTTTGATCAATAACCGTCCCTTTGATTTGACCCTGAAGAAAAGCAGTGGCCAATACCAAAAAAAAAGAAGCGGACTTAAAGATTTGATACATTTCTTTTGCTAAGCTTTTTTTCGATGGCCATAATGATTGTTTTTGCCACATCGATTCCTGTTGCGTTTTCCACACCCTCCAGTCCCGGAGAGGAATTGACTTCCAACAATAAAGGGCCCCTTGAAGATCTAATGATATCGACACCGGCAACATCTAGATTTAGAATTTTCGTTGCCTTCAAGGCCATTTTTCTTTCTTCAGAAGTGATTTTTATTTTACTGGCAGTTCCCCCTTGGTGAATATTGGATCGGAATTCGCCGGGTGAGGCTTGCCGCTGAATGGAGGCCACTACCTTACCATCTACTACAAAACAACGGATGTCTTTTCCATCAGCTTCTTTTATAAATTCTTGAACTAAAATATTGGCCTGAAGGCTTTTAAAGGCATTGATCACACTTTCTGCGGCTTTATTGGTCTCGGCAGATACGACTCCTTTTCCCTGTGCACTTTGCAGTAATTTGATGATCAAGGGTGCACCGCCTACCAAATTGATCAAATCTTTTGTGTCTAAGGGAGATTTGGCAAAACCGGTTATTGGAATATCAATGCCGTGTTTGTTGAACAGTTGAGAAGAAAACAATTTATCTCTCGAATGTGAAATGGCCTCTGCCGAGTTCACACAATAAGAACCAATGGATTTAAATTGTCTCAATAGGGCGCAACCATAGAAGGTCATACTGGGCCGTATTCTTGGAATGACGGCATGGATCCCCTCAATTAATTTACCACCTCGGTACCTGACTTCGGGAGATTGGGTGTCCAATCTCATATAACAATGCTGGAGGTTGTAAAAATTGATTTCGTGGCCTCTTGCTATTGCCGCGTCCAAAAGTCTTTTATTGCTGTACAAGGTTCTGTCGGTGGCCAACAGTGCAATTTGATAACCCGATTTTTGGGAGATCAGATGGCTGTAAAAACCTTGTAGCTTTTCATCGGAATAGTTACCGTGGCAAAAGTTAAGATCTGGATTAACCAAATATCTTTTTTGAAGTGCCTGTCTTCCAAGTAACATTCGGTATTCCATATTATCCCGCTTGGAGAGGGTCAACTCTATTTCAAAAAAATCTTTTCCCAACCGAATGGGTACAAGGATCACATAACGTTTTTCAACAATCCCTGAGGAACTTTTAATTTTTCGGATATCGATTACTTTAGCAGAGCAATCCAAGGTCAGGCTGAGATTATCCTGCAAAGGGTTTACCTCAAACCGGACCCAATTTTCGTTTTGTTGAACAAAAGGGGTGATGTTGGTGGCTTGAATAGAAGAGGTTTTTGCACCGGAATCTACTCTGGCTTTAATGACAGGAATACCAAGTGCATCAATTTGGCACCATTCCTCACTTCCGACTATGGTTAAACCTTGATCCAATTTCTGTTTTAATCAAATTTATTTCTATTTTGATTTAAAAATATGGAGCAATCAAAATACAACGTAAAATTAACATTTGCATTTATCTAAATGTATAGATTCCGTCATTTCTTCGCTCCATCAAAGGAATTAATTTTTCAGTGAGTTCAGGATTGATCTTTTGAAAATCTCTTTTTTTAATAATTATAAAATTTGGGGATGCTTGTTTTTGTATATTTTCCAGTGCATCAGCTGTAATGACTTTTATTTTGCCTTTGGAGTAAAACTGACTGGAATACGATTTTGAGGATAGGGCATAGAGACGGGAGGTGTCCACATCGGGGAGGAGTATCATCGCTTTGTCTGTGCTAGTGGAGATCAGCTGCTGAATGGGTTTAAAAAAGTAGCTTCCAAACAGTAAAACCGGCAGCCCCACAGCAAGGAAGAGCATCGTTTTTTTTCTATTTAAATCCGGCCAATGATGGGTGATCAATAGGGCGATGGGAACCATAACGGGCAGGGTATAGGTATGAATTAAGCTCTTGGAGAAAGTAAAGAAAAAAGGTGTCCACAAAATCCACAGCCATAGAAAACGTTGCCAAGGGTCACTCCAAACTTTTTTAAATCCTTTTCTAAATGAGGCCAACAGCACAAAAGACCAAGGTAATGCGCCTCCCAAGAGAAAGGCCCAAATGATACCCAAAGGTTGCTGTTTTGGAAATCCGTATTTGTCGCCGGACCATGAAGAATCGATAAATCTCAAAAAGTGTTCTCCTACCACAAAATAGTCGATAAAACCAGGGGATTTGACCTCCATGAGATAGTACCAAGGGAGCGCAATTGAAAGACAGACGATTAAGCCCAAAACCCAAGGCAGCTTTAAAATTTTTTCTAAAGAAACTTTCTGCCACAAGCACCAAATAAAAAGTGGAGGAATACTCAATACACCCACTATTGGACCTTTGGCCAATAATCCCAAACCAATTCCTGTAAAGAAAAGTAAACCGGAGACTCTGGGTTTATTGGAATGGATAAATTCCCAGAAACCCAAAAGGGTGAGTGCTATAGAAAAGGAAAGCATCATATCAGTAGAAAGTACTCCTGCGTGCAGAAAAAATTCGGGGAGGGTAAAGAGGACGATACCAGGGATGAATACATTTATTTTTTTCTGATGACCGTAGTAGGTGAGCAGAAGTGCAATCAAAACTGCGATGATCCAATAGGGTAGCCTGAGGGCGAACTCACTGTCACCCAAGAGGCTTGCCGTACCTGCTGAAAGCCAAGTTGACAAGGGGGGTTTGGCCCAGAAGGGCACCCCATAATCAATTTGTGGAACAATCCAATTGCCGGTTTCTGCCATCAAACGAGCAATCTCACCATAACGGGCTTCGGTTTTGTCGGTTAAGGGAATCACCGCATTAAAAAACAACCTTACCCCTGCTAATCCCAAAAAAACTAGACCGGAGGGGGTCTTTATATCCCTGCTGATTTTTTCTTTTAAACTCAACTTTGGTACTTTTTAGAAATTTTAAACAGATCCCACCACAGCTTAAAAAAATAAAGAGGGCTTACCCTGGAATCGGGTGTATCTACCCATACTTTCAAAGGCACCTCCATCAAGTGATCTTGAATTTGTCTCCTTCCGAAAATACCGATCATTCTGAAGAATATTTCTACATCAAAAAGCCATTTGGAAATAAAAGGCCGATCGAAAACTTTTTCTGCAGTATGAATCTCAAAAATTTTACACCCACATTGAGAATCGTAAACGCTAATTTTTAAAGTTTTAGAAATGGCTGTTGCCACGAGCCTGCCCAAAATAAAACGGTACCATTTTCTTTTGATTTGGTTGTCCAGTTTTAAAATCCTTGATCCGAAGACCATCACTATTTTTTCGTTGACACAGTTAGACAATCGAATACACTCTTCCAGTGGGGTGGCTAAGTCGGCATCCAGATAAGCAACTTTTTGAAAGCGTTGTTCTTTTAGAACTTTCGTTACTCCTTGTAAAACAGCATTGGCTTTACCTTGGTTTTGGGATAGGCTCAGTATTTCTACCTGTTTGGAAAACTGAATTTTTAGGCTTGTCAGGACCTGCTTGGTTTTGTCATGAGAGCCATCGTTAACGAAAAAAATGACGACCTTGGGGTTGAGGGGAAGAAAGCGTTGAAACTGTGAGACAGGCAATCGATTGGCTTCGTTGTAGCATGGTATTACTATTGCGAAATCGTATTGCATAGGCAATAAAGATAAATAGAATTATTAACTATATCTATTAACCTTTTTAAACGAAATCAAAAAAAAATGCGAGCCCATCGGCTCGCATTTGCTTTATAGATAAGGATGATTCAGAACAAAATACTGTTGGGTATCTGCCGTCCTAAATTCCTTAAATTACATTCGTAAGACATTTGACACCTCCTTTCTACATTAGTTAAACACAGCTGTTGTCACAGCATTAACAACTCAATTACAAAGATAAAAAGAGAAAAAAACTTTGCCGTTTATTTTACGATTTTTTTCAAGGTCAACCCCTGCCCCAAAATCGTGAACAACACGATGACGTAGGTCAGGAAAAGGATGAGCGCCTTTCCTTCGCCAATGGAATCGGGTAAGTTGAGTGCCAAAGCAACACTCAATCCCCCGCGTAGTCCTCCCCAAGTGATGATTAAAGCGGTTCTCTTTTCAAACTTTTTGAACAGCGATAAAAAGGCAATGGGAATGCTCACTCCAATCCAACGCGAAACGACGACCAATACAATCACCAGTAGGGAAATAAAAACAAATGGGGTTTGGAAGGATTCAAAAATCATGATGATTTCTAATCCAATAAGGATAAAAAGTACAGCATTTAAAGTTTCATCCAAAAGGTGCCAAAACTTATATACGTAGTCGCCCATGGCTTTTTGAACTCCCTCTTGATTTTGATCAACATCTAAGTTTTGATTTAAAAACAGCCCCATCATGACCACACCGAGGACAGCGGAAAAATGAAAATGATGACAGATGATGGGAAGAAGCAATACCAATGATAGGGTAACCAAAACTTCCAATTCGGTATGTTCGTTTTCGATGTACTTCAAAAGTTTCAGTCCAAAATAACCCATCACCGAACCCAACGCAATGCCACCAATGACCTCTGTGACAAATAAAGATCCAACCGCAGCAGCGGTGATATTTTCAACACCATCTTGTTTGATACCCAAAAGGGTTAAAAACACAACCACACCGATACCATCATTGAATAGTGATTCTCCGGCAATACGGGTTTCAGTAATGGAAGACAAATTCATTTTTTTGATCATTGCCAAAACAGCTATGGGGTCGGTTGGAGCAATCAAAGCCCCAAATAAAAGACAATCTATATAAGACAAATTCATGCTTACCAACCCGAAAACCGGTTGATTGATCAACCAGTAAACTCCGGTTCCCACAGCAAATGTTGAAAAGAGAACACCAAAACTCGCCAAAAGGAGAATCGTTACTTTGTCCTTAAGGAGTTCATGAACATTAACACTCATTGCACCCGCAAACAGAAGAAAGGGAAGCATTACATTGACCAAAAGTTCGCTGAAATCAAACTCCCTCGTTATCTGGGTAACTGTCTCAAATACTTGAGGAAAAATAACACCAATAACTGTTACTAAAAAAGATAAACATAGTGCCAATATCATCAAACCTATGGTAAGGGGAAGTTTTAAAAGCCTGATATTGATCAGTGTAAAAAAAGATGCTAAGCTTAATAATATAGTAGATAGTTCAAGTACTCCCATGTTTAAATTTTTTTAAATATAATGGATTTATATTTAAAACTGCAAGCGGTGTAATTTAGAAATATATTTCCCAATCATGTCAAATTCTAAGTTGACCGCATCCCCTTTTTGGATGAGATGGAAGTTGGTATGTTCATAGGTGTAGGGAATGATTGCTACGGAGAACTGATGCAATCCGGAATTGATCACTGTGAGGCTGACACCATTCACACAGATGGATCCCTTTTCAATGGTAATGTTGTTTTCGTTTTTCTCGTATTCGAAATCAAAAACCCAACTGCCTTCTTTAAAATCGACCCCCTTGCAAAAACCAATCTGATCTACATGTCCCTGAACTATATGGCCATCCAAGCGACTGTTCATCATCATGGCCCTTTCTAAATTGATCAAATCATCATTTTTCAGACTCCCGAGGTTTGTTTTTTCTAACGTTTCTTGAATAGCAGTAACCTTGTATCGGCTGTCCTTTATGTCCACTACGGTGAGGCAAACGCCATTGTGGGCCAAGCTTTGGTCAATTTTTAATTCTTTGGTTAAACTACTTTCTAGACTTAGGTGGAGGTTTTCTTGGTCTTTCTCTAAATCAACAACTTTTCCAAAGGCCTCTATGATTCCGGTAAACATCGGTTAGATTTATTTATTTTTGCTGTAAAATTAGCAATAAAAGCGAGACCAATGTTGGGGAAAATTAAGTTGGGGATTTCTATAGGGGATCCAAATGGTGTTGGCATTGAAATCATTCTAAAGATATTTGAAGACCGGAGGCTCTTTGAGTTTTTTACTCCTTCAGTATTTGGGCCCCTTAAACTTTTAGAACAACAAAAAAAGCATTTTCAATTCAATACCGGTTTGTCATTGATTAAAAAAGGGCAGCCCTTGCATAAAGCACAACTCAATGTGTCCAATCTCCCCATGCCAGAAGAAGTATTGGTTTTTGGAGCAGCTTCAAAAGCGGCTGGTGGAGTCGCCTTTATGTCGTTTCAATCGGCTACAGAGGCACTCAAAAAAGGATCGATAGATGCTTTGGTTACCGCTCCCATCAACAAAGAAACCATTCAATCCAAGGATTTTAATTTTCCCGGCCATACGGATTATTTGGCCCAGGAATTAGAGGGGAATAGCCTGATGTTTATGGTTTCCGATGCATTAAAGGTGGCACTAGTGAGTGATCACATCGCTGTAAAAGAAGTTTCGAGCGTCCTCACCAAGGATCTCTTGAGGGAAAAAATCCAACAATTGGAAAACTCTTTACAATTGGATTTTATTTGCTCACGACCCAAGATAGCGGTGCTGGGCCTGAACCCGCACACAGGTGATCATGGAGTGATCGGAGAGGAAGACGATCAGATCATTCGACCCCTCATTCAAGAATTAACGGAGGCCGGGCATTTGGTTTACGGTCCCTATGCGGCAGACAGTTTCTTTGGTCATCAAACCCACCTTCAATTCGATGCGATCTTGGCCATGTATCACGATCAAGGACTGATCCCTTTCAAGACTTTGACCTTTGGAGAGGGGGTCAATTTTACAGCTGGACTTAGTAAAGTCAGGACTTCTCCCGATCATGGTACTGCCTTCGAAATAGCAGGTAAAGGTGTTGCTCAAATCGAATCTTTTAGAAATGCAATTTTTCTGGCCAGGAAAATTTTCTTGAACAGAAAACAGGAAAATAGCTCCTTAGCTGAAATTAATAGCGAAAAATACCAAAGTGACACCGATTAAAGTGTTTTTTTTATAAATTTGCACGCTTAAAAGTTGTAACGATGGAACAGCATTCGGCATTTCTGATACCTTTTATCGGACTGAAAAATGGAATTCATCGTTTTGACATCAAAGTAGATAATAAGTTCTTTGAAGGTTTTGATTTTTTAGATTTTCAAGAGGCTCAGCTGCAGGTTGATCTGATTTTTGAAAAAAAGACAACCCTATTGGAATTGAATTTTCACGCCGAAGGCCAAGTGACGGTTCCTTGTGACATTACCACGGAACTTTTTCAATTGGCGGTGGATACCGATTTCAAATTGGTGGTAAAATTTGGGGCTGAGCAAAACCATGACGATGACGAAATTTTAATTCTTCCCCATGGTTCTCATGAAATCCAAGTGGCACAGTACATTTACGAAATGATCGTGCTCTCTGTACCTCAAAAAAAAGTACACCCTGGAATTGCGGATGGGACTTTAAAATCCGAGATTTTGGAGAAACTAAAAGATTTGGAACCACAGCAAAATTCCCCGTCGAAGGATACCGATCCCCGATGGGATAAATTGAAAGAATTATTATAATTAATTAATAAAATTTAAAAGCGACAAAAATGGCGCATCCTAAAAGAAAAATATCGAAAACCCGAAGGGACAAAAGAAGAACGCATTTCAAAGCTACTACCCCTCAAATTGGAACTTGCGGTACTACCGGAGAAGCCCATTTGTATCACCGTGCTCACTGGCACGAAGGCAAGCTATACTATAGAGGTAAAGTTTTGATCGACAATAATGAGTCTATAGAGGCTTGATCTAAACCATCTATTCTACAACCGCTCTTCCTTTTTTCGAAGGGCTTTTTTTATGGACAAAGATTTTGTTTGCTCTAAAAAACTACTATCTTCACATATAATATTGACAGTTCTAAAGGAAGTGATTTGTTGATAAAAGAGACCCATTTAACCCCAAAAAAGGCAGCGATCACTGCGGTAGGTGCATATGTTCCAGAGGACAAGCTTACCAATGCAGACCTTGAGAAAATGGTAGAAACCAACAATGAATGGATCGTTGCTAGAACTGGGATCAAAGAAAGAAGAATTCTTAAAGATCCAAACAAAGGTACTTCTTTCATGGCCATTAATGCAGCCAAAGATCTATTAGAAAAAAGAAACATAGACCCTGTTGAAATTGATGCGGTCATCTTAGCTACTATTACACCCGACTTTAATGTCGCTGCAACAGCCGCTTATGTCGCATCAGAAATTGGAGCAACCAATGCATTTGCCTATGACCTTCAAGCCGCTTGTTCAGGTTTCCTCTATGGTATGTCCAATGCTTCCAATATGATTGCCGGCGGTCGCTACAAGAAAGTCCTTCTTATCGGTGCAGACAAAATGTCTTCCATCGTAGATTATACCGATAGAACCACCTGTATTATTTTTGGTGACGGTGCAGGTGCTGTATTGTTCGAAGCTAGTGAGTTCGGCCATGGTTGGGAGGATGAATATTTGAGGACCGATGGTAACGGTAGAGAATACCTTAACATCAAAGCAGGAGGCTCACTCTATCCTACCTCCAATGAAACCGTGGATGCAGGATTACACTACCTGTATCAAGACGGTAAAACTGTTTTTAAATATGCTGTATCAGAAATGGCAGATGCTGCAGAAAAAATAATTAAACGAAATAAAATTGACCTCGATTCGATTGCTTATTTGGTTCCTCATCAAGCGAACAAAAGAATTATAGATGCCATTGCAAAACGGGTCAACTTATCTGATGATAAAGTGATGTCCAATATAGAATATTTTGGAAATACAACAGCAGCCACCTTACCCCTTTTACTCAAAGATTATGAGTCAAAATTAAAGCCTGGGGATCGGTTGATTTTTGCCGCTTTTGGCGGTGGATTCACTTGGGGGGCAGCCTATTTAACATGGGCCTATTAAATTTTAAATTATTTGAATAATGGAAATAAAGGAAATTCAAAATCTAATCAAATTTGTTGCAAAATCAGGAGCACATGAGGTGAAACTCGAAACAGATGATTTTAAAATCACCATCAAAACAAATGCTGACACTCCCTTTGTTGATCATCATCCAACGGTTCAAGCAGTTCCGAGTATGGTGGTACAGACCCCTCCTGTAGCCCAAGTGGTTCCCGAGGTCGAAGCACCATCAAGTTCCTCAAGTGAAGCTTCAGTTGAGGATTCGGATAATCGACTGACGATCAAGTCTCCAATGATTGGGACCTTCTACAGAAAACCTTCTCCAGACAAAGAAGTGTTTGTTGAGGTGGGGGATGTAATTAAGGAAGGCGATGTGTTGTGCGTGGTGGAAGCCATGAAATTGTTCAATGAAATTGAATCTGAAGTGAGTGGTAAGATTGTTAAAATCCTCGTTGATGATTCCTCACCGGTTGAATTTGATCAACCCTTGTTTATAATCGAACCGGCATAATACTTTCTCGAATGTTTAAAAAGATTTTAATTGCCAATCGCGGTGAGATTGCCATGCGATTAATCAGGACTTGTAAAGAAATGGGTATAAAAACGGTTGGGGTGTACTCTACTGCTGATGAAGAGAGCCTTCATGTTCGCTTTGCCGATGAGGCAGTTTGCATAGGCCCTCCGTCCAGTTCAGAGTCCTATTTAAAAATAGCCAATATCATGGCCGCTGCAGAAATTTGTAATGCCGATGCCATTCATCCCGGTTACGGTTTTTTGTCTGAGAACTCAAAATTTTCAAAAATCTGTAAAGAGCACGGGATCAAGTTTATTGGTGCTTCCTGCGAAATGATTGAAAAAATGGGGGACAAAGCCACTGCAAAAGCAACCATGAAAGCTGCAGGAGTCCCAACTATTCCTGGATCTGAAGGGATTTTGGAGTCCTTCGATGAATCCAAAAAAATCGCAAAACAAATCGGATACCCCGTTATGCTAAAGGCTACGGCCGGTGGGGGCGGAAAGGGAATGCGTGCAGTTTGGAAAGAGGAAGATTTGCAAAAAGCTTGGGAAAGTGCCCGACAAGAAGCAGCCGCTTCCTTTGGAAATGATGGTATGTATATGGAAAAGCTGATCGAAGAACCTCGTCATATTGAAATACAGGTGGTAGGAGATTCAAAAGGTAAGGCTTGCCATCTCTCCGAACGCGATTGTTCCGTTCAGAGAAGACACCAAAAATTAACCGAAGAAACCCCATCCCCATTCATGACCAACGAGCTGAGAACGGAAATGGGTGCTGCAGCAGTAAAAGCTGCTGAGTACATCAAATATGAAGGTGCTGGTACCGTAGAATTTTTGGTGGATAAGCATCGAAATTTTTACTTTATGGAGATGAACACACGAATTCAGGTTGAACATCCTATTACCGAACAAGTCATCAATTTTGATCTCATTAGAGAACAAATCTTGGTAGCGGCAGGCGTGCCCATCTCGGGAGAGAATTATATTCCGAGTATGCACTCTATCGAATGTAGAATAAATGCCGAAGATCCCTATAATGACTTCAGGCCGAGTCCTGGGAAAATATCTACCCTCCATTTTCCGGGAGGCCATGGCGTAAGATTGGATACCCATGTGTATGGTGGATACATCATACCACCGCACTATGACTCTATGATTGCCAAGCTAATTACAACGGCTCAGACCAGAGAAGAAGCCATCAACAAAATGAGACGTGCGCTGGATGAATTTGTCATTGAAGGAATCAAAACAACCATTCCTTTTCACCGAAAATTGATGGATCATCCAGATTATATTTCAGGAAATTATACCACCAAATTCATGGAGAACTTTTCGATGGAGGATTAGCTTATTACTTTTCCTTTTTCAAAAGAAATAATGCGTGATCCAATTCTTTTACGTGATTTTGAATCCCTTGGTTCTCCTTCCTTAATTCCTCTATTCTTTCCTCCAACTCTGCTACCAGCGGAAGCACGGCGGCTATGCTTCGTGAAGATTTATTGCTACTGAGGTAGTAGGCCATTTTTGATTCTTTGATAGAACTCTTGTCGTCCCTTAGCATCAGCCCCTCTCCAGTGATAAACCAATGCGCATCGATATTGGTATTCAAGACCAGTTTTTGGGCCTGCTCTAAAGTGATAATACGTTCGCCGTTCAGGAGTTTAGAGACCACCTGTAGTGGTTGATCCATCAAAAGTCCAATCTCTGTTTTTGAACGAACTTTTTCACTCATGGTAAGGAATTTGACCACTTCGATAAAGCGTTGGGTCATTTCTTTTTTAAAACTTTTACTGGCCATATATACATCGTTAACTGTTGAAGTAACAAATCAAAAGATAAGACATTAGTCAAGCCACTTTTGTTGATGAAAAAAGAGGAGGAAAATTTATTCACAATATGGGGCGTGTTTATCATTGATTGACAGTGTGAAATTAAGCAAAATTTATAAATTTTAACAAAATTTTTTAATCATTTGTTTCCAAATAGATCCGCTATTTCCAAATAAGAAATAAATAATGAGTATCTTTGAAGAACTCCAAATTTAATCGTCATGAAAAAAACCATACTTAATCGTCCTCCATCTTAATTTTCTTTTGGTGGAAACCTCGATATTGTCTTATTCCTTTTGCAAGTTGAACTCAAAGGAGTGAGGGTATCTCAGTTGTGCACCCCCATAGGAATCAATTCAGATTTTTTTTATCCCAATTTGGGAACCTTGATCCTCTCTTTGATGGATCTGCCTTATCGTTCAGAGACTTTTATGAACTGGTATGAAAAAAAAATTCATCAATGGTCTCAAAAAGTAGATTTGGAAAACAAAAATAATTTGGCAGAGCTCACATTGGATTTTTACCATTTGCTCAAGAAAAGTAAAAAGTCGATTCAAAATTAAATTAAGCCTTCCTCCAATAAATATTCGGCAATTTGGATGGTGTTGGTGGCAGCTCCTTTTCTGAGGTTATCGGCAACCACCCAAAGGTTGAGGGTTCTTGGCTGGGATTCGTCTCTTCTGATTCTCCCTACATAAACTTCATTTTTCCCTTCAGCATAAATCGGCATGGGATAGGTATTGGTGGCCGGATTATCTTGCACGACCAATCCCGCACTCTCGCTCAATAGATTCCTCACCTCTTCCAGTTCAAAGTCATTTTTCAATTGGACATTGATTGACTCACTATGCCCCCCTACTACTGGAATCCTGATCGCTGTGGCTGTAATCCCAATGGAATCATCATTAAGAATCTTACGGGTTTCGTTGACCAGTTTCATCTCTTCTTTGGTATAGCCGTTTTCCATAAAAACGTCGCAATGCGGAAGCGCATTTCTGTGAATGGGATAGGGATAGGCCATTTCGCCTTTTTCTGATTTGTACTCGTTTTCCAATTGTTGAACCGCTTTGACACCAGTCCCAGTAATGGACTGATAGGTTGATACTACAATGCGTTCAATCCCATACTTCTCTTGTAAAGGCGACAAAGCAACCAGCATTTGAATCGTTGAGCAGTTGGGGTTGGCAATGATTTTGTCTGAGGGGCTCAATGTTTTGGCATTGATTTCAGGGATGATCAATTTTTTATTGGGATCCATCCGCCATGCCGAAGAATTATCAATCACTACTGTTCCTACTGCTTCAAACTTGGGGGCCCATTCCAAAGAGGTAGATCCCCCCGCAGAGAATAGGGCAATATTAGGTTGGAGTGAGACTGCATTTTCAAGTCCTACGACCTCAAAGCTTTTTGTCCCACAATCCACTTTTTTACCTACCGACCGCTCAGAGGCTACTGGTATTAGTTCTGTAAATGGAAAATTTCTCTCGGCCAAGACCCGAAGCATCACTTCTCCTACCATTCCTGTAGCTCCAACTACTGCTAATTTCATGATTTAAATTTTTGGCAAAATTAAGCCATATGCATTGGTTAACAATTTCAAAAGGTAATTTTTCAAAATCTTAACTAATTGTTTGAATTATAACAATTAGCGCTTTTTTATTTTTTAACCACCCTTGGAATACGGTTACCCAAGGCCGATAGTAACTCGTAGGAGATAGTTCCTGAAGCTTCGGCCAAGGTATCGGCTCTGATCCCTTCTCCTAAAATCACAACCTCGCTTCCCTCACTACATGGAATATCATCGATTTCGACCATTATCATATCCATGCAAACATTCCCTACTACTGGAGCTTTTTGGCCATCAATCAAAACCCAACCTTTACCTTGACCGTACTGTCTTGAAAAGCCATCGGCGTGTCCAATGGGCAATACGGCAATACGTGTATTTTTGGAAGCCCTCCAGCTACTGTTGTATCCCACTGTTTCTCCTACTTGTATCTCGTGAATTTGAGTAATATGCGTTTTGAACGTTGCTATGGGTTTTAGAGATTCATTCCATTCCACTCGGTTGGCATATCCGTAAAATCCGATCCCTATCCTGACCCAATCCATCTGATGTTCAGGATAATTGAACAGACCGGAAGTATTCAGAAGGTGATATGCTATAGATCTGCTGGAATGGGCTTTATGTTTTTTCATGATTTGTTCAAAAAGAGAGATTTGATTTGAGGTAACCGAATCTGGTTTGGGACATTCTGTTTGTCCAAGATGGGTATAAATGGATTTTACTTCGAAAGTTGAATTTTTAAGTTGGTCCAAAACCCAATTTACCTCATCTGGCTGGAATCCGATGCGGTTGAGCCCTGTATTGTATTTAATATGAATGGGAGGGATTAATTTTTTTGTCTTTTGGCTTTCTGCTACCCATTTTTCCCAGCTTCTTTTACTGTACAATACCGGTTCAAGGTTGTGATCGATAATTTCTTTAAAACAATCTACTTGCGGGTAAAAAACCAAAATAGGAGCCTTGATGCCTAATTGCCTCAATTCTATCCCTTCCGATGAATAGGCTACAGCCAAAGCCTCGACCCCCAATGAGATTAATTTTTCAGCAATGGCGCCAGAGGCACTTCCATAGGCATTGGCCTTTATGACCCCAATAATTTTGGTATGAGATTTTAATCTCTTTCGGATGGAATGATAATTGAATTCTAATTTTTTTAAATCAATTTCAAGAAAGGTCAAGATAAATGTTTTTTGTCGTTTCGGTTTTCCTTCTTTTCTTGATTTCTAATGGCTTTATTGAAAGCCTCCCTACTCAGTGGTTCATAGTTTTCTTTTTCACCTATTACCACCAGATCTTTTTGATCCGAGGTTCTGTGGCTGTAATGCGCCAAATTTCCCGTTCGGGTGCATACAGCGTGCACTTTGGTAACGTATTCGGCGGTGGCCATCAGAGCAGGCATGGGTCCAAAAGGATTCCCTTTATAGTCCATATCCAAACCTGCTACGATCACACGTACTCCACGATTGGCCAAATCATTGCATACTTCAACAATTTCATCATCAAAAAATTGAGCTTCGTCAATGCCTACTACTTGACAGTCGTTGGCAAGGATGGGAATATTTGCTGCGGCTGGAACTGATGTGGATGGGATTTGATTTGAATCGTGAGAAGTAACCATCTGATCGTCATATCGCTTGTCGATAGCCGGTTTAAAAATTTCAATTTTTTGCTTGGCAAATTGCGCGCGTTTGAGGCGGCGTATCAATTCTTCTGTTTTTCCTGAAAACATAGAACCACAGATCACTTCGATCCAGCCAAATTGTTCATTATGGGTTACAGGATTTTCTAAAAACATTTTGTAATTTACAGTCAAACAAAGGTATTAAATCAAAGCTTTGAATTAGCATAAATTATGCCCAATAAAGTCCATCAACAACTCCAACAGCTTGCCCATGAAATATTGGAAATGAAGGAGCCATACGATTATCAAAAGCTTTACGATGCTACATTATCGATCTTTGAACGTTTGGTTTTGATCAAAAACACAGAGGGCTTTAACAAAGATTTCTGGGAGGATTTTGAACAGAATTTCGATCAGGCAGTGGATTTTGTTAAAGTACAACCCGAGTCAAAAAAATCGAATGAACTGATTAGCGATCGTGAAGAATTACCCCCTATAATGGACGCCATAAAGGAAATTGTCAAAGAAATTCCTGAGGCCAAGCCAAAGGAGGTGAATTTATTTCAAGACAGCGGGAGAGAATTATCTTTTGAAAAAAAAGAAGAAATTTCCTCCACAGCGCTGGAAAATCAAAAAAGCTTGAATGATAAATTTTCAAAAGATCTACAAATTGATCTCAACGATCGATTGGCATTCATCAAACACCTTTTTGATCAAAAGCCCAATGATTATCAACGTGCCATTTCACAAATTTCTACACACCAGTCATGGGAGGATGCTCAAAAATTTATTTTAGAAATGATTAAACCCGATTACAATCATTGGGAGGGGAAAGAGCATTATGAAGTCCGATTTTTGAAAATTGTAGAGAACAATTTCGAATAGGTCATAGATTTTCAACCGAGAGAGAATGGGGGAGCTTTTTTTAGTACCAACGCCAATAGGAAACCTTGGAGACATTACATACCGAGCGGTAACGACTTTAAACGAGGTGGATCTCATTTTGGCTGAGGACACCCGAACGAGCAGTAAATTGCTCAAACATTTCCAGATCACCACGCCCATGCAATCTTTTCATGCTCACAATGAACACCACAAATTAAAGGAGGTTTGTTCTAAACTGTCCATTGGACAGAACATTGCACTTATTTCTGATGCTGGTACTCCAGGGGTTTCAGACCCTGGTTTTCTTCTGGTTCGTGAGGTGTTGTCCCTCAACTTTAAGATTACCTGTTTACCAGGGGCTACTGCTCTAATTCCTGCTTTGGTACAAAGTGGTTTGCCTTGCGATCGATTTATTTTTGAAGGTTTTTTACCTCCAAAAAAAGGAAGAAACAAACGTTTGCATAATCTCATTCATGAAAGCAGAACCCTAATTTTTTATGAATCTCCCCACAAACTGATCAAGACTTTAAAACAATTTGCTGAGCTTTTTGGGGGTGATCGGAGTATTTCTGTTTCCAGAGAGCTGTCAAAAATGTATGAAGAAACTTTTAGAGGCACCTTGGAGGAAGCGGTAAAACATTATGAAATACATGCCCCCAAGGGAGAATTTGTGATCTGTCTAGCCGGGTCTCAAAATAAATGATGACGATGAACTGGAGTCCCAAACCACTTCCGAATGAGGATAAAGTAAAATTCTTACAAAGTGAAATAGGGGTGCCCTACGAAATAGCCTCATTATTGATTCAAAGAGAAATTGAAGATTTTGATACTGCTAGATCTTTTTTTCGACCCGAACTGTCCGACTTGCATGATCCATTTTTGATGTTAGGTATGCGTGAAGCGGTAGATCGAATGCTTTCTGCCATAGATCAGGAGGAAAAAATAATGGTCTATGGAGATTATGATGTAGATGGTACTACTGCCGTGGCCTTATTGTTTTCTTTTTTGAAGCAAAACCATCCCCATTGTCTCTATTATATCCCTGATCGATATGAGGAGGGTTATGGAATATCATTTAAAGGGATAGATCATGCCAAGGCTGAGAAAATCAGTTTGATTATTGCATTGGACTGTGGAATCAAAGCAGTGGACAAGGTCGCTTATGCTCAAACTTTAGGAATTGATTTCATCATCTGTGACCACCACCTTCCGGGGGAAGAACTTCCCCCTGCGATCGCCATTTTAGACCCAAAACAAGCCGATTGTAACTATCCATTCAAAGACTTATGTGGGTGTGGAATAGGCTTTAAACTCATTCACGCATTGACATTAAAAATGGGGGGAAAAATTGATGACATCCTTTCCTTCATGGATTTGGTTGCCATGGCCATTGCGGCAGATATCGTCCCCATGCAAGGGGAGAATAGGGTAATTACCCATTTTGGTATTCAACAAATAAATGAAAATCCTAGGTTGGGTATTCGTTTTTTTATCCACCAACTCAAAAGAAAAATAAATGTCTCCGACTTGGTATTTATCATCGCACCAAGGATCAATGGAGCAGGAAGGATTCAACACGGAAGCCATGCCGTTGATTTGCTCTTATCGGAGGACAAAGAGGAAGCTCTATTGCGAGCCAGGACAATAGAACTGTTCAATAGTGAAAGAAAAGAATTGGACCAAAAAATTACTGCCCAAGCTTTGGACCAAATCAAACAAAATAAGGAGGAAGCTTTATATTCAACAGTGGTTTTTCAGCCCGACTGGCACAAAGGAGTGCTTGGGATTGTTGCCTCGAGATTAATCGAAACTTATTATAGGCCTACGGTTGTTTTTACAGTTTCTGGAGCGTTCTATACCGCCTCTGTTCGTTCGGTCAAGGGGGTAGATGTTTATCAGATTTTGGAAAGCTGTAAGAAACATATAGTTCAGTTCGGGGGTCATCGTTACGCTGCAGGATTAACCATTACACCTGAAAATTACCTGCCGTTTAAAAAAGCCTTTGAAGCAGCAGTGGAAAAAGTCATTTTACCCGAACAACGCATCCCCACAACCACTTATGACCTGGAGTTGGCATTGGATAAAATCACGCCCAAATTTCACAGGATAATGGAACAGATGGCTCCTTTTGGCCCCGGCAATATGCGGCCTGTTTTTTTGACCAAAGATTGTTTGGATGGGGGAGGAACCAAGGCGGTAGGTCAAGATCAAAGTCACCTCAAACTGGAAGTAATAGATTCATCAAGTGCAAGGCTCTCAGGGATTGGTTTTGGAATGGCCAATTACATCAGTAAAATTAAAAGCAGGGATTTTTTTCAGATAATTTATACGGTGGAGGAAAATGATTTTAGAGGACAGCGAAGCTTACAATTGAAGTTAAAAGATTTGAAATTTTAATTCCGGAAATTTTTATAGTGTTGAATCAACCCTTGTGTTGAAGGGTCGTGGTGACCCAATTCCTCTTCTTCAAAATCTTTCAATATGTTGTTGGCCAATTGTTTACCCAATTCCACCCCCCACTGATCATAACTGAATATGTTCCAGATCACTCCCTGAACAAAAATTTTGTGCTCATAGAGTGCGATTAGCGCCCCCAAGTTATAGGGAGTAAGTTGATCAATAAAAATCGTGTTAGAAGGACGGTTGCCCTCAAAAACTTTAAAGGGTACCAGCTCCTCAATTTTTTCGGCGGACACTCCCTGATCGGTGAGTTCTTTTCTGACGGTCTCAGTATCTTTACCTTGCATCAAGGCTTGTGTTTGGGCGAAAAAATTGGACATCAATTTGTCTTGATGGTCGTTTCCTTGATGCAAAGGTTTGGCAAAGCCAATAAAATCCGCTGGGATCATTTTGGTTCCTTGGTGCATCAATTGAAAGAAAGCGTGTTGCGCATTGGTGCCCGATGCACCCCAGATGATATTGCCGGTTTGATATTTTACCACTTCTCCATTTCGATCTACCCCTTTTCCATTGCTTTCCATGATGGCTTGTTGAAGATAGGCGGGTAAACTCCTTAAATATTGAGAATAGGGAATGATGGCCTCGGTTTCTACCTCCCAAAAGTTATTGTACCACACAGAGATCAAAGCCAATATAACGGGGATATTTTCATGAAAGTCGGCAGTGCGAAAATGTTGATCCATCTTTCCAGCTCCGCTGAGCAAATCTTCAAAATGTTTTGGTCCAATGGCCAAACAAATGGAGAGTCCAACCGTACTCCACAATGAAAAACGCCCCCCTACCCAATCGTTCATCGGGAAGATATTTTCCTCTGAAATTCCAAATTGAGTTACCATTTTCAAATTGGTAGAAACCGCGACAAAATGATTGCTGATAGCCGACTCCTGGGCGTGACCCAAAAACCACTTGCGAAGGGTGGTGGCATTGCTCAATGTTTCTTGAGTGGTAAAGCTTTTGGAAACGATGATAAAAAGAGTAGTCTGAGGATCAATCTTCTTGATGACTTCCTCTACATGATCTCCTTCAACATTGGAGACAAAAGTCACTTCAAGGTGATTTCCATAAAACTCTAGCGCCTCAGTGACCATGGCAGGGCCAAGATCTGAACCACCAATCCCGATATTGACGATATGGCGGATGGCTTTTCCGGTGTATCCTTTCCAATCTCCAGAGATGACCTGGTCTGCAAAATCAAACATTTGTTTTTTAACCAGCTCAATTTTTGGGAGGATATCTTCACCATCTACCGCAATTGGAGTAGCATTGGGCTGTCTCAATGCAGTGTGAAGTACCGCCCTGTTCTCCGTTTCATTGATTTTTTCTCCTTCAAAATAGGACTTGATGGCGTTTTCAAGCCCTGCTTCCTGAGCCATTGAAATAAGGAGGTCGATGGTCTCCTTATCCAAAAGATTTTTGGAGTAATCCACATAAAACGATTCCCAAATCACTGCAAGTTCATCGACACGATTGGGGTCTTCATTAAAGTAGTCTGAAATTTTCTTTTCAGCATTTTTTTTATGTTTGGATACTAAGGATTTCCAAGATTTGAGGGACAGAGGGTTGTGCTTACTGAGTGTCACTTTCTGAGAGGGCTAAAGCTGAGTTAATATATGTTGAATTTGGTGAAAAAGAGATACAATCAAGCTGGGTTTTCAAATCGGTTATGGCATCAAAATAGCTCAATTTTAATTCGCGAGAAATGGGCTTGGCTTCAGGTAGTTTTTGCTTAAAGGGATCTACCTGCCTGCCATTTTTCCAAAATCGGTAACACACATGAGGGCCTGAGGTGTAGCCGGTCATACCTACCCATCCGATCACCTGTCCTTGGGTTACAAACTCCCCCAATTTTACCTTGCGGCGTTTCATATGGAGATACTGAGTACTGTAGGTGTTGTTGTGTTTGATGGTGACATAGTTTCCATTTCCTCTGGTATAGGAAGATTTGACCACCACTCCGTTGGCAGTAGCTATTATGGGGGTGCCAACACCCGCCGCAAAATCTGTACCTCGGTGCGGTTTGACCCGGTTGCCGTAGTAGGCGATCCTGCGCTTGAGATTGTAGCGTGAGGTAACTGGACCAAATTTAACAGGGGCTTTAAGAAAAGCCCTTCTTAGGTTTTTGGCTTTTTCATCAAAATATTCCACAATACCTTTCAATGTATCGGGTTGAAATTCAAAAGCATAGAAATCCTTTCCAGCATGCTCAAAAATGGCGGCTTTGATGCGGTCTATTCCAATGGATATGGTATCATCTACAAATTTTTCGGTATAAATCACCTTGAACCGGTCGCCTTTGTAGAGCCGGTAAAAATCAATATTCCATGCGTAAACATCTGCTAAATAATAGGTCAATTGGTCGTTTAACCCGCTGTTCATCATCGTTTCGTAGAGTGAGTTTTCGATTAAGCCGTTTCCCTCTCTCAGAACGGTTTTGATGGGCTTGGAGACTTTTTTACCATAGATGCTGTCTCTGAGTTGAACAACCGTGTAACCGTCTACTTGGGGTTCGTAGACAAATGCTTTAGGTGTAGCTATACTGTCTTTGGAATACAATAGGCTGTATCTTTTACCTACGACCAAACGCCTTACACTCACTTCGTTTTTTATGGTCTGAAGAATATTGTATACTTCTGGATAGTCGATTCCATTGGCCTCAAGAATGGATCCGAAAGTGTCTCCCCTTTTTATTTTTTTCTTTACAATTTTGTGGTTTTCCATATCAAAACCGTACTTCATTATTTTGGGCTTGTTTTCCGGTGGGGGAACCATAAAATTGGAATTAATGTTTGGGTTTTCTGAACCACAGGAGACCAACCCAATAAAACCTACCAAAAAGAAAAAAAGAACAAAAATCTTCTTCATATCAATACGAATGGAATTTTTTGTTAATTGCAAATTTCAATCTTTAACAATGGAATTACAAGGCATTTAACAGAAAGTTATACAAAGGAATTAAACAATCAATAAGTGTTGTCAAATTGTATCTCGAATGGGAATGCCAAGTTTTTAAATTCTTCTAAATCAACTTTGATCGAACCGATGACCAAATCCGCTTGTAGCCTGATTGGAATTTTATTATCATCTTCTGTTACCCAAAGGGTAACGCTCTCTTGTTCTCTAAAAACCCTTCCCGATTGCACATAAGGTCTGAATTTCATGCATTTAATTTTGCCAAACTTTGTAGATAGGGTTTCATTTCCCAAGAATTTCATTTTAAAAATATAATTCTCGTAATCAAAGAACATATTGATGCTAAAGGTCTCATTGGGTTTTAATTTATCTTCAGGGTAATAGGCCCTAAGGTAGTAGAATGCCGAGATGAGGTCTTGTGCAAGATCTGCAATCTCATAGGTTCCTTCTTTGTTGTTTTCCAAATTTTTGACACGCGCCAGATTTTCGTGGTGGTCAAAATTGATTTCTAAATTTTTGGTGTAACCTCCTTCGTAGATATCACGAACAAACCAATAGGGAATCACTTTTTTATGATCGAAGTAGGAGTCATAGTGGTCTTCAACTTTGAAAAACCAACGTGCCAGTCCTGTTGTGGTGCCATAGCCTTTTGCGTGGAGTACAGGAATGTCATTAATGGTATCCCGAGAAAGCCCTAAGGTGGCATAACTGGCATTAAAAAAACCATAGTGAATCCTGAATTTAAACCACTCTCCCGCTTTAAATGGTAATTGGGCCTTCGGACTTTGATCTTGATCACTTATCTGAGAAAAGCCGAGTGTGTTGATGTTCAAAAGCAAAAAAATCAAAAGATGTCTTTTCTTATATCCCATGGGTATAAAATTAGAGAAATCATTGTAATGGCCTATTGATATGCGTTAAGAAAAAATCAAAAAAGCGATCAAAGCGATTTTAACTTTTGATAAATTTTAACACCTTTTACGCTTCCCAGTAAATGGACAAGATCTTCCTCTGAGGCGGCTTTGATTCTTTTTAAGGATTTAAATTCTTTGAGGAGAAGTTCTTTGGTTTTGGGGCCAATGCCCACGACTCTGTCCAGAGGCGATTTTAGGGCATTTTTGCTGCGGATATTCCTGTGGAGCGTCAATCCAAATCGATGCGCTTCATTCCTCAATTGCTGGATTATTTTCAGCGTTTCTGATTTTTTATCCAGATACATGGGAATACTGTCCCCGGGATAATAGATTTCCTCTAGTCTTTTGGCAATTCCAATAATTGCAATTTGTCCTCTTAGGCCCAACCGATCCAGACTTTTTACCGCTGAGGAGAGTTGTCCTTTACCCCCGTCGATGACAATCAATTGAGGAAGAGATTGTCCCTCATCGGAAAGTCGTTTGTAGCGACGGTGGACGACTTCTTCCATGGAGGCAAAATCGTCTGGGCCCTCCACCGTTTTGATTTTAAAATGACGGTAATCCTTTTTGAATGGCTTGCCATTTCTAAACACCACACAGGCTGCAGTGGGGTTGGTTCCTTGGATATTGGAATTGTCAAAACATTCTATATGGACAGGCTCATTTGGTAGGCGAAGGTCGGTTTTCATTTGTTGCATCAATCTTTTGATGTGGCGTTCGGGATCTACGATTTTTATTTGCTTGAACCGCTCCAATCGGAAAAACTTGGCGTTTCTTTGGGACAGTTCTACCAGCTTTTTTTTGTCTCCCAATTTGGGAACTGTGATTTTTATTTTTGGTCCCAAATCAATCTCAAAAGGAAGGTAGATTTCTTTGGATTGTGAATTAAAACGTTCTCTCATGTCAATGACAGCCAATGGCAACATTTCGGCATCGCTCTCCTCCAGTTTTTTCTTAATCTCAACGGTATGAGAACGAATGATAGATCCATAGGCTACCTGAAGAAAGTTAACATAGCCATAGCTTTCGTCAGAAATGATGGTAAAAACGTCCACATTGGTAATCTTGGGATGGACTACAGTAGATTTGGCTTGGTAGTTTTCCAAGGATTCCAGCTTTTCTTTGATCTCCTGCGCCCGCTCAAATTCCATTGATGCGGCGAATGCTTCCATTTGGTTTTTGAACTGATCCAGTGAGCTTCTGAAATTTCCTTTGATGATGTCCCGGATGGCTACAATATTATTATTGTATTCTCCTTCTTCCACTTTAGCCTCACAGGGTGCTAGACAATTACCAATATGGTATTCCAGACAAACTTTGTAGGACTGTTTTTGAACTTTTTCATAGGAGAGGTCATAGCTACAAGTTCGAATGGGGTAAAGTCCACGAATCAGCTCCAACAAAGTATATACCGTTTTTACGTTGGGATAGGGCCCAAAATATTCCGATCCGTCGCGAATTACCTTGCGGGTACTAAAGATCCTTGGGAAAGGCTCTTTTTTAATACAGATCCAAGGGTAGGTTTTATCGTCTTTTAAAAGGATGTTGTATCTGGGGCGGTATTTTTTAATGAGATTATTCTCCAGCAACAATGCATCGACTTCCGTAGGGACTACGATGTGTTCCATACGGTGAATTTTCTTGACCAAGATCCGTGTTTTGGCATTGTCATGGACTTTTGTAAAGTAGGAGGTCACCCTGCGCTTAAGGTTTTTGGCTTTGCCCACATAAATAACCGTATCGTTTTTATCGTAATATTGATATACACCGGGGTCTGTGGGTAGGGTTTTGAACTGTATGCCAATGGGTGCCTTTTCCATAGGACGAAGTTACGTTTTTCTGCAAGTTGAGAAAAACCTCCAGAGAAGCGGTGAACATTCAAAATTGATTAATTTTAAATTAAAACTTGAAGATTTGAGTACCAAGCTGGCATTTAGAACAGAATATCGAAAGCGAAGAGATGCGCTCTCACAAGATCAGATTGCTGATTGGAGTATTGAGATTTCCAATCGTTGTTTGACATTAGATATTTGGGAGCACTCCCTTTACCACCTTTTTCTGACCGCTGAAAAGAACAAAGAGGTAGATACTTCCTACCTGCTTTCTATTGTTCAGGGTAAAGACAAACAGCCAGTTGTTCCCAAAATGGTCGATGATGAGGCTTTGGAGCACTACTTGCTTTCGGATCAAACCGCTTTAAAGTTGAACCGCTGGGGTATCCCTGAACCGCTTTCCGGCATTGCCATCACCCCCCAGCAAATTGAGGTGGTTTTTGTCCCCCTGTTGGTCTTTGACCTGAAAGGTCATCGCATAGGTTACGGCAAAGGTTATTATGATCGTTTTTTGGGAGAATGTCCTAAAAGCACCATTAAAGTAGGTTTGTCTTTTTTTGATCCTGTCTCCAAAATTGTAGATATTGACCCATATGATGTAAGCTTGGATTATGTTGTTTCTCCAAGGGAGGTTTACAATTTTTGAAGGAAATTGCGTTATTCAACTTTTCCAAAAATCCTTTTATTAAAAACAATCAAAATCCCTACACCAATGCTAATGGCAGAGTCGGCGATATTGAAGACATATTGGAAAAAAGTATAGGGTTCACCTCCTACCCAAGGCATCCAGTCGGGCCAATTCCAACTGACCAGAGGAAATTGCAGCATATCTACTACATGTCCCTGAAATAATGGAGCATAGCCCCCACCCTCGGGAAATAGTGTGGCTACCTGCCCATAGCTGTGAGAAAAAATAACACCGTAAAAAATAGAGTCGATCAGATTGCCCAAAGCCCCGGCAAAGATCAAACACAAGGCCCAACGAAAAAGATTGGAGCTTTGTTTCCGAACATTGTCCCAAAGCCAATAGCCAATTCCAACGATGGCAATCATTCGGAAGATTGTCAGCACCAGTTTGGCCATCTTATCGGAAAAAAACGGGAGGATGTCATTGAGTTTTGTTCCCATGGCCATTCCCTTATTCTCCACGAACAATAGCTTAAAAAATCCCCAGTCAATAATTGCACGATTCCCGTATAGGGAAAGCGGGTAGTTCAACTTAATGAAAAACTTGAAGGCCTGGTCCATCAACAACAAGCAAAAAACAATTGCAATTGCTGTTGTAAGGTTGATATTGGAAAAACGAACTTTCAAAAGTTATTTTTGCATGTTTTTGGCCTCAATGCTCAAGGTAGCATGTGGCACCAACAAAAGCCTTTGCTTATTGATTAATTTTCCAGTCACCCTACAGATGCCATAGCTTTTATTTTCGATTCGAATCAGAGCATTCTTTAGGTCGCGAATAAATTTTTCTTGTCGGATGGCCAACTGGGTGTTGGCTTCCTTGGACATGGTTTCAGAACCTTCCTCAAAGGCCTTAAAGGTGGGCGAGGTATCGTCAGTTCCATTGTTCCCATCATTCATATAGGCGCTCTTCAATAATTCTAAGTCTGCTTTGGCTTTGTTGATTTTTTCTTCAATTAATACTCTAAAATGATCCAATTCTTCGTCGGAATATCGAGCTTTTTTTTCTTCTGCCATCTTAGATTCTTTTAATGGTTATTTGTGTTTTAATGTTATCAAATTCAACAACAACACCTTCATTCATCTCTTTGGGGAAATCGATTTTTTCTCCTAAGGTTTCAGAGCAAATATAGGCGCTATTTTTGTTAATTTTTTCTATCAATTCATCGTCTGCCAAGAAATTGATATCAATTTTATCAGTTACCTCCAGCCCTGAGTCTTTTCTTATGTTTTGAATACGATTGACCAGCTCTCTGGCAATACCTTCATCAACCAAATCCTCATTCAAAGAAATATCAAGTGCTACAGTCAATCCATTTCCATGAGCGACCAGCCAACCTTCAATATCTTTGGAGATGATTTCCACCTCACTCAACTCCAAGGTAATATTTTTTTCATTATGGAGAATGTTAATTTTACCCTCTTGCTCTAAAGTCTTAATTTCAGCGTCACCAAATGCATTAATCTTAGCGACTACTGCCCCCATTTCTTTCCCAAATCGAGGGCCTAAAACTTTAAAATTGGGTTTGATTTCTTTGACCAATATATTGCTCTCATCATCGATCAATTCAATCACTTTAACATTGATTTCTGATCTTATCTGTTCCTGTATTTTTTCGATTTCAGCTTTTTCTTCAGGCCCATTTACAGCAACCATTAAAGTTTGTAGGGGCTGTCGCACCTTGATTTGCTCTTTTTTCCTAAGCGAAAGGGCCAATGAAGTGATATTACGGGCTTTGTTGATCTGGTTTTCTAAGGGGATGTCAATTGTATCGGGGTTGACACTAGGGAAAGTTGATAAATGAACCGACTCCGATTTTTGCCCAGCAGTATTTTCAGTCAAATCTTGATACAAACGGTCACTATAAAATGGAGCTACGGGCGCGGCCAATTGGGTGATCTTTAGCAAACACTCCCAAAGGGTTTGATAGGCCGCGATTTTGTCTTTTTGATAATCCCCCTTCCAAAATCGTCTTCTGCTCAATCTCACATACCAATTGCTCAATTTTTCTTGGACAAATTCTGATATGGCTCGGGTGGCTTTGGTGGGCTCATAATCTTCGTAGAAAGCATCAACTTTACCAATCAAACTGTTTAATTCCGACAAAATCCAACGATCCAATTCGGAACGGTCATCAATAGGAATAGGTGCTTCTTCATTTTTGAAACCATCAATGTTGGCGTAGAGGCTAAAAAAAGAATAAGTATTGTGTAAAGTCCCAAAAAACTTACGTTGAACTTCGCCTATCCCATCTATGTCAAATTTGAGATTGTCCCAAGGGTTGGCATTGGAAATCATATACCAACGGGTTGCATCGGCGCCATATTGATCAATGGTTTCGAATGGATCTATGGCATTACCCAATCTTTTGGACATTTTTTGTCCATTTTTATCCAATACCAATCCGTTGGAAACCACATTTTTGTAGGAAATGGAATCAAAAACCAACGTGCTAATAGCATGAAGGGTATAGAACCACCCACGGGTTTGATCTACGCCTTCTGCAATATAATCTGCGGGGAAAGCATTGCCCAGATCAATTTTTTCTTTGTTCTCAAAGGGATAGTGCCACTGCGCATAGGGCATAGAGCCGGAGTCAAACCATACATCAATTAAATCTTTCTCACGATGCATTGGAGCACCTTTATCTGAGGTTAAAATAATATCATCTACAATGTGTTTGTGGAGGTCTATCTTTTCATAGTTCGCATCGCTCATGTCTCCCAACTGAAAACCTTTGAGCGGGTTGTGTTCCATAAAGCCTTTCTGAATCGAATTTTCGATTTCCTCATACAATTGGGCGATAGACCCTATGACTTTTGTTTCTTGTCCCCCTTCGCTCCTCCATACGGGGAGCGGGATCCCCCAAAATCGCGATCTTGAAAGATTCCAGTCATTGGCATTTGCCAACCAGTTTCCAAAACGTCCATCGCCAGTAGATTTAGGCTTCCAGTTGATCTTTTCATTGAGGGCAGTCAGTCGGTCTTTGATGTCTGTAACCTTGATAAACCATGAATCGAGAGGGTAATAAAGAATCGGTTTATCTGTTCTCCAACAGTTGGGGTAGGAGTGAACGTACTTTTCAACTTTGAATGCAGCATTTTTCTCTTTAAGCTGGACGGCGATCAGAACATCTACTGATTTTTCGGGTGCTTTCCCCTCTTCATAATATTCATTTTTGACATATTGACCTGCCAAACGCCCCATTTCAGGCCTAAACCTTCCTTGTAAATCGACCAATGGCACCCTACGTTGGTTTTCATCCATAATTAATAAGGGGGGAACCTCGGGAGTAGCTTCTTTGGCCACTTTGGCATCGTCGGCCCCAAAGGTAGGGGCGGTATGAACGATCCCAGTCCCATCCTCGGTGGTTACAAAATCACCCTGAATAACCCGATAAGCATTCTCCGGCTGATCTATCGGATCTGGAGCTTCTTGCCATATTTTTTCATAGCGTATGTCCAGCAGTGCTTTGCCTTTGAAGTCTTTTTCTATAAAATAAGGAATTTTCTTATCTTCTTGGGTGTAGCCTTCCAAGTCAGACGCATGCTCTACAAGCACGTATTTTCCGGAAAATTGTTTGCTCACCAAAGTTTTTGCCAAAATCACTCGAATGGGTTGAAAAGTGTATTGGTTGAAGCTATGGATTAAAACGTAGTCAATCTTTGAGCCAACGGTCAATGCAGTATTTGAGGGCAGTGTCCAAGGGGTGGTGGTCCAAGCCAGAAGATAAAGAGGGGTTGTACCTTTCAAAAAGTCAGGCAATGATTCTTCTTTGGTTTTGAACTGTGCCGTTACGGTAGTATCACTTACATCTTGGTAGGTGCCCGGTTGGTTAAGCTCGTGGGAGCTGAGTCCTGTCCCTGCTTTGGGAGAATAGGGCTGGATGGTGTAGCCTTTATACAACAATCCTTTATCAAAGATCTGTTTGAGAAGCCACCAAACCGTTTCCATGTACTTGGTGGTATAGGTAACATAGGGATCACTCATGTCAACCCAATATCCCATTTTTTGGGTCAATTGATTCCAAACATCTGTATATTTCATAACAGCTGCCTTGCAGGCAGCGTTGTATTGTGCTACGGTTATGCTATTACCAATATCCTCTTTGGTTATATTCAAAGCCTTTTCAACACCCAGCTCGACAGGTAAGCCGTGGGTGTCCCATCCGGCTTTTCTATGAACTTGGTAACCCTTTTGGGTCTTGTAACGACAAAAAATATCTTTAATCGTTCGCGCCATCACGTGATGAATTCCAGGCATTCCATTGGCGGAAGGGGGGCCTTCATAAAAAATAAATGGTGGATGGTTTTCTCTCTCGGAAATGCTCTTCTCAAAAATCTGGCTTTTTTCCCAAAAGGTCAATACTTCCTCTGAAATTTTGGACAAATCCAGTATTTTATGTTCCTTAAAAACCATGTCAGGCTAATTTATTAAGAGATGCGAAATTAAGGATTTTAGGCAAAAAAAATGGATTTTAGAATTTTACCTTTACACCCAACTGAAAACTCCTCCCTTCGCTTGAGATTCCTGAACCAAAAGTCCTGTAGTGTAAATCGAAAATGTTTCGTAGTCCAAGGTTAAAAACGACGTTTTCTTTGGGTTGATATTGAGATAAAACAGACCATACACTCCAAGAGGGCATACCATAATATATAAGCGTTTCATCACTTGCTAATGAGTTGACTATCGGGGTTTCGTTTAGCCCATCTTCACCCCCCCAGCTGTATTCGGCAGGGTCTTTTGCGTCGCTGAATTTCCATAGCAATAGGGTCTCCATTTTTTTTGTTTTATAGGAAAGTGTAAAACTCCCAAAAAGAGGAGCAATAGAAGGCATGGGTCCATAATCTGTATTTTGATCTGCAGTGGTATAAGTCAAACCTCCTCTGACGCTCAATGGATCGGCAACGGTCCACTTGGCTTCGACGGAACCCCCATAAATGAAGCGATTGCCCAAGTTCTTATTGGCTTGGGTGAGAACCTCCTCCCCATTGTACATAATGGTGTTTTCATCCTCAGTTGTTTTATCAGAAAAAACAATGAAATCCGACCGAACGATATGTCTGGAAATCATGGTGATATATCCTCTCAAATCAATATAGCTCATTTTGTTTGGAGCCATATGTTTGATGCCGGACTCAAAAGTGTAGGCATATTCTGGCTTAAGAAATGAATTGGGAACCAACAAAGTACCATTACTTTCTCGAATTTTTCCAATATCATCGATATTGGGATTTCTAAATCCACTCGAAATTAAACTGTTGATTTGCCATTTGGGGTTGGGGCGATAGGTCATGGCCAAGGTATAGGTTAGTGCATTAGAATTTAAATCCACTTCTGAGAGCAGTTTATCCACCAAAGCGGTTTCATTCCAACGGGCCATTACCTGAGATCCCGTCATCCTGAGTCCTCCATTGAGCGTCAAACGTTCGTTTGCCCTGTAAATCCAATTCAAATAAGCTGCAAAACTCGATGCACTACTTCCATCGTTGGGGTAACGGGATGGTATATTCGTTGTATTGGTGTAGCCGACGATATTTTCCAACTCGATGATCAAATCTGAGGAAAAGCCTACGGATTTGATCTCATTATGTGTCCATTCCAGTCCATAAGAAAAGGAGTGCCCCTCAGCGAAATTTCCATAAAAATCGGCGTTAATACTAAAAACATCAACGGTTTCAATTTGATGGGCGCGAGTGAGGCTCTCAAATTTTCGGTTGATTCTGGACTCTTCAACATTTTGATAGGCGGCAGTTATTGTTCCTTTTTTTAGCCAATTTTTTCCGAGAAAAAAATTTAGTTGTGGAGACAGAAAAAACCGCTTTTGCGGGCCGTAGTACCATTCACTGAAGCGCAGACTGCCATTTCGAACCTCTGATAGTTTATCATACCGATCAATGTCGGACGATTCTGAGTATTGAATGTTCAAATTCAAAATCATATCCTTGGGTAATTTGAACAAGAACTTTTGAAAGAGGTCATATTGGTCGTAGCTCGTATTTTTTTGAATATTGGGATTAGAATTGGGGGTTGGAGTAGCCCTGTATTTATTTCTGCTATTGAGTGAGAAATAGGGGGTCAATCCCCATTGCGAAAATCCATGTCTGCGGTTCTCTCCGATTCTGATATCACCAAAATTAGAATAACTAACACTAGTGAGACTTCCCCACTTTTTGAAACTCAAGGTCGTATTGATGTTATTAACCAAAGACCGGTTGGCGTAATTAAAGGCAGAAGAAAATTCGGATTGTACTACCTTATTTTCGTTCAGCTTGGGAGATTTTGTGTAATAGTGGATCACCCCTCCCAATGCGTCAGAGCCATAGCCCACAGAGGATGACCCAAAGGTAACTTCTACCCGTTCAATGTTATGGGGGTCGATCGTTATGGCATTTTGCAAATGACCAGATCGATATATGGCATTATTCATTCTTACACCATCGACTACTATTAATACTCTATTGGCTTCAAATCCTCTTAATGCTGGGCTGCCACCCCCCCCTTGAGATTTTTGAATTCTAACATTTGGATTAATTTCCAATAGGTCGGCTCCGGTTGTTTTGGTATTGATCTCGATGTCATTTTGAGAGATGACTCCTACTTGCTCAGCGATGATGTCCCGAGTGGCTTGGGATCGTGCAACAGATAGTACGACTTCCTCCAAGATCTCGTCCTCAGGAATCATTTGGATCCTTTTTTTGCCTGTCAAAAGGTCAAGATAGTCTATGCTTAGGGGCTGGTAACCCAAAAGATTAAAGTTGATCACCCCCTCCTTTGGAAAACCTTCTAAGTTCACTTTACCCAGAGCATCGGTAAGTGTGTTGTGACTTCCACTCTCTGAGAAAACAATAACGTTTTGTAAGGGCTCTCCACTAATACTATCTTCTACCCAAATTTCTTGTCCGTGCAGACTGTGGACGAACAAAAATGAAGTAGTCCACAGTATTAACGATTTTTTAACGGAAGATTTCATGGAGTATATCGACTGACTTTATTTTTCCAAAGCCTTGTAAATGTATATTAAAATAATCTATCAACACGCTTAATAATTCTATTCTGAGTGGATTGGGGATTCTTATCTCATTCAATAGTTCAAAACGAGTATTGAGTAGTTTTTTGAATGCCAAAACCAAGTCGCCTCCAATATGATATTTTGAGGAAGAAAAACCATAGAAACACCCACTTTTAATATCAAAAAATGGTTTTTCCATACCCGTTTGATTGGGGTAAAAGCCGAGAATTTGACTGAGTTCAATCATAAATTTTAGATGAAAAAGGGGTGAAAACACTTTTTCCTCCAAGTGAATAACGTTTTTTTCGATAAAAAGGTATAATGAGAGGTTTGGAGCACCTTCCTCAGTGATGGCTTTTGTCAATACCTCAGAGATGAAAAGTGCAACGGCATTTTTTTTAATATCCGATGGGATTTCGATTAATGGATAATGAATGCGCGCTTCCTTGATGTAATGCAATCCAATGCGATTGCCATTTTTTATTTGAGTGATCAAGTGGATTATACTCAAGGGCTGAAAAAAAGATTTTTTAAGATTTCCTTTTTTGGAGGACAATATCCCCTTGAGGAGAAATGATTTCAATCCCAGTTCCTTACAATAACAACGGGCAATAAGGCTGGAATCTCCATATTTGAGGGTACTTAGAACGATTGCATTCGTTTCAACCAACATGATCGAAGGAGAGTTTAGACGACCCCTTGAGCCAGCATGGCATCGGCCACTTTGACAAAGCCTGCAATATTTGCCCCTTTTACATAGTTGACATAGCCTTTTTCAGCGCCATAATCCAAACAAGATTGGTGAATATCAGCCATAATGGATTGTAGTTTGGCATCGACTTCCTCTCTCGTCCAATTGTAACGTAGCGAGTTTTGCGCCATTTCCAATCCCGAAACAGCAACTCCTCCTGCATTAGAGGCTTTTCCCGGGGCATAGAGCAGTTGATGCTTAGTGAATTGATGAATTGCCTCGGGGGTGGAGGGCATATTGGCTCCTTCCCCTACACAAATACATCCATTTTTAATCAATTTGATTGCGTCTTTTTCGTTCAATTCGTTTTGAGTAGCACAGGGCAGAGCGATTTCGCAGGGCACTTCCCAGGGGGTTTTTCCGGCAATGAATTTTGCCTTGGGATACTTATCAAGGTAAGAGCTTATTCTCGCCCTTTTGATATTTTTCAACTCCATAATATGAGCCAATTTCTCTATATCTAAGCCTTCGGAATCAAAAATATATCCAGAGGAGTCTGATAGGGTTAAAACTTTGGCCCCCAGCTGAATTGCTTTTTCAGCAGCGTATTGCGCCACATTTCCACTGCCCGATATCAACACTTTTTTATCTTTTAGTCCAGTACCGTTATGTTCCATCATTTTTTGGACAAAATACACCACGCCGTAACCCGTTGCCTCGGGTCGGATCAATGAGCCTCCCCAAGAAATTCCTTTCCCAGTCAGTACACCGGTAAACTCATTTTTCAATCTTTTGTATTGACCAAACATATAGCCAATTTCTCTACTCCCAACACCAATATCGCCAGCTGGAATATCTCGATTGGGGCCGATATGACGGAAAAGTTCGGTCATGAAACTTTGGCAAAAACGCATCACTTCGGTATCTGTTTTTCCTTTGGGGTTAAAATCTGAGCCGCCTTTTCCTCCACCCATGGGGAGGGTGGTCAGGCTATTTTTAAATATTTGTTCGAATGCCAAAAACTTTAGAACACTGAGATTTACACTGGGATGAAAACGAAGTCCACCTTTGTAGGGTCCAATGGCGGAATTCATCTCTATTCTATACCCCCGGTTGACTTGAATTTCCTCTTGATCATCAATCCAAGCCACTCTGAAAGAAACGACGCGTTCTGGTTCCACCATCCGCAGCAAAATATTTTGACCGTAGTAAACATCGTTTTTGACGATATAGGGAATTACTGTTTCGGCCACCTCGGTTACTGCTTGCATGAACTCTGGCTCATTTTGATTTCTTTTATTGACTTCAGCCAAAAAATCTTTGATTACTTTATCCATTGAATTGATTTTAGATCAATTAAAAATACATTTTTATAACGGAAATGGATTGATATTCTAACCAAAAAGTGCGGTAATTAAGGCTTCAATTTTGGAGACCGCAAGAACTTTTATCGACTCATTTTGTTTGCTGATTTTTGCAAATTTGGAAATGACGATGGTCTCGAATCCTAATTTTGATGCCTCTTGTATGCGTTGTTCAGTTTTGGGCACAGGTCTAATTTCGCCAGAAAGTCCTACTTCTGCGGCAAAACAAATGTTCTCCGAAACCTCTATGTCGTGATAACTGGACAATATGGCTACGATTACCGCCAAATCAATCGCTGGATCAGCAATAGAAATCCCCCCAGTAATATTGATAAAAACATCCTTGGCGCCCAACGCAAATCCCGCTCTTTTTTCCAAGACGGCCAAAAGCATATTGAGCCTTTTGGTATTATAGCCCGTTGATGTTCTTTGAGGGGTGCCGTAAACTGCGGTGCTAACCAATGCTTGGATTTCTATCATCAATGGTCGAATCCCCTCAATAGTGGCAGCTATGGCGTGGCCGCTCAATTTTTCGTCTTTTTCTGAGATCAACAGCTCGCTGGGGTTGCTCACCGCCCGAAGTCCTTTGGATTGCATTTCATAAATTCCAATTTCGGAGGTAGCTCCAAAGCGATTTTTTTGGGTTCTAAGAATGCGGTAAATATGATTGCGGTCGCCCTCAAATTGAAGAACTACATCTACCATGTGTTCCAATATTTTTGGCCCAGCGATTTGACCATCCTTGGTGATATGACCCACCAAAAAAACCGGCACGTGGGTCTCTTTGGCGAATTTGATGAATTCTGAAGTACTTTCGCGGATTTGGGATACGCTACCAGGACTACTGTCTATGTAATCCGTATGCAGTGTTTGCACTGAGTCGATGATCACCAATTCGGGTGTCAGGGCTTCAATTTGGGAAAAAATATTTTGCGTTTTTGTTTCGCTTAGGATAAAACAATTTTCAGAGGAGGCATCCATTCTATCGGATCGTATTTTTATCTGACGCTGGCTTTCTTCCCCAGAAACATATAAGACTTTACAACCGATGCGCATGGCAATCTGCAACAGCAAGGTGGATTTTCCAATACCGGGTTCTCCTCCCATAAGCATCAAAGCCCCCGGAATGATTCCCCCCCCCAATACGCGGTTGAGTTCGGCATCTCCTGTATTGATTCTAGTCTCTGAGGATACTTCAATTTCACTGATTTTTGTGGGTTTGGAAGTTGTGCTAGGTTTGTTTTCGCTTTTCCAATCCTTCTTGCTGGGTTTTTCCATCACCTCCTCAATGAGGGTGTTCCATTGTTTACACGAATTGCATTGGCCTTGCCACTGGGCATGTTGTGTACCGCAACTCTGGCAAAAAAAAGAGGTTTTTACTTTACTCATAGACGGCCAACCGGAAAAAAGGTTTATTTCTGGCGATTAACCAAAGGTAATGTAAAAAATGCCAGTGCTCCAAAACTCACCACCATAAGCGTTTGGCAGGTCCACATGATCCATCCAAAGGCCAAGCCTGATTCTTTGGAAATGCCGAAAGCGATCAATACAAGGGAAACAGAATAAGGATATATTCCTATGCCTCCGTTGGTGGCCGAGATCGAGAGTCCTCCTACAACAAAGGCTGGAATCATGGCATTCATTCCCAAGCTTGTGGTCTCAGGAATGGAGAACTTAATGACCCAAAACATCAGCACATACATCAACCAGATAAAAAAGGTGTGAGCAATAAATAAACCCTTATTTTTCATTTTTTTTATGGAAAGCATTCCTTCCCAAATGCCTAGAAAAAACTGTTTGATTTTTTCGGTAACTGGGTGAGTAGACTGAAGGAAAAATTTTCTGAGTAAAAGAAAAGATAGGGCTGACAGTAAAAGGGCAAGAAGGGTCTCAAAAAGATTGATATTGTCGAAACTCAGATAGCCAGTGATCAAATCATATTGAAGGCCTAAAGCCAGAAGAATTAAAAACATTAGTAATATCAAATCAACGACACGTTCCGCAATGACGGTTCCAAAGCCTTTTTGAAAGGGAATGTTTTCATATCGATCCATTGCAGTAGCTCGTAGGACTTCCCCAGATCGAGGAATGCCCAGATTGGAAAAGTACCCGATCAATACTGACAAAATTGAGTTGATGGTTTTGGGATAATATCCTAGCGGATTTAAGAGATATTTCCAGCGTATGGCCCTTGAGATATGACTGAGGATTCCAAAAAAAGCAGAGAGAAATACATACTTAAAGTCCGCATTTTTGATGTACTTAATAATATTTTGACGGTCTTCTGGGGTAGTATTTGAGTAACTCAGATAAATAAAAAAGACTCCAATGGCAAGCGGAATCAATTTTTTTAATAAAGTAAGGACTTTTTTCAAATCCTTAGTTTAATCGGTTGGTGTTTTCGTCTGGAAAAATTATTGTGGGCTTAAAATTTTTCGCTTTCTCGAAGTCCATTTGTGCATAACCAATGATGATAACAATATCCCCTTTTTGAACTTTTCTAGCGGCTGGGCCGTTGAGGGTCACTTCTCCGCTTCCTCTTTCACCCTCTATGATATATGTTTCTAGCCTTTCTCCATTATTGATGTTCACCACTTGTACTTTCTCGCCCACCAAAAAATTGGCTGCATCGATCAGGTCACGATCAATAGTGATACTGCCGATGTAGCTTAGATCAGCATCGGTTACTTTTACCCTGTGAATTTTAGATTTTATTACCTCAATTAACACGGGTCAAATTTAGTCATTTAAGACATATCCATATTATCAATTAACCTAATTTTTCCCAAATGGGCAGCAATGAAGGCACGTCCTTTGGAAACAGGTTTTTCTAGATCTATTTCTTTTAGTGTAACAGGATCTGTAACTCTGAAGTAATCTAAAGTTAAAAGATCATATTTTTTAAAAAAATCATTGATGCTATCCTTTAGCTGTCGATATTGGATATGCTTTGCATTTTTCTTTGCATAGCAAAGCGATTCATACAATTTAGGAGCCAATTTTCGTTCTGTTTCGGTGAGCAAAGCATTGCGAGAACTCATGGCAAGGCCATCTTTTTCCCTGACAATGGGGCAACTGACAATTTCAGTTTTTAGTTTTTGCGATTGGGTTATGTGATTTACTATCCTTAACTGTTGGAAATCCTTTTCTCCAAAATAGGCTTTTTCGGGTTGGAAGGTGTTTAAAAAATAAGATACTACGGTTGCCACCCCCTGAAAATGTCCCGACCTTTTCTCCCCTTCCATTACTAGGTCTAAGCCCCCCAAATCAAATGATTTTGATTGGATTTTTTGCCCATAAACATCGAAAGCTTGAGGGAGGTAAACACTTATGTTGCCTTCAAATTGTTCGATTTTTTTCAAATCAGTTTCGAAATTAGCCGGGTAATTTTCAAGATCAGTTTGATCATCAAATTGCGTCGGGTTGATAAAAATACTGACCAATAAGCTGCGATTTTCATCTAATGCTTTATTGATCAATGACAAATGACCATCGTGCAATGCTCCCATGGTCGGTACGAACCCAAGGGGTCTGTTTTGGTTTGATAAATGTTTTACCAAAGAATGGGATGCGTTGAAAACCCTCATTTAATAAAAAATTAACAGCCTCAAATATAAGTAATTCGGCATATTCCGTTAAATTTTTGTAATTTTGCCTGGCTTTGACTCCTCAGATTAAATGAGCGATTATGAAAGACAAAAGGGTTCTTAATATCTCTTCTGAAGTGGTTCCATACCTTCCTCAGACCAATCAAGCTGTAAATTCTTTCAAAATACCCAAAAACATAAATGATCACGGAGGTCAAACTCGGATTTTCATGCCACGGTATGGTTTGATCAACGAAAGAAGGCATCAATTGCACGAGGTGATTCGACTTTCGGGCATGAATTTGGTCATTAACGATGTGGACATGCCCTTGATCATAAAGGTTGCGTCCATACCAAAAGAGCGCATGCAGGTCTATTTCATAGATAATGAAGAGTATTTTAAGAGACGTGGCCTACTAAAAGATGAAAATCAAAAGCCATTCAAAGACAATGACGAAAGAATGATTTTTTTCACCAAAGGAGTGATCGAAACCGTTAAAAAACTCAATTGGTCTCCAGATATTATTCATCTTCATGGATGGTTTACAAGCCTTTTTCCATTGTATCTCAATACCTATTATAAAGATGAGCCTATATTTGCCGACTGTAAAATCGTAACCTCATTATACGCTAAAGATTTCGACGGTACATTTTCCAAACAATTTCACGAAAAAGTGGCTTTTGATGCTATTCCTAACGAATTGATTGAGCCTTTAAAGGATCCTCGATTCGAAAGTTTGACCCAGTTTTGTTTGAATTTTTCAGACGGATATGTGATTTCGGATGAGGCCATTCCAAAATCAATTGAAAGTTATTTGAAAACACAAAAAATTCCAGGTCTGAGCTATCAAGAAATGCTCAAAGAGGATGCTCTCGTCCAATTTTATACTAATCATATTTTAAAATAACGAATGTATTTTTTGAGGATGCTCATCCATCGTGTATCTCTTGTGCTACTGCTGTTGTTTGTTTTTCTTTCTTGCGATAAGGAATATCATTCTACAGGATCGGAACTTCTATTGGGCACTGCTCTTCAATCAAAATCCTATGATGCCCCTGTTTATTCTTACCAAAGTAAGGTGAGTTATTTCCAAACCGATGGTTTACCGCTTGCACAACTTGGAAAAATTGAACTACCGGGATTGGGTATGACTAAAGCCAGTATCACCGCAAGACTTTCTGCCGGTGTTAATCCTGTTTTTGGCAGGTTTAGCCAAACTAGAGAGGATGATGAAGAAGATGACAACGTTGCATTAATCAATGAAAGAGAAAGGGTTACTCAAGTGTATCTTGAAATTCCTTTTTTCAATAATGTCGATGATAGAGATCGTGACGGCGTAATTGATGCTTTGGACTTGGATCCGGAAGACCAGGAAAGTGATACCGATGGGGATGGAGTCAGTGATATAGTCGAAAGCCGTTCTAATTTGAACCCCTTGAGTGAAGATAGTGACGGCGACGGAATTTTGGATGATGTAGATCAAGACAATAAAACCTACGAGTCTGATAATAAGGTATATGAAATAGATTCCATCTATGGTAATCGCAACGCAGCCTTTGACCTAAAGGTTTACGAGTTAAAGTATTTTCTGTCCGATTATGATCCTGCCACTGATTTTGAGAAAAAGTCGCAGTTTTTTTCCAATACTGATTTTTTTGAAACGGGTTTTTATGGCGCCACACTTCACGATGCCCGTTACAAACTCAATTTTAATGAATTGCGGTTTAATTTCGATGAAGACGACCCCGAAACCGAAGATATTGATGAGCGGGAAAGGGTGGAGACTCGACTGACACCAAGGATCAGGGTTCCATTGAATGCTGATTTTTTCCAAGAAAAAATTTTAGATTTAGAGGGCAGCTCAGTTTTTTCTGACAATGAAAGTTTTTCTAGGCACTTTAGGGGCTTGATCATTAAGGCCGAAAATTTTGATGACGATTTATACATGCTTTTGGACTTAAGGAATGCTTTGATAAGAATAGAGTACGAATATGATGAAGTAAACACAAATAGCACCTCGGATGACACTTCGGATGACACTATTGAAATAAAGGACAAGACTTTTATTTTGAGTTTTAATACCAATTTCTCTACCATTAAAAATGACAATCAAGGCAGTCAGTTTGAGCAGGAACTTTCAGCTGCAAGGGAAAATATCCCCTCTGAAAACATTTACCTAAGTGGAAATGGCTTGTTTTCTACTCTCAAATTGTTTGATGAAGACAACAACGAAAATCAATTACTTGACGAACTAAGAGATAATCAGTGGGTAATCAATGAAGCAAATTTAGTGCTTTACATCAATCGTGATCAATATAATTTGGTTGAACCCTCACAATTCCCCGACCGGCTGTATCTGTATAAGTACAAAACAGGAGCTCCTTTAACGGATTTTAGTATCGACAACTCAGTCAATAATACAGTAAGAAATAGAGATAAATATATTTACGGGGGTATATTGGAACTTGATCAGAATGAACAGCCTTATCGTTACAAGTTTAGAATTACCGATCACATTAACCGTTTGGTTCGTGATGATTCTACCAATGTGGTTTTAGGTTTGGTTCCCGCCGGGGGGTTAACAAGCATCACTTCAAAAAGAGCCGAGACTTTCAGACAAGAATTTATAAACTATCCTGCTACCGCCGTTCTTAACCCAAAGGGGGTCATTCTGCATGGATCTGAAAGTCCAAACCATCCGGAGGATGGCTTTAGACTCGAAATATTTTATACAGAATACTAACGGCGATCAGCCTATTCACTAGGGTTTGATCCAACAAAACATCATCCAATAGTTTTTTAATATTAAAAATTAAAAACCAATAGAAGGCATCTATTTAATTGAAATATGCGTTAATTAATTAGGCTGTTTTTTCCGCTAAAATCTTTATTAAATAGTTATAAGCTATCGTTAATATTTATTTAATAAGATTTGTCTACCGTAAACTAATGCTATGCATATCATGGTATTGATAATTGCTATTTTATAGCCCCAAAACGTCCAACTCATAATCAGAACAACGGACCACCACAAAAACAACAACAAGATACCTGCAGTCATTTTTATCGAACTGTAAAAAACAACATCTTTAAAAAGCCCAAGTATTCCTTTGATGAGTAATAATGGAGGAAAATTAGGAATAGAAAAAAAATTTATCATTACCGGATGCCATAAGCCTTTAGATCTAATTTTCTTTGGAGGAAGCTTCTGATCTTGAATTCCCTTTTTTAAGTCGTAAAAATCCAAGTGTGTATTTTTTGGATGAATCATTTTTTTTCGCTCAACATAATTTTGATCGTTATCAGGCAACCACATACAGCTTTTCATCCCCATCTTTAGTAGATCTTTGATCAGATTGATCAATTCAGGTTTTTCACCTTTTTGATTCATGAATTTATTTACCATAATAGCTTCACCAAAGACCAGATGAACATCACAAAACGGATTTTTATGATGACCGTAATTGATCCCCACAGGTAGAATATAAATCGGAGACTTTGATTCAATTTGGGCTTCGTATGCCAATCGACTACTTCCTTTTGATAAGGGCTTGAGGTAATACTCATCCAGATGGGATGCCTCGGAAAACATCATAATCCATTGTTTGTCGGCGAGTAAATTCTTACACTTTTCAAATATGGCGTCGTTTTTTTTCAAATTGGCATAACCATTTCTAATGCGATAAACCGGCAACATTTTGAGGGCATCCATAAACCATTGAAGCGGTCCACCAAAAACATCACTTCGAGTGAGTGAGGTAACCGGTCCCGGAACATTACAACCTACCAATAAAGGATCCAAAAAAGCACCTTGGTGATTGGGTGAAAAGATGATCCCACCATCTTTTGGGATGTTTTCTTTTCCATAAATTTTTATTCTTCTAAAATAACATCGGCTTAGAAGCTTTATCGTAAGTTTTATGAAATGGTAAAAAAGTTTTTTCATTAACGAAGATTGCAGAATTTTAATGAGGTTAGTTCTAAACAATTCAATTTACAATTAATTAAAAAATAAATTGACATTTATGATGGGATGGTCTTATAAAAAAGGATTGTTCATGATAAATTTTTTTTATAGATTGAAAAGATTTGGAAATTAAAACTTAAAATTTTGTCCTTAATCTATTTCTAAAAATTTTAAAACTCAAGGGAAATGAAAAAAAACGAATCATTTGATTTCAAATTTTATGAGTGGGAGAAAAAGTTTCACGATCGTCCTTTTCTGAGACAACCTTTTGGAGATCAGTGGGAGGAATATACCTGGGCTGAAACGGGTCAGATGGCTAGAAAATTGGCTTGTGGACTCAAGAAAATGGGGTTGCGGGAAAACGCTCACATTGGATTAATTTCAAAAAACTGTAGGGAATGGATCATCGCTGATTTGGCCATCATGATGGCAGGCTATATTTCGGTTCCGTTTTTCCCTTCTTTAAAGGGAGAAGAGTTGGAGTTTTTATTGGATTTTGGTGATGTTGACCTTCTGTTTGTAGGAAAATTAGAGACTTGGGATCAGATTAGGGATCACATTCCAGATGAATTGCCACTGATAAGCTTTCCGCATTACAAGGGCTTTTCTGAGGTTGATAAAGGTAAAAAATGGTTCGATTTCATCAATCAAAATGAGCCTGTGGAAAAAATACATGTGCCCAAACTATCAGATATTTGGACCATTATTTTCACCTCCGGAACGACAGGCAATCCAAAAGGGGTGGAATTGTCTTATCTGGCATTGGACGAAACCAAAATCATTACCGAACAGGTCAATCCATTAAAAATTGATTTTTCAGGAAATAATGCCTTTATTTCCTATTTGCCCCTAAATCATATCGTTGAGCGTGTGGTAGTAGAACACGTCTGTATGCGTTTTGGCGGGACCCTTTCTTTTGTTGAATCCTTGGAAACTTTTGCTGCCAATCTCAAAGACATTCAACCCCATGTTTTCTTTGCTGCACCAAGAATATGGACTAAATTCCAACTGGGGATTTTGGCCAAAATCCCCCAGAAAAAATTAAATACGCTACTTAATATTCCTTTGATCTCCTTAATAATTAAACCAAAAATCAAAAAGAATCTCGGCTTAAATCGAGCCAGATCGACTGTCTCTGGTTCAGCTCCCTTGCAGTTGTCCGTCATAGAATGGTTTAGAAAAGTGGATATTTTTATCACCAATGGGTATGGAATGACAGAAAACTGCGCCATATGCACCCAAGTGGACGGGAGAGATTTTGAAAAATTAGCTTCGGTAGGAAAACCCCAATGTGGTGTCGAGGTTAAAATTGATCCCAAAAATGAGGAAATCTTGATGAGAGGTCCTTTCGTAATGGATGGCTATTACAAAAACAAAAAGTTGACAGAGAAAACCCTAGTTGATGGTTGGCTTAGAACTGGAGACAAAGGCCGTTTGGACGAAGACAACTATTTGTATGTAACGGGTAGGGTTGCCGATAGCTTTAAAACTTCGAAGGGGAAGTTTATTGAACCTTTGACCTTGGAAAAATATTTTGGAACTATAAAAGAACTGGAAGAAGTATGTGTGACCGGAATTGGAATGCCACAACCACTTGCTTTGGCACAATTATCCGAAATAGGCAAAGCCATGCCTAGAGAGGAGTTAACAAGCCTCTTATCTCAGCACTTGGAAGAAATGAACCAAGATCTGGAAAACTATAAAAAAATATCTACGCTTGTAATCGTTAAGGAAGCTTGGACAGAGCGAAATAAAATTCTAGGCCCAACATTAAAAATTAAAAGGGGTAATGTTGAGAAAATGTACAACACCAACTTCAAAGAATGGCATGAAGCCCCTAAGACCATATTATTTGAAAAGTAGTATATTTACGAGCAAAACAAAAACCAACTAAATTAAAATTATTATTAACTAAATTTTATAAAATTACAGGATTTTAGAAAACAATATTTAACCAATAATATATCTAATGAAAACAAAAAAACTATTTAAGAGATTAAGTTTGATGTGCACTCTGCTCATGATGAACTTTATTTTCGCCCAAACAACGATCAACGGTTCTGTTGTCGATGAACAAACTAACGAGCCTCTTCCAGGAGTCAACGTTGTTATCAAGGGGACTTTTTCGGGAGTTTCCTCCGATTTTGATGGAAATTTTACCATAACTACGGAAGAATCGTTCCCAATTACCATAGAGCTTAGTTCCATTGGTTTTTCAACCAAAACAATTGAGGTCGCTTCTGCTGCTGATAAAATTAACATCTCACTTACCCCGGGCAGTGATGCATTGGACGAAATTGTTATTTCGGCGTCCAGAACCCCTGAGAGAATTTTTGAATCTCCAGTGCCTGTTGAAAAATATAGTCTTAAAAAGATAGAGGCTTCCACCGCTGCAGACTTTTTCAATGGATTAGGAAACCTGAGATCAGTCAACATGACAGAGGCAGGTTTGGTTTTCAATCAAGTGAGTGTTAGAGGATTTTCCGATGTTTATATGGAGGGCCTTGTTACACTTGTTGATGGAATGAACAATCAAGCGCCCGTATTTGGATTTGCATTTGGTAATATGATTGGACTTCATCAACTTGATGTGCAAAGCGTAGAATTACTTCCAGGTGCTTCCTCTGCCCTTTATGGAGCTGATGCTTACAAAGGAACATTATTCATAAACAGTAAAAATCCATTTGAACACGAAGGTATCAGCGTGATGTACAGAACGGGTGTTACAGAACAAGATGTTGCTGGCTCTAACAGCTTTACCGATATCGGTGTAAGACTGGCAAAAAAACTATCTGATAAATGGGCAATAAAGGCTACAATAGCGCACAAAGAAGGAACTGATTGGGTCCCAGGCGATTACAGACATTATAATGCTGATCGAAGCATTAATACAAACGAAAATTACAAGACTCAGTTTTCAAATTATGATGGTGTAAATACCGAAGGTGAGCTTACCTTTGGAACATCTCTAATATTTGACGAATTGGCTGATCTTGCCGGAAATCCAGCGATAGCAGGATTTACAGACCTTTCACCAAATTATTTTGATCCAATTACTTCACCAGGTTATAAAATCTCTGACTTGTATGGGACTGATACCTACAATACTAAAGGTAATTTTGCAATCCATTTTCGTCCTGACAGTGTAACCGAAATTAGTTTACAATCCCTTATTGGAACTGGTAAAGCAATGTTGCCTACTGGAGGGATGATGTATAATTTAGACGAAGTTGTTGTTCAACAGCACAAGCTTGACTACAAAAGAGGTGGATTAAAGGCTAGAGTTTATTATACACACGAAGATGCTGGTGATACAGTAGCAGGTGCCTTAATGGGTTCTGCTGTAGTTGACGCTATGCCAGGGGGTCTTTTGGATGGTTATGGGCTTCCTTATCTTCAGACTTATCTTGGGACTCTAGCAGCTTCAAAAGGTTATCCCGCTGGATTAGCGGGTATTGGTGCCCTACTCGGTGATATTCAAAATCATATTGTAGGAACTGCTATGATGGGAGGAGATACTTCTTCTTTGGCATTTAATGACCTTTTCGGAGGCTCTACTGCATTTGCTCATAATAACGCAAGAGCCGTGGCAGATCAATTAATACTTCAGCCCGGAACAGCTGCATTTGATAATGCTGTTGCCGCCGCTACCCGTTCTACTGCAGACAACCTTCTTGAAGGTTCAAGAATTTATGACATATCAAAAGTTTATAACTACGAAGTGGATTATGATTTCGGGGATAAGTTTAGTTTTGGGAATTTAATTGTTGGTGCTCAATTTAAAAACTTTGATTTAGATTGCACACTCTACAACACAGATGTTGATGGTCCAATTAAATACTACCAATTCGGAACTTATGCTCAATTGAAAACAGACTTATTTAACGATTTTATTTCTTTAACTACCTCCATGAGGTATGATAAAGTTGAGGTCTTAGACGAGGGGAATGTAACACCCAAGCTGGCTTTATTGTTTAATTTATCAGAAAACAATAACATAAGAGTGTCTGCACAGCAAGGATTTAGAAATCCAACCAACCAAGACATGTTCATAGGATACTATACCCCATCACATGTCATTCTAGGTGGAACTCAATCTAATATTGATAGGTTCAGTAAAACAATATCACTAGAAAATGGAGATCCCTACACCTTCACAGGTAATTATGTAATTGACAATGCTGTAGAAATTGAAACCTTGGCTGATGCTTCCAATGGACTCGGGAATGTTAAAGCGGAGGTTGTAACTTCTTATGAAGTTGGTTATCGATACAATTCTCCAAAATTCACTTTAGATATCAGCGCTTATATGAGTAATTACAAAGATAAAATTGCAGGTAAATTTGTATATGTTCCAGTTACAACAGCAGCCTTTAGCACCCCTGAAGCAGCAGTAGGAGCAGATAGTTATTTTACGTTCCAAGTTGATTCAAACTTTAATGATGAATTTCAAACCTCTGGGGTAAATATTGAGACAACTTTTGCCATTAGTAATAACCTTAGCGGAAACCTGATCTATGAATACAATAAAACGGATCATGTGGCTAAGCCAACAGACGCTTATATTATTTCTTGGAATACTCCAGAGAACAGAATAAAAGCTGGGCTAAACTATTCTTCCGGTAAATTATCTGTGGGGGCTAATGCAAGATATAACTCAGAGTATTTTTTTCAGTCTTCTTATGTTAACGGGACTATAGAAGCCAACACAGTGATTGACGCAAAACTTTCATATGATCTGCCCTCATTGAAATCTATTCTAGAGATTGGAGGAAATAATATTGGAGGAGATAATTATGTATCCGTTCCTGGAGCTGGACTTATTGGTTCTATTTATTATGCTGGCCTTCGTATAAATTTACAGTAACACTTTACCTTTTAATAAAAGAGCCCAACTGGGCTCTTTTTTTTGCAAAAACATCAGATAACCTTCTAGATATTCCGCTATATTTGTACCAATATTTTAATTCAAAAATACACTCAAAATAAAAATTACGCATATGCCAAAAGTCACAGGTAAAGTATCCCAAATTATAGGACCAGTTGTAGATGTAACATTTTCCGGAGAAGACAATGTGCTTCCCAACATTTATGACTCCCTTGAAATTTCAAAATCTGATGGCACCCAACTGGTACTCGAAGTACAGTCCCATATAGGGGAGAATACCGTAAGAACCGTGTCGATGGACTCTACTGACGGTTTATCTCGTGGAACGAGCGTAAAAGCCACAGGAAACCCCATCCAAATGCCTATAGGCGAAGAAGTATATGGTAGATTGTTCAACGTTATTGGAGATGCCATCGACGGGCTTGGAAACTTACCCAAAGAAAAAGACAATGGACTCCCCATTCACCGCCAGGCTCCGGCCTTTGAAGACCTTTCGACTTCTACCGAAGTGCTTTTCACAGGGATCAAGGTCATTGATTTGATCGAACCCTATGCCAAAGGAGGAAAGATTGGCTTATTTGGTGGAGCTGGAGTAGGAAAAACCGTTTTGATTCAGGAACTCATCAACAATATTGCTAAAGGACACGGAGGACTTTCTGTTTTTGCTGGAGTTGGCGAAAGAACCAGAGAAGGTAACGACCTTTTACGTGAGATGTTGGAATCTGGCATTATTAAATATGGGGATGATTTCTTACACTCCATGGAAGAAGGCGGTTGGGATTTGACCAAAGTGGACAAAAAAGCCATGCTCGATTCCAAAGCCACCTTTGTATTTGGACAAATGAATGAGCCTCCTGGAGCGAGAGCGCGTGTTGCACTTTCTGGTTTGACCATAGCAGAATATTTCAGAGACGGTGCAGGAGATGGGCAAGGAAAAGACGTGCTTTTCTTTGTCGATAATATTTTCCGATTTACCCAAGCCGGTTCAGAGGTTTCCGCCCTGTTGGGACGTATGCCCTCGGCGGTGGGATACCAGCCGACTTTGGCCACAGAAATGGGCGCCATGCAGGAGAGAATTACCTCCACCAAAAAAGGGTCAATCACCTCTGTACAGGCCGTATATGTTCCAGCTGATGACTTAACAGACCCAGCACCAGCAACTACCTTTGCGCATTTAGATGCCACTACCGTTTTGTCCCGTAAAATTGCAGAGTTGGGAATTTATCCTGCAGTAGATCCTTTGGATTCTACCTCCAGGATTTTGACCGCAGATATTTTGGGCGATGAACATTACAACTGTGCCCAGAGGGTGAAGGAACTGTTGCAACGTTACAAAGAACTTCAAGACATTATCGCCATATTGGGAATGGAGGAGCTTTCCGAGGAAGACAAACTGGCTGTATCCAGAGCAAGAAGGGTGCAACGTTTTCTTTCACAACCCTTCCACGTGGCAGAACAGTTTACTGGGATTCCCGGAGTATTGGTGGATATCAAAGACACTATCAAAGGATTTAATATGATCATGGACGGTGAATTAGACCACCTACCCGAAGCCGCCTTTAACCTAACAGGAACCATCGAAGATGCCATCGAGGCCGGTGAAAAAATGTTAGCCGAAGTATAATGCACTTAGAAATTGTATCCCCCGAAGCCACTCTATTCAGTGGTGAAGTTGAGTCGGTAATCGTTCCGGGAACCTCTGGTTCTTTTCAAATGCTTAACAATCACGCTCCCATTGTATCGACCCTAAAGGAAGGAATCGTAAAAATTTCAGGAAAAATGGATTTGGACGAAACTGTCAAAAACAAGTTCAAGCAACAGGATCCCAATACCACATGGTTTGAAATTAATTCTGGAACCGTTGAAATGAGAGACAATAAATTGATTCTGCTTGCAGATTAATTTTCTCATGAAAATCTTATCGATCTTGAAAAGAAATCAAGTCAATATACTTTTTTGCCTTGTTATGGTTGGCAATTTGCTTTTTGCTCAAAACAGCAAGCCCACCGACAGCCTTTCCACCCAACAACTGAACGAAATCATCCTTTCTTCCAACCGATTGGAGACCCCTTTTACCCAAAATTCCAAAACCGTTCAAGTCCTCACTGCTGATCAAATTCGCCAGAGTGGGGTTACCCATGTGGTCGATCTTTTGCAGCAAGTGGCGGGAGTGGACATCAAAAGAAGGGGAGCAGGAGCAGCGCAAGCTGATCTCAACATTCGTGGAGGTACTTTCGACCAAACCCTTTTGCTGATTGACGGAATTAAATTAGACGATGCTCAGACGGGTCACCACACCCTTAACTTTCTCCCCCCTCCCCAAATGATTGAACGCATTGAAATCATCAAAGGACCTGCTGCTAGAGCTTATGGTCAAAATGCTTTTACAGGAGCCATAAATATAGTTACCAAAAAAGACATTCCTCAAACCTTGACTCTTGATTTACAAAAAGGAAACTATGATCAAACCAATGGTTCCATTTTTGTTGGAAATACCTCCGAAAGAACCAGTGTGATCGGATTTTTATCCCAAAACACTTCCGATGGTTACCGCTATAATACTGACTACGACCACAATCAATTCTTCGTCAAATCCAGCTTTAACCGTCATAAAACCCCACTGGAAATGATCGCCTCTTTCTCGGGTCGTAAATTTGGCGCCAATGGCTTTTACGCAACCCCGACTGCAACCGATCAATACGAAGAAACCCAGGCCAGTCTGATTTCAATTTCCCAAAGACGCACCAAAGGTGCTTGGATCTTCAAACCAAAAGTCTATTGGCGGAGGGGACAGGATATGTATGAATACATTCGCAACAAACCCGAAATATACCGCAACCTCCATGTCACCAATAAAGTAGGGGCAGCTTTTGATACCTCTGTAGCATCGGATTGGGGATTGACGGGCATGGGTGTAGATATTTCTAAAGTCAGTATCCGAAGCAATAATTTGGGGAATCGCAACCGAACCATGATGAACTTCTTTTTAGAGCACCGCTTCTATTTATTGAACAATAGTGTTGACATTACACCGGGTATTACCGCCAATTATTTTTCTGATTTTGGAACCCACAGCTTTCCCGGGATCGACTTGGGTTGGCAAATCAACCCCAAGCTCAGGTTGTATGCCAATGCTGGGGCTATCTTTCGTATCCCTACATTTACCGATCTCTATTACTCAGACAGGACCACTTTGGGTAACCCCGATTTAAAACCTGAGAAAGCCACCTCCAATGAAATAGGGCTCCGTTTTGCCAATTCAAAAGTCACAGCCTCATTAGCCGTTTATAACCGCAAGGCCGAGCATCTTATAGATTATGTTAAAAATAGTGATGATGACAGCACTCCCTTTAGAGCAGAAAACATACAGCAGGTCAATACCCGTGGAATCGATTTGGAAATCATGCATCGAATCCCGGTTAGGACACTTACCCATGAGTTTAAATTAAGCTATTCCTACTTAGAAAACAACTTGGAAGATAGCGGCTATAATTTTTCTCGATACTCGATTAATAATGATTTAAAACACCATTTCATTGCTAGCTATTATCTGCCACTTTATAAAAATTTTAGCACCTATGTTGTCTTCAAGAATGTTATTAGAACCTCAGGGGATGCTTACGCGGTAGTAGATGCTTCTGGCAGATGGACCTTAGATCAATTGGAAGTGAGTGTCTATTTTAATAACATTTTTAATACTGAATATTGGGAGTCCAATTTGGTTCCGATGCCGAAGGGTAATGGACTATTGGGCTTGCGTTATTCCTTTTGATGCTCCAACCGAAGAATATGCTCCATGACGATTTCGGTTTCCCAACCCCTGTACTGCATGGCATTCCAAACCTTTTTCTTTTGTTCCTCCAATGGGCGATTTCGATGGGCTTCCCAAAACTTTTCTGCCAAGGCGCGACCGCAATCTCGATAGGCGGTATCAGAAATTTCTTTCAATGCATTTTGGATGTTCCATTCCGAAATATTGCGTTGTTTGAGCTCTCTGATGAGTCGAATTTTACCCCATTTTTTGATGCTAAACTTTCCGCTAACAAAGTGTGCTGCAAAACGGGTCTCGTTGAGATAATTTTGTTCGATCAAGGATGAAATCACTTGATCTGCAGGGGTTCCGTACACACCCAGTTGTTTTAGCTTTTGTTCCACCTCTTGATGACAACGTTCCTGATAGGCACAATAATGTTCCAGTTTTTTTTGGATTTCTGTCAATACCAAGGGAGGATTAGGCATATCCAAAATTAATAAGTTTTTGGGGCTTCTGAAACAGCTCCACTTTTATTTAATTACATTAAACCCTATAATCTTAAAGCATGGGTAAAGGAGACAAAAAGACAAAGCGAGGCAAAATTATTAAAGGAAGCAATGGTGTTCGTCGTCCTAAAAAGAAAAAGCACAAGGGATCACTTACAAGCAAACCATAAAAAAACCGCCTTGGAAACAAGGCGGTTTTTGGTTATTTGGTTCGGAGCAGTCTTTTGTTTTCATCCAAAAAACGGAACTCCAGATACAAGTATGCATCCCGAGGTACGATATGCACCCACTTTTTGTGTTTAAAAAACCAGCCGGTCCGGATGGATGCGAATCCGCTGGTTAGATAGGCAGCGATAAAAGGATGAAGGTGCAAATGCAACTTTCTTTTTTTGTTGTGCCTGTTCTCGACGATTTTGTCGAGCTCTGTGTTGATTTTGTCAATTAAAACAATGGGAGCTTCTACCTCACCGTTTTTGTTGGGATTGGGCTCACGTGTTTTAATATTCATCTCTGGTCGAACCCTCTGACGAGTAATTTGAATCAATCCAAAACGAGAAGGGGGCAGAATTTTGTGTTTGGTCCTGTCATTTTCCATCTCCTTGCGAAGGTGATCAAATAATTTTTTTCGATTATCATTGGTATTAAGATCGATAAAGTCAACGACAATAATTCCTCCCATATCTCTCAATCTTAATTGCCTGGCAATTTCACTGGCCGCAATCAGATTAACTTCTAGAGCCGTTTGTTCTTGGGATTTGGCCTTGTTGGAACGGTTGCCACTATTGACGTCTATTACATGAAGCGCTTCGGTGTGTTCGATGACCAAATAAGCACCTTTTTGCATAGAGACTGTGGTACCAAAAGAGGTTTTGATTTGTCTTTCGACGCCAAAATGATCAAAGATTGGGGTGGCTTTGTTTTTGAAATACTTTACAATGGATACCTTATCGGGGGCAATGGTTTTAAGATAATCCTTAATCTCAATTTGCATTTCAAGATCATCGACGTGTATACCGGTAAATTCGTTATCGAAAATATCTCTCAGTAGAGACGAAGAACGAGTGATTTCACTTAGGATCTTAGTGGGGTATTGGTCAACTTTTGTAAATTTTTGACACAAGTTTTTCCACCGCGAAAGCAGTCGTTGTAAATCGGCATCCAATTCTTTGACTTTTTGGTCTTTAGCTACCGTTCTTATGATAACGCCAAATCCTTTAGGGCGGATGCTTTTCACCAGTTTTTTTAGGCGATTTTTTTCGGCATTACTTTCAATTTTTTGAGAAATGGAGACTCGGTCTGAAAAGGGAATGAGCACCATAAATCTTCCGGCTAATGACAGCTCGGAGCTGACTCTAGGGCCTTTGGTTGAAATCGGCTCTTTGACAATCTGAACAAGAATATTTTGCTGGGGTTTAATATAATCTTGAATAGACCCGTCTTTAGGGATTTCTTTTTCGAAAAGAAAATTCTTTAATGAATAATCTTTGGTTCTACCTGAGTTTAGTTGTTTGAAAAATTTTAATAAAGAAGGAAGATTGGGTCCCAAATCATGGTAATGTAAAAAACCATCTTTTTCGTGACCTATACCAACAAAAGCGGCATTGAGTCCGGAAATGGGCTTCCTGATTTTGGCGACATAGATGTCGCCTACAGAAAACTTGTTATTATCTACTTCTTTGTTCAGCTCAATTAACTTTCCATCCTTGAGCAAGGCAAAATCAACAGCAGAGGAATTCGATCGTATAATTAGTTCTTTATTCACTCTGACGAATTTTAGATACGACTGGCGTAAAGCAAGTCGTTGTTAAACAATAAATTTTCAGGGTTTTCCTGAAGATACTGGCTATGCAGTATCAATTTCAATGAACTTTGGAGAATCTTTTAAGTGTATATCCAAACACTATTTTTTCTTGTGGCGGTTGGCTCTTCTACGCTTTTTACGTTTGTGCGTGGCTACCTTATGCCTTTTTCTTTTTTTACCACTTGGCATAGTTAAACTTTAAGTATAAATTTGTAATTGATTTTATGCAACGTCCACCTTTGATTTTACACCGTTCAAAAAAACTTTGGCAGGTTTAAAGGCCGGAATATTATGAGCTGGAATTTTTACCGCTAAATTTTTAGAAATATTTCTCCCCGTTTTCTCAGCTCTTGTTTTGATAATAAAGCTTCCAAAACCTCGCAAATAAACGTTTTCACCATTTTCTAAGGAGCTTTTAATTTCTTTCATGAACTTTTCCACTGTGGCTTGGACATCCGTCTTATCTATCCCCAGCTGATCAGATATATTAGCAACGATATCAGCTTTAGTCATATTAAGTTATTTTGTATTTATATAAATTTAAAGGCTTGCAAATATATAAATTTAAATGATAATTCATTCAGTATTACCTTTTTATATTTGTATGCCTTTTTTGGGCATTTTTAGGTTTAGATCCTGTGAATTTTCAAGAAAAAATTTTGACATGGTTTGATGAAAACCGAAGACCATTTCCATGGAGGGAGAACAAAGAACCCTATAGCGTATGGCTTTCAGAAATCATTTTACAGCAGACCAGAGCCAACCAAGGACTGCCTTACTATCAAAGCTTTATATCAAACTATCCTGATGTACGTGCACTTGCCAATGCCCCTGAAGACCATGTAATGAAGCTTTGGCAAGGTCTTGGATATTACTCAAGAGCCAGAAATTTGCACGCCACGGCAAAAATAATTTCGGAGCAATACGCTGGAGAATTTCCGGACGACTTTGACCAAATCAAGGGATTGAAAGGCATTGGCGATTACACGGCCAGTGCCATTGCCTCCATCTGTTTTGATCAAGAACAAGCAGTAGTTGATGGAAATGTATATCGGGTATTGTCCAGAATTTTCGGAATCGATCATCCTATTGACTCTTCAAAGGCACATCAATATTTCAAAGCAAAAGCGCAATCTTTAATGATAGGGGCTTCTCCCGGGGAGTTTAACCAAGCTATGATGGAATTTGGTGCACTTCAGTGTGTGCCCAAAAACCCCGATTGCGAGGGCTGTCCTTTCAAGAACGAATGTTTGGCCTACAAGCGGGGAAAAGTAGACCTACTACCCATTAAAGCCAAAAAAGTAAAAATAAAAAACCGATACTTCCATTTTTTTGTATTGGTTGATGGTGCAAAAAACACCTTGTTGGAGAAAAGACATGGAAAAGGTATTTGGCAAAACCTTTACCAATTTCCACTGATTGAAACGTTTAAAAATCAAAAGAAATTTACCGAGAAGGAATTGAAAAGCTTATTGGATCAATTCAATGTCAAATCCGATTTTGAGTTGAAAAAATGGAATGAACAAACGATTCTACATAAACTTACCCATCAACATTTGGAAATTAATTTTTGGATTGTAAAACTCAGCAGCAGTGAAAACTTATCCATTACTATGGACCAAATAAGTGACTACCCCATGCCTAAAGCACTCCAAAATTTTAGAGATAAATTTTTTTCCAACCGATTGTGATTCATTACATTTGGATAACTAATCCAAAAATCTTTTATCATGAACGGCACGTTAAACAAAGTTATGTTAATTGGCCACCTCGGTGATGATGTAAAAATGCATTATTTCGATGGTGGAGGTTGTGTGGGAAGATTCCCACTTGCGACCAATGAAGTTTACACCAACAAGACCTCAGGAGAAAAAGTCACCAATACAGATTGGCACAATATTGTATTGAGAAACAAGGCGGCTGAGATTTGTGAAAAGTACCTTAGTAAAGGGGACAAAATCTATATAGAGGGAAGGATAAAAACAAGAAAGTGGCAAGATCAGGATCAAAAAGATCGCTATACCACAGAAGTTATCGTAGACGAATTTACCTTTTTGTCAACCAAAAAGAATGACGCTTCTAACGATTCAAATCCATCTTCTAATCCTCCTGTTGTGGAAGATAATCCACCTGAAAGTGATCTTCCATTTTAAAAAGAAGCAAATAATTGGATCCCGACCCTTTAAGTTTACTGACTTTTTTCCTTGATGTCCAAGGGCCGATGTTGATTCAGTTTGCTACGCTTTTATTATTATTGGTTGCCTCAGGGCTGGTTTCTGGTGCTGAGGTGGCTTTTTTTTCCCTTACCCGAGAGCAATTAGAATCGGAAGTAGAGGGCAAATCTCGGCGAATTGAAATCATCCAAAGGATGCTTAAATTCCCCAAGCGTCTTTTGGCGACCATTCTGATCACCAATAACTTTATCAATATTGCCATCGTATTACTTTTTGCCTCTGTTGGAGAGGAACTCTTCCATCAGATCAAAAACCCCCTGGTGGTTCTTTTGATTGAAATTGGTGTTGTTACCTTTTTGATTCTATTTTTTGGGGAAATCCTACCCAAGGTTTATGCCAACAGAAATGCGCTGAATTTCTCCAAAACCATGGCCCTTCCCATTTATTCCATTGATCGTTATTTTTTATTTTTTCTCACCATTCCCATGAGTAAGATCACTCGATTTATGGAATCGCGATTGGCTCAAAAAAACAATCAGTTTTCTGTAGATAAATTGTCTCAAGCTTTAGAACTCACTAATGAAGAGGATACGACTAAGGAGGAACAGAAAATTTTACAGGGTATTGTAAGTTTTGGAAACACAGAAACCAAGCAAATCATGTGCCCAAGAATTGATGTCTTTGCTTTGTCAGAAGAGATGGATATTCAGTATATTGTTCCTCTGATCCTTGAGAAAGGATTTTCCCGTGTTCCGGTCTATTCTGATAATATGGATCATGTAGTGGGAATTCTCTACACAAAAGATTTATTACCTCATCTGGAAAAATCGGGGTTCAAATGGCAAAAGCTTTTAAAACCTGCATTTTATGTGCCTGAGAACAAAAAACTGGACGATTTGTTAAAAGAGTTCCAGCAGAAAAAAATCCATTTGGCCGTGGTGGTCGATGAATATGGAGGAACCTCTGGAGTGATCACCTTAGAAGACGTAATCGAGGAGATTGTGGGTGATATAAGCGATGAATTTGACGATGATGAATTGATTTATTCCAAACTTGACAGCCACACCTATGTTTTTGATGCCAAGATCAGCCTTAAAGATTTCTACAAGGTCATTGAATTGGATGAGGAAGAAATCTTTGAAAAAGCCAAGGGGGAGTCTGAGTCAATTGCAGGCTTTGTATTGGAAGTGGCTCAAGCTTTTCCCAAAATAGGACAAGTCATTCAATTTAAAGGGTATCAGTTTGTCGTAGAATCTACAGATCGCAAAAGGATCAAAAGGCTAAAGGTAATTTTACCCGAAAAAGCATGAGGCGAAGCCGTCCTATCAAAGTAGTTTATATTCTGTTGGCCATTTTTGGGGTGGGTTGCGAAAGTTTACAACAGCCCAAACCCAAAGCCCTGTTAAGACTCGAATATCCCGATCCCTTGTACACACCAATTTTACCGAGCTTTCCCTTTACATTCGACTACAACAGCAGTGCAAGATTGAAAGGCCTAACCCAAACAGCCCCGGATTTGTATTATCCCAAAATGAAAGCGACTTTGTATTTATCTTATGTGGCGGTTGATGAAAATATTGATTCCCTGCTCAATGATGCCTATCAATTACCGGGAAAACACATGATCAAGGCGGAGGAAATTCCTGAAAGGGTTTTTGTGGCTCCTGAGAAAAGAGTTTATGGGACGCTATTTACGGTGGTGGGGAATGCTGCCTCGCAGTTGCAATTTTTTCTCACCGATTCCACCGATCATTTTTTGATGGGTTCGCTCTATTTCTATTCCCGCCCCAATTACGACTCCATAATGCCTGCCGCAAAATACATAGAGCGAGACGTGGTTCACTTAATGGAAAGCTTGCGCTGGAAAAATTAGTCCAACAGTTTAAAGTCTGTAACCGTATAAGCGTCTCCAGTATTGAGGACGACTTGAGTCACTTCATTGGGACTGAGTAGGGCCGCATCAAAAATTAGGGTTGCTTTTTTGGTTTCAAAATCAACTTGGGCTTCTTTGATACCTGCGGTTTTGTTAAGATTTTTTTCAATCACTGCGGCACAACCCATAGCGCATACCATCCCTTCGATGCTCATGGTCATGGGCTGGGCTTTTTGGAAAGAAGTCTCAATAGTCTTGGCGGCACTGCTTGCCACAGTAACGGTTTTCGGACTTGTATTGTTTTTACAGGCGGTGAAAACAACCAATCCGATCAACAGCAATAGGTTTAGTGGTTTTTTCATAGGTTAAAGATAATACTAATTAGGGTGATGGAGCAACAGCTTTTTCGATTCTCTTATCACTCTTTGCCGTTTATTGATAATCTTATTTGACTTAAATTTCTGTCAACGGTGAGTATAAGCCCAATTGAAAGCAACGAGCAATTATCGTTCATGCTTTGTTGTACAAGGACATCTTCTTGCTATTCTCTACATAGGTTTGATAAGGTCAATTATTTTTTAGTTTTCCAGTGGTAAGTTCATCTAAAATTTTGAGTTTAAAAGATTCTGAATACCGTCTAATTACTTTGTCATTTTTGTACATAATGTTTAAAATTATGCAGCCTTTATTCAGGACAGGTCAAGCTTGCGTAACGGTTTGTGCAAACGCAGTAGGGGCTTTTGCCCCTATTGCCGTTTTGCACTTTGTTATGGGTTGTTTAATCTAAATTATTATGATTGATTAGGAAATAAACCAAAAATAGCAAAAAGCATAATCCAAAAATTATCGAAGTTCCCAATATGAAATTAGCTATTGGAAAATGTAGAATTTTCATTAACGAGCCTGCTACTCCTAGTACTGAACTTAAAACGAATAAGATCAAAATTCTTTTTTTATTTACATAGGTATTCATCTTTCTGAGTTTTAAATTTAACAAACACATACTAATGTGATCGCTGCAGCTACTGCTGTAGGATTTGTTATTTGTGCCATACAACCTATGAAATCACAACAAAAATCACTCCAATTTCTTTTAAAACAATCATCAAAACTCTCTCCACTTCTCCTTTCACCAAGTTCATCACAGTCTCCATACGATTTTGAATACTTTTTTAAATTATTATTTCTATTTTCAAAATTTCCATTGATATCGTTAATAAATGAAAATGATTGAATTTCAGTGTCATTTTCTGTACTTAAGACAAGTTTAGTGTCATCCTCTAAAGTCTGAATTTTTGCCTTAAATAACTTTGATAATCTACCTTCACTCAATTTGATGGTTAAGTATTGATCTGGTTTTGGTAGCCAAAAGCCATACACAACGCTTCCATCATTATACACTGATTTAAATGAAGCTATTTTAGTATTTGGCAACTCATTTGTAACAGCTTTTAGCCTTTTGATCTCATTATCTGATAGTGTATAATTGTCATAAATATTATCCACACCAGCTTCATTAAAACGATCCTGAAATTGCAGAAATAACTCATTTTGATGTTCTGCTAATTTAATGTTCTCATTACTTTTTTCTGAGCAAGAAAAAAATATTGTTATCAAAAAGGTTGAAATTATAAAAATTAAATTTTTCATTTCTATTTAATTTAAAATTCACATCTCAACATTTTTTTCAGGAGTGTTGAGACTTGCAAAATGCCAATAAAGAAACCCTTGTCTCTTTAGTCCCTCCCGCTACAGACAATCATTTTTGTTTTCTCTTTCCTTTTTTCTCCCAAGCTGAAAACTTTCTCTCAGGTATTGTTAAACTTTGTTCGTTTTAATTGCCCATAACTACTGTATATATTCACCTTTATGGTGTTTATTTTCTTTATATTCCTTTCGGAGTGGTACAATACACCCAGTTTCTGGATGTATTGTACCACTATTTGAAACATAAAAATCATCTAACGGATTTCTTATTTTTTCAATTTCCTGACTGGAAACTTGGGTATAGATTTCTGTTGTTTTTGAAGAATTATGACCCAATAATGTCTGAATATGCCTTAAACTTGTTCCTTGCTCTAACAAGTGGGTCGCAAAACTATGCCTCAGTGTATGAGGAGTTACTTTCTTGTAAATTTTACTTTTCTTAACGGCTCTACTCAATATTTTTGAAATACTTGTGGGACTGTAACGCGTGTCGTTAGTTCCTTCAAAAAGCCATTTTTTAGGCTTATATTGTTTGTAATACGCTCTAAGTTGTAGGATTAATTCGCGTGAAATAATACTTTGCCTATCTTTTTTACCTTTCCCTCCTCGGATTATAATAACTCCCCTTTGGGTATCAATGTCTTTTATTTTAAGATTTATGAGTTCACTTCTTCGTAGTCCTGAAGAATAAATCAATGATATGATAGACCGATGTTTTAAATTAAGAATACTCTGTATTATTTTGAAAACTTCTCCTTTGGTAAGCACAGTAGGTATTTGTGATGCTTTTTTAGGGCGGGTTACAATATATTTTTCCCTATTTCTCTCCTCCACCTGTTCATAATAAAACTTAATGGCATTGATCATCTGGTTTTGATAAGAAGCACTTGGGTTTTTCTTTTGCTTCCAGCCTAACATAAAGTCTTCTATTTCCTTTTTTCCCATCTCGGCGACTTCCTTTTTCAAAGTGGAACAGTAAAACAGAAAGCGACTAAAACAATTTCTATACGTTTTTAGGGTATGCGGACTATAATTTTTTAAACGGATTTTGTCTAAATAGGTATCTAACAATTTTTTATGATTGTCGAACATTATCACAGAACTCTCTTTTTTTGTTTTATTGAAACCTTTACCGACTTTTGTTTCTTGTTTTAAAGCCGAATAGTCAATAAAAGCGATGCTCTTAAAATAGTTGTAAAATGTATTTAACCGAAAATCTTCCTTAAAGAAATACCATGACTTTAAATTTTGGCTCCAGCGTACCCCTTTCTGTTTTTTGAGTTTTACCATTAACTGTAAGTCATAAGGAAAACGGACTTTTACAATTTCCTTTTGGCGGTGCGTTCCCGGAAGAAGCTGTAAACTTTTCATGGCAGTAGTACGATTTGGGTTACCCTAAAATACTGATTTTTTTTTAATAATCAAAAAGAGAGATTTGGGTTAAGGCCAGAGGGAATGGGGGTTACAGCGCTTATTAACTATATTTATAGATGTTTGCTGAGGGTTTTTTTAGTAGCAGAAAAAAGAAAAACAGTTTTGCAGCTGATTTTTTAAGGCTAACAAAAATGATAAGGGCTTACCATATTTATTCTTTGTCACTAGATATGAGCCAGTGCGGGGATTATTGTTATTGATAGAGCCTTACCCAATCAACGGTCATACTGATTGGAAGTTCCTCCGGATTTGTAATCATTCCGGGCCAATCGTGTTCCATTTGCTGATCAATAATAAGATAAAATGGCTGATCAAAGGGCCATTGGTAGGATCCTGCTCCAGGCACTTTTGGGTATTCATATGATTTTACACCATTAACGGCATAAACCAACTTATCGGGATACCAACTGACACTGTAGATATTATATCCTGTGGTATCAATCTTTGCGGTTGAAAATTTCTTTGGTTCGTTCTGTTTTAAGGTAATGGTGTAATGATTGTGTGTGGTTTGAAATGCAAAGTCATCATGGTTTAGTTTTTCCATAATGTCCATTTCTCCATTGTGTTGATCGGGGTAGATTTCCTTTTCTGAAAGCATCCATATTGCGGGCCACATTCCATAAGCCTGATCGAGCTTTGCTTTGATTTCTATACGGCCATATTGAAAAGCAAATTTCTCCCAAGAATAAATACCTCCGGTCAGGTAGGGACGTGGATCGCCACTAAGGGAATCGGGATTAATAATACCTTTTAGGTGAATATTGGTTTGATCAAATGTCACTACACGAGGGTCTGTAGCAGTAATGTACCTAAAACAGTTTTTTACATCTTTCCATTCCTCAACAGGCACTTTCCATTTGGAAGATTTAAACAGACCGATACGACGCCATATAGTTGTGTCGAGGGCAGCAGTATTAAAATCATCTTCCCATACCAGTTGCCATTCGGTGGATTGATTTCGCCTTTCCTCTTTTTGAATATACATATAACCCTCGGAAAGCATATAGGGCTTTTTATCACATGAGGCAGTTAAGAGCATCACCATGACAAACAGCAAGTGAAATAAGTACTTTGTGTTATCCACAAACAATATATTCATTCATCTTGATCTTATTTATTTTCTTTACCTTCTAAATT
>CBFIIP010000091.1:0-48364 GCA_965662705.1 Flavobacteriaceae bacterium
ATCAGTGGAAGTGCTGATTGTAATGGCTTGGGGCTGGATACTCAAAATACCAAAATCAAAATATCAGGATCGGGGGAAGCAAAAGTAGTTGCCCATAAAACCTTGATCGCTAAAATTAGTGGATCAGGGTCAATCCAATACAAAGGAACCCCCGAAAAAATCAACAACATGGTTTCAGGAAGCGGAACCATAAAACCCCTATAATGTATGAAACAAATCATCTCCTTTTTTACCCTGATGAGCCTAATGAACCTGCACGCTCAATTTGATGGTAATGCCCCCAAAACCTTTCCCTTCCTAGAGGGTTTGAAAAAAGCCACTCAAGAACAATTGATGGAATTGGGAAGTGAGATGCGCTTTGAAAATATTCCTTTGTATGATGTAAACGGCAAAACAATATCCAAAAACGACCCTCTCTTGATGGACGAAAAGACCTTTGAAGAATTTATGTCCGTGCTCTACATTGACCAAGAAAACAAGCCCAAAGCCATGGTTTTGATTCCGATGACAGAGGAGCAAAAAGAAATGAACAAACAGTTGGCAATGTCCTCCAAAAAATTGGAACAAGTCGAAAAAGAATATGTCGGTCAAAAAGCCCCTTCATTCTCATTGAATGATTTATCGAGAGTAAATTTTTCTAACGAAAATCTCAAGGGAAAAACGGTGGTCATTAATTTTTGGTTCATCAAGTGCAAGCCTTGTATTCAAGAAATGCCTTCCCTAAATCGAATTGTCAAAAAATATAGAGATCGTAAAGATATTGTTTTCCTATCGGTCACTTTCGATAAAGCAAAAGAGCTCACTGAATTTATAAAAAAAATAAATTCGATTACCAACATATTGCAAGAGAAGGGGGCGGTCAAAAGATGATCCAAGACAATCAAGTGGTGGGTTTTCCCACCCATATGATTATCGATAAAGAGGGAGTCATTGCCCTTAAAGGAGTCTCCGAAATACAGATCGAAAGAATAGAGGACTACCTCCAAAAACTATAGTTTTCCGTCTAGACCTTCGGGAAATAAAAAATGGTTGTAGGGAAAACGGGTGATGTGGATTTTTCGAATCTCGGAATATACCCTTTCGCGAAAAGCCTGCAGGTTTTCTTTGTTAAGGGCTGAGATAAAAAGGGCGCGGTCGTTAACGCGATGCATCCAGGTGGATTGCCATTCCTCAAGGCTGTTATGCTTTGAAGTCCGTTCGGCCATCAAGTCAGTTTCTTCCCAGGGTTCGGCTTGGTAGGCATCAATTTTGTTAAATACCATCAAGGTCGGTTTGTCCTGACTTTGGATTTCTCCCAGAATTTGATTGACGGACTCGATATGCTCCTCATAATTGGGATGGGAAATGTCCACCACATGCAGCAACAAGTCGGCTTCTTGCACCTCGTCCAAAGTGCTTTTAAAAGACTCCACCAATTGGGTAGGAAGCTTGCGGATAAAACCCACGGTGTCGCTTAGTAAAAAAGGTAAATTGCCAATCACCACTTTCCTTACGGTGGTATCGAGCGTGGCAAAAAGTTTGTTTTCGGCAAAGACCTTGCTTTTGGCAATGACATTCATCAGGGTGGATTTGCCCACATTGGTATAACCCACCAGAGCGACCCTTACCAAAGCCCCTCGGTTGCCCCTTTGGGTGGCCATTTGCTTGTCGATGGTGGTGAGTTTTTTCTTGAGTAACGAAATTTTATCCCTCACGATCCGCCGGTCGGTTTCGATTTCCGTTTCCCCCGGTCCTCGCATTCCGATCCCACCGCGTTGGCGTTCCAAGTGCGTCCAAAGTCCTTTTAATCGCGGGAGTAAATACTCGTATTGTGCCAATTCCACCTGGGTGCAGGCATAACTGGTTTGGGCGCGTTGGGCAAAAATATCCAGGATCAAACCAGTACGGTCTAAGATTTTACAACGCAAGATTTTTTCGATATTTCCCTGTTGGGCTGGGGTCAGTTCATCGTCAAATACAACGGTGGTGACCTCGTTTTCGCTAACATAGTCTTCGACTTGGGCCATTTTACCCGAGCCAATAAAGGTCTTGGGGTTGGGGATTTGCATTTTTTGGACAAAGCGTTGGAGTACACGACCCCCGGCCGTATGTGCCAAAAAAGCCAATTCGTCGAGGTACTCTTTGGATTGCAGTTCGTCTTGGCGGTTGTTGATGATACCTATGATCACCGTTTTCTCAAGCGTCAGCGATTTGGCTTCGATCATCGGCCTACTTTTTCCATGTTTTTAGTGCCAATTGCTTACCGTCGAATTCGGCATAGGTGTAGTGGGTGATCCAATCCCCCAAATTGATGTATTGGGATTTTTCGCTCAATTTGATTTCCATAGGCAGGTGCCGATGACCAAAAACAAAATAATCGAAATGTTCTTTTTGGAGTTTTCTTTTGGAATAGGCCACCAACCATTCCTTGTCCTCGCCCAAAAATTGGACGTCTTCCTCCCCAGAAATCAGTTTGTTTTTTTGGGAAAGGTATTGCCCCAATCGGACGCCCCAATCAGGGTGCAACCAACGAAAAAGCCACTTTGAAAGGGGGTTTGTAAACAGCTTTTTCATCCGTTTGTAGCCCTTGTCCCCCGGGCCCAATCCATCGCCATGTCCGATCAAAAAACGGGTATTGCCTACGGTCAAAGGGATCGGGTGGTGGTGGAGGGTAACCCCCAGTTCTTTTTGAAAATAATCCCGCATCCATAGGTCGTGGTTGCCTACAAAAAAAGTGATGGGAATACCGGCATCGGACAGCTCGGCCAATTTGCCCAGTAGCCTAACAAAGCCTTTTGGAACAACGGTCTTGTATTCAAACCAAAAATCAAAAAGATCACCCAAGAGGTAAATCGCTGCAGCGTCCTTTCGTACGGTCTCCAGCCACGAGACAAAATGCTTTTCCCGTTCCCGACTGGCATCTGCATTGGGCAAACCCAAGTGGTTGTCGGAGGCAAAATAAATTTTTTTATTTTTTGGGAGTTCCATAGACGGGACAATTTAGACACCTATGGCCTGATCCAAATCTTCGATAAGATCTTGTACGTCCTCAATACCCACACTGAGACGGATCAATCCATCGACAACCCCACTTTTTTCGCGAACTGCTTTGGGGATAGAGGCATGGGTCATGGAAGCAGGATGGCCGGCCAAACTTTCAACGCCCCCGAGGGATTCTGCCAGGGTGAAGATCCTTAGGTTGTTAACTATATTCATAGAGGTTTGCAAAGCCCCTCCCTGAGGAACAAAGGAGAGCATTCCCCCAAAGGCCTTCATTTGTGTTTTGGCCACTTCGTGGTTGGGATGATCTACAAATCCAGTCCAATAAACCTTTTCAATTTTGGGATGCTGTTGGAGGTAGATGGCCACAGCAGCTCCATTTTCACAATGTCTTTGCATCCTTAGATGAAGGGTTTTGATGCCCCTGAGGGTAAGGAAGCAGTCCATGGGTCCTGGGACGGCTCCGCTGGAATTTTGGATAAAGGCAAGCTGTTCTTGGAGTTCGTCGTCATTGACAGCCAGCAGTCCGAGAACAGTATCGCTGTGTCCAGCGAGGTATTTGGTTGCGGAGTGAAGCACGATGTCTGCTCCCAACTCAAGCGGTTGTTGGAGGTAGGGAGAGGCAAAAGTATTGTCCACAGCCACCAAAGCCTTGTGGTTTTTGGCCAAGGCCGCAACGGCACGGATGTCCACCACCTTCATCAAGGGATTGGTGGGGGTTTCGATCCAGATGAGCCGGGTTTTGTCGTTGAGGAATTGGGTCACAGTATCAGCCTTTTCCATGTTGACAAAGTGGATTTTTAATCCATATTTTTCAAAGATTTGGGTCATCAATCGGTAAGACCCGCCATAGAGGTCATCGGTGGAAATGATTTCATCTCCTGGTTGAAAAAGTTTAAGCACGGCATCCATGGCAGCCATCCCGGAGGCAAAGGCCAAGCCGTATTTTGCATTTTCGATACTGGCCATGGAGCGCTCCAACGCAGTACGGGTGGGGTTGTGGGTTCGACTGTATTCATAGCCTTGATGCCCACCAGGGGTGCTTTGGGCATAGGTAGAGGTTTGATAAATGGGGGGCATTACCGCGCCAAAGGCCTTGTCTGGTTCCTGGCCTCCGTGGATGGTAGCACTGTTAAATCGCAATTGTTTTGGCATTTCAGTCGATTTTAGTTTCTGCAAAGGTATGGGATTTTGGAGAAAGGTAGGCCTCTGCCTCAGGCGCAGTGGGATCGAACTGTGAATGAACAGTAGTGTTAAACAATAACTTTAAAAAAAGATATAAAAAACTATGGGGAGCAAAGGGGGAAATAATGATAGAAATTGATTTGGGAAAATCTTTCACCTTTTAATTTGAGGCTATATTGATTGAAATTTAATAAAAATATAGATTCAGTCCAAATGCTCGATTAAAAGGCTTTATTTATCGATATAAATGACATTTCTTTGCATTGGAAATTGTTGATTATGGACGCTTTTCTTTATTTGAGCAGTTGTTCGACCTGTAAAAGGATTTTGGAAACCCTCGACCTTCCGGATGAGGTGGCCCAGGTCGATATCAAAAAGGACCCACTGACCGAGGAACAGTTGTCGGTTTTGTATACGGCCACTGGTAGCTATGAGACCCTGATCAACAAGCGTGCTCAATTGTTTAAACAAAGGGAAATTGATCCCAAAGCATTGAGCGAGGAGGATGCTAAAGCCCTGCTTTTGGATCACTATACTTTTCTGAAACGTCCGGTTTTGCTCTACAAATCACAAGTCTTTGTAGGCAACAGCAAATCTACTGTGAATGATGCCAAAAAATGCTTGCATGAACACTAGGAATTGTGCACTTTTGGCGGCTACTGGAGCCACCATGATTTATGGTCTCAACCATACCATAGCCAAGGTGGTGATGCCAGTTTATGTGGGGGCATTTGGTTTTATTTTTATCCGCACCGCTGGAGCGGCACTTCTTTTTTGGCTGCTGAGTTTGTTCCTCCCCCAAGAAAAAATCGATCGCGGTGATTACCTAAGATTGTTTTTGGCTGCCTTGATGGGGATGTGTATCAACATGCTTACTTTTTTTAAAGGGCTGGAACTTTCCACGCCAGTCAACAGTGGAATTTTTGCTACCACCAACCCCATCCTTATTCTTTTGCTTTCTTATTTGTTTTTGAGAGAAAAAATCGGCTTGCGAAAGTTTTTGGGGATTACCTTAGGTTTTACCGGTGCGATTATGTTGGTGCTCTATGGCATCGAAAATACGGCTAATGCCCCCTATGTTCTGGCGGGTAATATTTTGTTTATGGTGAATTCTGTTTTCTTTTCTGCTTTTATGATCGTGATCAAGCCTTTGTCGGAAAAATATCAAACGGTTACGCTGATGAAATGGTTGTTTTTGATGGGTTTTGTCCTCACATTTCCGATTACGTTGGAGGAATTCAGTGAGATCGCCTGGGCGACCCTACCCTTTGATGCGTTTTGGCGGATTGCCTATGTGGTTTTGGGCACGACCTTTTCCACTTATTTGCTCAACCTATATGCCCTGAGGAATTTACAAGCTTCCACCGTAGGAGCCTTTGCCTACGCCCAACCGGTGATTGCCATTGGATATGCAGTCTATACAGGAAATGATGTGCTGGATGGGGTCAAACTTTTTGCTTGTTTGCTGATCATGTGGGGGGTTTATTTGGTTTCCAAAAAATCTTCAAAAACAGCCCTGCCCCGTTCACAGTAAAAAAATTGAATGGCCGTTAAGGCAAATTCTTCATTCTTTAGTATTTTAGTAAGCAGTAATCAAAAAGCTAATCATGAAAAAACCCCTAATATTCTTGTTTGTTTTGGCATTGTTTTCTGCCTGCGGTCCCAAAAAAGAAAAGAAAAAATCTTTTGAGTACAAGCGAACACCCACCGAAGAAAAGGTGGAAAAAAAAGAGGTTGAAAAAACCCCAGTCAATACAGAAAGTATCGGGATTGGCCCAATAAAATCAATGGTTTTTGATGCGACAATAGACAAAGACTTGGCCGAGAAGGGGTCAACGATTTTTACTCAAAAATGTACGGCTTGCCATATGGCCAATCGGAAATTGATCGGGCCAGCAATGCAGGGGATTTATGAACGTAGAAATCCGGCTTGGGTGATGAACATGATCCTCAACCCTACAGAGATGTTACAGCAGGACGGGACTGCCATCGCATTGCTAAAGGAATACAACAATGTGATGATGCTCAACCAAAATCTTAAGGAAGAGGAAGCCCGCGCCCTAGCTGAATATTTCAGGACGCTATAGCGACCAAGCTTTTCCCCCAGTAGCTTCCATCAAATCGACACATCCTTTTTGCTCTCCTGGAATGGGAGCATAGGCCATTACATTTTCACCAATGTACTCATTGGTTTTAAAGGCGTTGATGGTCATACTGCGCAATTGTTTTGCAAAAGCAGAGGCGCTTTTATACGCTTTGTCGTCTTGCGCTGAATTTTGTTGCTGCTGATCTGCTTTTAGGTACTTGGCCAATTGAGCATCCAAGTCCGAACGATCGAGCCTACTGGCACTGCTTTTGCCCGTATCTTTTAGTGAAACTGCAATGAACTGATCCAAACCTTCGGTGATCTTTTCCTTTGCTTTCTCATTCATAATGACATCAATAAGGCCATCCAAAAATTCTGGTAATTTTAAATCAATGGCCCCAGGAATGTCTGTTTCCGGAATGATAAGATCCATCAATTGAGATAGAACCGAAAAATTCTCTTTTGAAAAATGAATCGGTGTAAAAGTGCTGGTTTGACTTTGGCAACCTTGAAGCATACCGACTACCGCAGGGGTAACGGTAATGGCCGTGGTTCCAAAACCTATTGTTCTTAACGCTTTTCTTCTGTCCATAGTTGGGTGTTTTATAGATTCATTTTTTTAAGTTCTTTGACGGCATGATCCACGGCTCTGGCTGTGAGGGCCATATAGGTCAAGGATGGGTTGGTATTCCCCGCAGAGGTCATACCAGAACCGTCGGTGACATATACATTGGATACGGCGTGGAGTCGGTTGTACTTGTTTAGCACAGAAGTTCTGGGATCTCGGCCCATTCTGGCCGTCCCCATTTCATGAATTCCCAGCCCCATAGAATACCCCTTATCGAAGGTTTGTATGTTTTTGAAACCGGCGGCATCAATCATTTCCGCAGCTTGGTTCATGATGTCTTTTCTCATGATTTTTTCGTTCTCTTTGATGTCGGCATCAAAAGTGACTGTAGGGAGTCCCCATTCGTCTTTTTTATCGTAATCAAGATACATTTTATTGTCGTGATAAGGGAGGGTCTCTCCGAATCCGTTGATGCCAATTTGCCATCCACCAGGTTGCATCACAGCCTCTTTTAGTCCTTTGCCATAGGCCATTTCACTGACGATCTGAGTCCAATTGCCCCGGCTCGCTCCTCCTTGGTAGCCATATCCTCTGATGAAGTCTTTGCGATTGGTGGCTCCACCGATATTTCTGAAACGGGGGATGTAAATTCCGTTGGGTCTTCTCCCTGTGTAGTATTTGTCTTCGTATCCTTCAACGCTGGCAGTGGCGCCCAATCTAAAGTGGTGATCCATCAAGTTGTGTCCCAGTTCACCTGAGTCATTTCCCATCCCATTGGGAAAACGATCAGAGGTAGATTGCATCAAAATAGAGGTAGAGGCCACTGTTGAAGCACAAAGAAAAATGACTTTGGCCTTGAACTCAAATACCTCTTTGGTTTGGGCATCGATCATCCTCACTCCTGTTGCTTTTTTGCTATCGGCATCATAAATGACTTCATTGACTAGAGCGTTGGTTCTAAGGGTCATGTTTCCCGTTGCTTCTGCGGCGGGTAAAGTGGAGGAGTTACTGCTAAAGTAGGCTCCAAAGGGGCATCCTCTGCGACAGCGGTTTCTGTACTGACAACTGTTACGTCCCAAACCGGGTTTGGTGCCTTCTGTAATATGTGCTACCCTCCCAATAGTGACGAGCCTGTCGGTGAATTTTTTGGCAACTGCATTTTTTAATTCATCTTCTGCACAATTGAGTTCCATAGGTTTAAGAAACTCGCTATCGGGCAAATGGGGCAATCCTAATTTTTCTCCGCTAATGCCAATGTATTTTTCCACATAGCTGTACCATGATGCAAGGTCTTTATAACGAATGGGCCAGTCCACTGCTATGCCGTCTTTGGCATTGGCTTCAAAATCTAAGTCACTCATGCGGTAACTTTGCCTTCCCCATAACAAGGAACGTCCTCCAACATGATAGCCACGGATCCAATCAAAAGGCTTGTCTTCGTTGTAGGGGTGTTTGTTATCGTCCACAAAAAAATGAGTGGTGGATTCTGTATTTACATAATTGGTTCGGCTCTGCTTTGGCTGGCGTTTTCTAATCTCTTGCGTGATCTTGTCTCCACCTTTGAAATCCCATTTGTCCATATTAGCGGTTTTGTAGTCCACCGGGTGTTGCACCATGGGGCCTCTTTCCAAAACCAAGGTCTTGAGTCCCTTTTCACATAACTCCTTGGCGGCCCATCCACCACTAATTCCTGTGCCTACAACAATAGCATCGTAACTATCAATCATAAATTTATTTGAGATTAAAATTCTATTCTTTTTGTAAAAATATCTTTTTGAGGCACAATCGACAAAAAAAAATGAATTATTTATTTAAAATAGATCATGAATTATGAAACCCTTTTGGATTCATTCTCTGCATTATGTTTTTGATTTAGGGATGTCTATTGTAATTGTTTTCCATTTTACTTTTGAAAAATTAATCCTATTTTTACTCAAACGGTAAAAAAAAACAAATGAGTAAAATTCGACTGGGCGTATTGGGAGGCGGAGGAGATTCACTGATCGGTGTTTTGCATCGCGTGGCTTCGCACATGTACGACCGCTATGAGATCGTGGGGGGGGTTTTCAATCCCGATTACGAACAAAACACAAAGTTTGCGAAACAAATCGGCGTAAATACAGATAGGGTTTACAAGGATTTTGATGCTTTTGTTGCGGAAGAGTCTGCCAAACCCGAAAGTGAAAGGATTGAAGTGGTCTCTGTTTTGACCCCCAATTTCCTACACTATCCTATGGCCAAAAAACTTTTGGAAAATGGGTTTCACGTTATTTGTGAAAAGCCTTTGACGACCTCGCTGGAAGAGGCTCTGGATTTGCAAGCCCTCCAAAAAAAGCACAAGGCCATTTTTGCAGTGACCTATACCTATACGGGTTACCCCATGGTACGAGAAATGAAAGATATGATCGCTAATGGGGTGATTGGTGATATTCACAAAGTGGATTTGCAATATTATCAAGGATGGATCAATCCCGTAATCCACGATAAAGAACAGAGAAGTAAAGTTTGGCGATTGGATCCCAAAAAAGCGGGAATCAGTTCCTGTATAGGGGACATCGGCACTCATATTTTCAATATGGTAGAGTATGTTACTGGTATGGAGGTGAAAGAATTGTTATCCGACCTAAACACGCTTTATGATGACAACCCCCTTGATATCGACGGTTCAATTTTGATCCGTATGGAAAACAAGGTTAAAGGATTGTTACGCGCCAGTCAGATTGCCACAGGAGACGAAAACAATATCAGTGTAGCCATTTTTGGTCGAAAGGGAGCCCTGAAATGGGAACAAGAAAACCCCAATTATTTGTATCACCTCAAGGACGACGAACCGAGAAGACTGATCAAACCTGGCAACGCCGCCTACAATACGGATGTTTCTCTGGACGGTACCAAATTGCCTGCGGGACACCCCGAGGGGATTTTTGATGCCATGGGGAACATCTATAAAGGCGTGGCTAAGGCACTGAGGGAAGAAAAATCTTATAATGGAGAATTTCCAACCCTCTACGAAGGCGTTAGGGGTATGTTGTTTATCGAAAAAACAGTTGAATCCAATAAAAAAGGAAACGTATGGGTAAGCATGGAAAATCAATGAAAACCATAAAAGGGCCTGCGGTTTTTTTGGCGCAGTTTGTCGATAAACAAGCGCCCTTTAATTCGCTCGACGGCATGTGCCAGTGGGCTGCCGATTTGGGTTATAAAGGGATTCAAATTCCTACTTGGGAAAGTTTTCTGATCGATTTGGACAAAGCGGCCGAAAGTCAGACCTATTGCGATGAACTCAAAGGGAAAATCAATTCCTATGGCTTGGAAATCACAGAGCTCTCCACTCACCTTCAGGGACAATTGGTGGCCGTTCATCCAGCTTATGATTTGATGTTTGACAACTTTGCTCCTGATACCTATAAAAACAACCCCAAGGCGAGAACACAATGGGCCATCGAAACCCTAAAAAAAGCGGCCAAAGCAAGTAACCGATTGGGGCTAAATGCTCACGCGACCTTCTCCGGTGCTTTGTTGTGGCACACCTGGCACCCTTGGCCACAACGCCCCGAGGGATTAGTAGAAATGGGATTTAAAGAATTGGCGGACAGATGGCTGCCCATTCTCAACACCTTTGATGAGAATGGTGTTGACGTTTGCTACGAAATTCATCCCGGGGAAGATCTCCACGACGGAGTTACTTTTGAACGCTTTTTGGAAGCCACTGGAAATCACAAAAGAGCCAATATTCTTTATGATCCGAGTCACTTTGTTCTGCAACAATTAGATTATATTGAATACATCGATCACTATCACGAATTCATCAAATCTTTCCACGTCAAAGATTCGGAGTTCAAGCCAACTGGGAAAAAAGGAGCCTTTGGGGGTTATGGCGATTGGATTGACCGGGCAGGGCGTTATCGTTCTCCCGGCGATGGACAGATCGACTTTAAAACTATTTTTACCAAGTTGACCGAATACGGCTGTGATGTTTGGGCTGTTATGGAATGGGAATGCTGCATCAAAAGCCCGGAGCAAGGGGCACGAGAGGGAGCGCCTTTTATTCAGTCCCACATCATTGAGGCAACTCAAAAAACCTTCGATGACTTTGCTGGTTCCGAAATCGACGAAAATCATCTTAAAAAAATTCTTAATCTTTAAAAACACAGTAAATGAAAGAAGTATTATTTATCGCACTGGTCTCTTTAAGTGTGGCCTGCAATGAAACCCCTAAGAAGAAAAAAACAACCCCCGAAGTTCCTGTTGCACAAAAAGAGTGGGTGGACTTGTTCGATGGAGTCTCTTTCAAAGGCTGGCATCAATTCAACAGCTCTGAGATGAGTGCTGCGTGGATCATCGAAGACGGTGCGATGGTATTGCCCGATGGAACCGGAAGCGGAAAAGGCAACGACATTGTAACTGACAAGGAGTTTACCAACTTTGAACTTTCGTTGGAATGGAAAATAGTCGAAGGAGGAAACAGTGGAATTTTTTGGGGGGTGAAAGAAGGAGAGGGTTACAAAACCCCTTATCAAACAGGCCCTGAAATCCAGGTATTGGACAATGAACGCCACCCAGACTCCTTTGAAAACCCCAATTTCCACCAAGCGGGAGCTCTTTTCGATATGGTACAGCCCTCAGAGGAGGTATGCAAGCCCGCAGGAGAATGGAATCACGTTTTTATTTCTATCAATTACAAAACCAACAAGGGCAGTATGAAACTCAACGATGTAGAAATCGTAACTTTTCCGCTGACTGGCCCAGAATGGGATGCGCTTGTTGCAGACTCTAAATTTAAGGATTGGAAGGATTTTGCCAAGTTCAAAACTGGAAAAATAGGACTGCAAGATCACGGTGATGGTGTCAGCTATCGCAACATCAAAATCCGCGAACTGTAGCACCCTATGATTCAATCGATGACCGGCTATGGTAAGGCCGAAATACAATTCGAAAATAAAAACTATATACTGGAATTGCGTTCACTCAACAGCAAGGGATTGGAACTTAATGCCCGATTGCCTGCCCAGGTGAGGGAAATTGAAATTCAATTGAAAAAAATTCTTGGAGAGGCACTCAAAAGGGGAAAGGTAGATCTTCAACTCAATGTAGAGCAACTTGGCGACTCCCAAGCCAAAACCATCCATGTCCCCACGGTTAACGCATATATGGAGCAACTGAAAGGCGTTGTAGATGCAGATCGATTGGAGTTACTCAAACTGGCCCTAAAACTTCCGGACACCCTCAAGGCAGAGGTGGAAGATTTTAAGGAAGCGGAAATCGAGATGATTGAGTCACTGCTGAAAACGGCCATCACCGCCCTTAATGTTTTCCGATCCGATGAGGGAAAAATCCTTGAAAAAGAATTCAAAAAAAGATTAAATAATCTGGAGGAGCTTTCTGCAGCTATAGAAACAATTGATCCTGAAAGGAATAGTAATATCAAAAAGAAACTTAAAACGGCTTTGGAAACCCTCCAAGTTGAAATTGACCAAAATAGATTTGAGCAAGAGTTGATTTATTATTTAGAAAAATACGATATCACAGAGGAAAAAGTTCGACTGAAAAATCACATCGACTACTTTAGAAAAACACTGGAGAACCCAGTTTCCAATGGGAAAAAACTGGGTTTTATCGCACAAGAAATGGGCAGAGAGATCAATACCATAGGGTCCAAAGCCAATCATGCTGGGCTTCAAAAACTGGTCATCCAAATGAAAGATGAACTGGAAAAAATAAAGGAGCAATTACTCAACGTACTATAATTGAAAGAAGGGAAACTCATCGTCATTTCAGCGCCATCGGGAAGTGGAAAGTCCACCCTGGTCAAAGCATTGCTGGAAAATGATCTTCCCCTTGCTTTTTCCATATCGGCTACCTCTCGCCCACCAAGGGTTGCAGAACAGGAGGGTATTGACTATCATTTCCTAAGCCCTGAAGCTTTTAAAAAAAAAATTGAGGAAAAAGCCTTTGTCGAATATGAGGAGGTATATCCCAATAAATTTTATGGTACCCTGCGCTCTGAACTGGAAAACAAATGGGCTGCCGGACAACATATTGTTTTTGATATCGATGTGGTGGGAGGACTGAATATCAAATCCCAATACCCAGAACAAACCTTATCGATTTTTGTTCAGGTGTCGAGTTTGAAGGTCTTGGAGGAACGACTACGTGCACGAGGAACCGAAAGTGAGGCCCTAATTCAGGAGCGAATTGCCAAAGCCCAAATGGAGATGGAATCCGCTCCCAAGTTTGATGTAATTGTGGTCAACGATGATTTGGAAAATGCCAAAAGAGAACTCTTTGAACGGGTCAAAGCATTTGTAGACCAAGCATAGGCAATGAAAAAAATCGGTCTGTTTTTTGGTTCTTTTAACCCCATTCATCGGGGACACCTGGCCGTGGCTGAATTTTTTGCAGAATCCACACCCTTGGAAGAAGTTTGGCTGGTGGTCAGCCCCCAAAGTCCATTCAAACAGCAAACAGATTTGATGGACAATCACCACCGCTTGGCCATGGTTCAACTGGCCATTAAGGGGAAGCCAAAACTCAAGGCCTGCGATGATGAGTTCAATTTATCCCAGCCCAATTATACCATAGATACCCTTGTTTATCTGAAAAAAAAATACCCCGACCATCAATTTACCCTCCTTTTGGGAGCGGATAATCTTTTAGGTTTAGAGCGTTGGCGGTCTTATGAACAAATTTTGGATGGATTTGAAATTTTTGTTTACCCCCGTTCGCAAACAATTGAACGCCCAAAGCTATTGGATCATCCTAAGGTTCATTTTTTTGATGCGCCTCTGATCGAAATTTCAGCAACTGCAATTCGAGATGCGATGAAAAAAAATGAAGTTATAGACGGTTGGCTTAGTCCACCCATTCAAGATTATATTCAAAAATTCTATCTCAACTTTTAGTCCCAAAAAAATGAAATCAAGTGAAATGTTTTTAAAAACTTCCCGATCGGATTGGGAAGAAGTGGAACCCGGTATCAAAAGAAAAATCTTGGGCTATGACGGCCAATTGATGTTGGTTCAAGTCCATTTTGAAAAAGGAGGAGTAGGAGCCGAACACGAGCATCCCCATTCCCAATCTACCCTCGTTGCATCGGGTGTATTTGAAATTGCCATTGATGGGGTGACCCAAAAGTTGGAAAAAGGGGATGCGTTTTACGTTCCACCCAATACCCTTCACGGTGCTGTATGTTTGGAAGAAGGTGAACTCATCGATGCCTTTAGTCCCATTAGGGAAGATTTTGTCGATTAAAAACTGATGCTATTTCCCTTCCAAAACGTTGCTCAACGATTTAGTAATGTTTTCCCTAGTCCATTTTTGGATGTCTGGCATGATATTGATGGCTTTTCCTTTTTGTTGAATGGCCTTTTTGATAAAGCTTTTTTGGGCGGTGGTGTTTTGGGCATCAATCATCTTAGCAAAAGAGGCTTGATCCAACAATCGTCCAGCTTCCGAATTAGGATCTCCCACTGAGAGTACCGGCACCTCTGAAGCAAGGTATTCCAAAAGTTTACCAGAAATCATATCTTGACCGGCTCCCCTGAAGATAAAATTAAGTAATAAATCTCCGCTTTTGATGAGTGCAATGGCGTCGACATGACTTAGGTATCCTTTATAGTCAATTTGGATTTTGGGGGCTGCTTCTTTGATTTTATCAATGATTTCAGCGGAGATGTTTCCCGCCAAAGAAAGTCCAATGGGGAGTTGGCCGGCCAAACTATTGAGCAACTCAATTGGGGAGAGGTAATCTTGGTTATCGGTCAACAATCCGGTATAGACCACATGAAAAATGTCGTTTTTGGTTTTGGGAACGGAAGACAGGAGTGCCTCATCAAAGCCATTGGGCAGCACATGAAATTTTTGATCGGGGGCTTTGGATTGGAGTTTTCGAACCAAACTTCCCCCTACCGTAGTAAAAATGCCATTGGCGTTGTGAAGAACTTTCCATTCCATACGGGCATCTTTTTTTTGAGCCCAAGACGAGCGATAAAGGTCTTTGTTGTAAAAAATATCTGTCCACGGATCGCGAAAATCAGCCCACCATTGGATGCCGAATTGGGTTTTGAGTTGAAGTCCCAACAAATGGGTGGAATGGGGAGGTCCGGTGGTGATTATTTTTTGGATGCCTTCTTGTTGAATGTATTTTTTTGCGACAGTTATGGCATAAGGGTTCCAACCTATCCGTGCATCGGGGAAAAAAAAGTTCCCCCTTATAAAAGCCGCAGTTTTGGAGAACCATCCTCTTTTGGGGACGGATCCTTGGGGAATGCCTTTTTTTGAGGATCCGGTAAGGATTCGGGAATAGATTCTTAAAGGTTCTTTGGTGTTGGTTCTTACGACCTCAATGTCCCGAGTTTCTTTCAAAAGACCTAAGTCCAAAACGGGATAGGCTGCTTGTTTTTCATCGACAGTGATCACTATGGGTTCCCAACCCAAGGCCTTGAGGTATTTGGCAAAAAAGGTCCACCGCTGAACACCTGAGCCTCCAGAAGGGGGCCAGTAATAGGTAAAGATCAATACTTTTTTGTTGTCTTTCAAAAGTTACGGCTTACCCAAAAGTAACTATTTCTTTTTTTTGAAAAGGGGAACGGAAGAGCAGGCTTCTCCGTAAAAAAGACTTTTGACTACCGGTTGTAATTTGGCAATCAATTGCACATAGGCATCTTGAGGGACGGTTTTGTCACTACAGCCTTTGATGATCAGTGGTTGGTCTTTGTAGGGGGTAACATCCAGAAGTTGGATTTCCTCTACAAAGAGTTGAACTTCCAGGTCATTTAAAGATCCCAAAACGACTTTTCGTGCATAGGGCTGCAGATGGGTCATCACCAAAAGGGAAGCCCAAGCGGGTAAAATGGCCTCAGTAGAGCAATGCAGGGCAATGAATTGATCTTGGTATGCACTCCAATCGTGGGCCTTGAGCTGGGTCCTAAATTCTTTTTCTTTCAGGAGGAGACCCTGCTCCAACCACTGGGATAAGTCAATGGATTGACGGATTCCGATTTGGTAAAGTTTTTCGAGATCAAAGGTAATTAAGACACTTTCGGCCACTCGATTGACAATGGGATCAGTCATCTTAAAGTAATCCTAATTCCAGTTTGGCCTCTTCACTCATGAGGTCTTGAGACCAGGGAGGATCAAAAGTAATCTCTACCTCGGCGTCTTTGACCTCATCGAGGGACTTGACTTTTTCTTCAACCTCACGTGGGAGTGTTTCCGCCACAGGACAGTTGGGGGTAGTGAGGGTCATGAGTATTTTGACATCGGCATCTTCGTTGACAAAAACGTCGTAGATCAATCCCAGTTCGTAGATGTCCACGGGAATCTCCGGGTCAAAAATGGTTTTGAGTACCCCTACAATTTTATCTCCCAGTTCAGCGGTTTCGTTGATTTCTTCTGACATGATTAATTGAGTTGGGTTTTAAAGGCGATGGCATACATTTTCAGTTGTTTGATCATGGAAACCAAGCCGTTGGCACGTGTGGGAGACAAATGTTCTTTTAAGCCAATTTGATCGATAAAAGCGGTGTCTGCTTCCAAAATGGCATCGGGGTGTTGATGGGAAAACACCCGAATCAAAATGGCGATAATGCCTTTGGTGATGATGGCATCACTATCGGCAGTAAATACCAGTTTGTCCTTTTCCAGGTCGGCATGTACCCAAACTTTACTCTGGCACCCCTTGATTATGTAGTCGTCAGTTTTGTATTGGGGTTCAATCAAGGGTAGGGATTTCCCTAACTCGATCATGTATTCGTAGCGTTGCATCCAATCATCGAACATGGAAAATTCCTCTACAATTTCTTCTTGTGCTGCACTGATAGGTTCCATATTCAAAATTAATGATTTATTGCAACATTTCCAGCGCCTTTTTAAGGGCTGTTATCATGCTGTCGATCTCTTCAAAGGTATTGTAAAAGGAGAAAGAAGCCCTGACCGTTCCTGGAATTTGATAGTAGTCCATAATGGGTTGGGCGCAGTGGTGTCCGGTTCTGACAGCAATCCCCAATTTATCCAGTATGCTCCCGATGTCGTAGGGGTGAATGCCTTCTACATTGAAGGAAATGACCGCTGTTTTTTGGGGTGCCTTACCGTAGATTTTGAGGCCTGGTATTTTTTCTAAAGCGGCGGTGGCATACTGCAATAGCTCCTCTTCATAGGCAGCGATTTGATCCATGCCGATATTATTGATATAATCTAGGGCTGCACCAAAAGCAATCCCCCCGGCAATATTGGGGGTCCCAGCTTCGAACTTATGGGGCAGGTCGGCATAGGTGGTTTTTTCGAAAGTCACTTCGGCGATCATCTCCCCTCCCCCTTGGGAGGGTGGTAAGCGCTTGAGGGCGGATTCTTTTCCATAGAGCATCCCGATACCCGTAGGGCCACATAATTTATGGGCGGAGGTTACGTAGTAATCTACATCCAAGGCCTGAACATCGGCTCGAATATGGGGGGAGGCCTGCGCCCCATCAATCAAAACCTCCGCACCAACGGCATGGGCTTTCTCAATGATTGCCTTAATGGGATTGACCGTTCCCAGGGCGTTGGAAACATGATTGACAAATACCAATTTTGTTTTGTCGGACAGTAGTTTCTCGTATTCCTCCATGAGTAATACTCCATCCTCGTTCATCGGAATGACTTTGAGGAGTGCTCCTGTTTTTTCACACAGCATTTGCCAGGGGACGATATTGGAATGGTGCTCCAAGGCTGATACAATGAGCTCGTCTCCTTTTTGCAATGATTGGGCATGCCCATTACTAACTATATTTATAGAGTGTGTAGTGCCAGAAGTAAAGATAATCTCGTAGGAATGAGCAGCATTGAAATGCTTTTGGATTTTTTGACGTGCCGCTTCATAGGCGTCGGTGGCCTCTTGACTTAGTGCATGCACCCCGCGATGGATGTTGGCATTATAGTTTTTATAATAATCGGTGATTACATCAATGACCTGTGTTGGGGTTTGAGAGGTAGCAGCATTGTCAAAATAGACGAGGGGTCGGCCATTTACTTCCCGACTGAGGATGGGGAAATCTTTGCGTATTTTTTGAACGTCCATAAGGCTATAAATCAAATCCAAGGTTGACACCCAGCTTCTTGGCAATCAGTAGGTTGATCCGCTTTTTGAGAATGGGCAGCTCTACGCTTTCCAGTACGTTATTGGCAAAGGCGTAGGTCATCAATGCTTTGGCTTCTTTTTTGGGAATCCCTCTGGATTGAAGGTAGAAGAGTGCGTCTTCATCCAATTGTCCCACCGTGCAACCATGGGAGCATGTTACATCATCGGCAAAAATTTCCAATTGGGGTTTGGTGTTAACGGTGGCTTGGTCGTCCAACAGCAGGTTGTTGTTTTGTTGGAAAGCATTGGTTTTTTGAGCCAATTGATCCACGTGGATTTTTCCATTGAAAACGCCTTTAGATCCTTGGGAAAACACCCCTTTGTAGTCTTGATGGCTCTCACAATTGGGCGAGGCATGATCAACCAAAGTATAGTGATCTACGTGTTGTTGATCTTGCAATAGGGTCACTCCCTTAAGGGTGGAATGACAGTGTTGTCCGTTGAGATAGAAATTCAAATTATTTCTGGTGAGTTTTCCCCCTAAAGAAAAAGTATGAACACTTACACTGCTGTTTTTTTCCTGGGCAATGTAGGTGTTATCGATGAGTGATGCGGTGGGTAGGTCATTTTGAATTTTATAATAATCGACAAAAGCATCTTGGTGGGCATAAATTTCTGTTACCGCATTGGTGACCACATCGTGTGGCTTGAGACTTTGGTGACGTTCGATGATTTGAACTTGAGCGTTTTGATCCACCACGATCAGGTTTCGGGGCTGTAACCAAAGGGCTTTTTCTTTACCTGTGGAGAAGTGAATGACCTCAATGGGTTTTTCGGCCACCACGCTTTTGGGGATGTAAACATAGGCTCCTTCTTGGGCATAGGAGGTATTGAGTGCAGTGAGGCTGTCTTCTTTATCGGTTGTTTTATCGAAATAGGTATCGATGAGATTCCTGTATTTTGCCTTGGACAAAGCAGCAGACATCAAACAAACGTCTAAGCCGTCGTGGGTGGTATCGGAAAGGAATGGACTGTACACGCCGTCGATAAAGACCACCTTGTAAGTATCGATTTCATAAAGAAAATACTTCTTGACTTTCTTCAGTTCAATGGTACTTTCCGTTTTGGGGAAAAGGGCGTAGTCCTGTCGGGTCAGGGCATTGAGGGAAGTGTATTTCCAGGCCTCATCTTTGCGAGAAGGAAAACCTTTTTTTTCAAAGGTTTTGAGGGATTCCAATCGGGTTTGGTGGACAGGATCAGAGAAATCGATCTGTTCTTCAAAAGCCAAATGGGAGGCCAATAATTTTTCCTTAAACTCCATAGGGGTTATGCCATTTCTTTGATCCAATCGTATCCTTTTTCTTCTAATTCTAATGCCAAATCTTTGGTTCCCGATTTGACGATTTTTCCATCAAACAAGACATGGACAAAATCTGGCACTATGTATTCCAACAAACGCTGGTAGTGAGTGATCACAATGGTGGCGTTGTCTTTGGATCGCAATTTGTTGACTCCATTGGCTACAATTTTAAGGGCGTCGATGTCCAAACCAGAATCGGTTTCATCGAGTATGGAAAGCTTGGGTTCCAACATTGCCATTTGGAAAATCTCGTTTCGCTTTTTTTCACCACCAGAAAACCCTTCGTTCAATGAACGGGAAAGGAATCTAGAATCGATCTCCAATAAGGAAGACTTTTCTCTGATTTTTTTGAGCATCTCATTGGCCGCCATATCTTCCAGCCCTTTGGCTTTACGGGAGGCATTGATGGCAGTCTTGATGAAGTTGGTAACACTCACCCCTGGAATCTCCACGGGATATTGAAAAGAAAGGAAAATGCCTTTGTGGGCACGTTCCTCAGGTGATAGATCGGCCATATCTTCTCCCTCCAACAGCATGGTGCCTTCGTTGACTTCATAGTCTTGATGTCCTGCAATAACAGATGAAAGGGTGCTTTTTCCAGATCCGTTGGGACCCATAATGGCGTGTACTTCTCCTGCTTTGACGTCTAAGTCAATACCGTTGAGAATTTGTTTTCCTTCTACTTGAGCGTGAAGATTTTCTATGGTTAGCATAAGTATATTTTTATCCTACTGATCCCTCAAGGGAAATTTCTAATAATTTTTGAGCTTCCACGGCAAATTCCATGGGCAGCTTGTTCAGTACTTCTTTGCTGAAACCGTTGACCACCAATGCGATGGCTTTCTCAGGGTCAATTCCCCTTTGGTTGCAGTAAAAAATTTGGTCTTCACCTATTTTGCTGGTGGTGGCCTCGTGTTCGATTTGTGCTGTTTTGTTCCTAGCCTCAATGTAGGGGAATGTATGTGCCCCACATTGGTTGCCCATCAAAAGAGAATCACATTGTGAAAAGTTTCTGGCATTGGTTGCCCTAGGGTGCACCTGGACAAGGCCACGATAGCTGTTTTGAGATTTTCCAGCAGATATTCCTTTTGAAATGATGGTGCTTTTGGTGTTTTTTCCCAAATGGATCATCTTGGTTCCGGTATCGGCTTGTTGGAAATTATTGGTCAAGGCAATAGAGTAAAACTCCCCAATGGAGTTGTCGCCTTTGAGGATGCATGAGGGGTATTTCCAGGTTACCGCAGATCCGGTTTCAACTTGTGTCCACGATATTTTGGAGTTTTTATGGCAAATGCCTCTTTTGGTCACAAAATTATAAACCCCACCTTTACCGTTTTTGTCGCCAGGGAACCAATTCTGTACCGTTGAGTATTTGATTTCCGCATTGTCCAAGGCGATCAGTTCAACTACAGCAGCGTGGAGTTGGTTTTCATCTCTTGAGGGAGCCGTACACCCTTCAAGATAGCTCACATAACTGGATTCATCGGCAATGACAAGGGTTCTTTCAAATTGACCCGTTCCTGCTTGATTGATTCTGAAATAAGTGGACAATTCCATGGGACAACGAACGCCTTTGGGAATGTAACAAAAAGACCCATCTGAAAAAACAGCAGAGTTCAATGCAGCAAAATAATTGTCTTGTATGGGAATCACGGTTCCAATGTATTTTTGTACCAACTCGGGATGTTCCTGAATGGCCTCGGAAATGGAACAAAAAATAATTCCCTTTTCGGCAAGTGTCTCTTTAAAGGTGGTCGCTACGGAAACTGAATCCATAACAATATCTACCGCTACTCCAGCCAGTTTCTTTTGTTCGTCCAACGATATCCCTAATTTTTCAAAGGTCTTGAGTAACTCGGGGTCAACTTCGTCCAGGCTTTTGTATTGGTCTTTTTTCTTGGGAGCCGAGTAATACGAGATGGCCTGATAGTCGGGTTTTTTGTATTTTACATTGGCCCATTCGGGTTCCTCCATGTTTTTCCATGCCTCAAAGGCCTTTAAACGCCATTCGGTCATCCATTGCGGTTCTTTCTTTTTTTGAGAAATCCCCCGAATGACCTCTTCATTCAAGCCTACCGGAAAAGTCTCAGCATCAATATCGGTGTAAAAGCCGTATTCGTACTCCTTGGTTTCCAGTTCTTTTTTTAGTTCCTCTTCGGTATAAGCCATAACAATTTTTTAGAGTGAAAAGCTTTCACCACAACCACAGGTTCGCTCTGCGTTAGGGTTGTTGAATACAAATCCCTTGCCGTTTAACCCCCCAGAATATTCGAGGGTGGTGCCCATCAGATAGAGCAAACTTTTTTTATCTACCAAGATCCGCACCTGATTGTCCTCAAACAAACGGTCTTGTTCTGATTTTTGCTTGTCGAAACTCAAATCATAGGAAAGCCCCGAACATCCTCCACTTTTCACCCCCACACGGACGAAATCTTGGACGGGATTATAACCCTCCTCTCGCATCAATTGCGACACTTTTTCTTGTGCATTAAGTGATACCTTTATCATTTGTAACAACAAAAGTTAAAAATTGATACAAATATAGCGTATTTCCACGTAAACATTGGCTTTTACTATCAATTCTGGTTATGGCTCAATTGGCTTATTCATTGCCATCGGGCCAATAAAATATCTCCCTTGCCTTTATTTTTTTCGAAAGGTGGATTTTTACTGAACGATTGACCTGTAACCCATACGCTACCTTTATTTTGAACCAAAAGATCGTAGGCAAAATCTTGCCCTTCTCCTCCCAAGGTAAAGCTTAATTTTTCGTTTCCATCGGCAGGTAAGTACATCATGAACAGGTCGTTTTCCCCTTGATTGTTGACCCAATCCCCATCAAAACTCCTTGAATAGCCACCAATGAATAGAGCACCCCGTTGCCATTCTCCGATGGCGGTACCTTTGTCAAATTCGCTCCCCCCAAAATTGTAGCTCCTAATCAATTGGCCATTTTTGTCTATTGTAATTTGCCATACGTCCGACTGACCCTTGGGCTGGGAAATATCTCCATCGCTACTGTGGGAATTGCCAATGATCCTGAAGTTTCCAAACGAATCCTCAATTACCCTTGAAGCCTCATCCACCAAGCTCCCACCAAAAGATTTTTCCCAGAGCAACTCACCGAAAGGAGAAAGTATGACTACCCATATATCATAACTGCCTTTGGGATTACTCACATCAAGGTCGTCGCTTTCTGAGGTCCCGACCAATAGAAAGTTTCCTTCTGATGTTTGTATGGCATCATAGGATCGGTCGTTATTGGTTCCACCAAAATACCTTTGCCATTGGATGTTGCCATTGGTGTCCATTTTGTGACACCAAAATTCTCCTACGCCATGGCGCGCAACCTTGGCGGATTTACCGGTGTTCCCCTGTCCGCTGGAAGCTGTTACATCGAGAAAACCATTGAAAAAATATCCTCCGTCTTGGGTGGCGATGACATTGTAGGCGTGATCGTGTCCTGAATATCCAAAAGATTTCTTCCAGAGCACCTTGCCTGTTGCATCTACCTTAATGATCCAATGGTCATGATAGCCTTTGGTTGCGGGAACATCGCCGTCCATGCTGTTACTGTAGCCGACCAAAACAAAGCCTCCCTCTTGTGTTTCAACCAAAGAAAAACCAAAATCGTCTGCACTTCCTCCGTAAGTTTTCGTCCAAATGGGTTCCCCTTCCTCACTGAATTTCATTAGAAACAAATCCCAATCCTCAGTATTACGTTCACTAAAATCTCCATCGGTGCTTTGGGTACTGCCCACCATGGCAAAGCCCCCTGATCGAAGTTCGATCGTCTCTCTTCCTAAGTCTTCCTTGCTTCCCCCGAATAGATAAACATCGGTCAATATCCCTGAAAAATAGGGTAGCTGAGTTGTGGTGTTGATGGAATCGGGTAAACATGCCCAGAATGGTAATGCTAAAAATAGAAGAAGACTTTTTTTCGACAATTTTATTCTGATTTTTTAATGAGGAACAACCCCCTGTTAATGTCGCTAATGGCAATCACTCCACTTTCGAAAAAAGGATAAACGTTCCAAGCACCATTGAAAGTCGTGGAATTGTGTTCCGGAAAGGTGTCGAAAAAACCAATTTCTGTCATGTTTTTGTTTTCCAAACCTGCAATGGATATGATCCGTACACCAGCTGAATAATTGGCCAAATAAAACAAATCGTCTTTGACATATCCATTGTGATCAATGGCATTTGTGGGGCCATAATAGGTATAATGTAGTATCGGTTGATCAAGATCTGTTAGGTCAAAAATAAGCGTTCTTGTTTTTCCCCCTACCCTTAACTCGTCCTGCTCATCTCCTAAAAGAAAAAACCTTTGATTTTTATCGAACCAGCCCTGATGGGTGTAATGGGTGTTTTGATAATTTATTTCGGAAATGGCTTTTGGATTTTCTTTATCGGTGACATCCACAATGACCAGTTGGCTTTCATTGGATCCCAAGAAAATTTCTTTACCAGTGTAGTCCTGATCAGGCCCTTTGTAATTGACCACTTGAGCGTCGTGGCTGTATCCTCCTTCAGCATAACCCCCCACAAATCTGATGCTTTGTAGATCATTAAGGTCAAGGAAATGGGGCCCTCCCATAAATTTGTCTCTTCTATCGGTTCCGACTACATATGCATAGCCACTTTCTTGATTGACCACCATATTGTGTGCAGTAGGTGTGGTTCTGAGAATTCTGTCAGCACTAAAATTTTGAGGTTCTGTAACTGCTCTTAATTTTTTAAGGTCAAAAACCTGAACCCCATGATCTGAAGCCTCACTGACGATAAAGGCGTGATTGTTATATACTTTGATGTCTCTCCAAGGGCTTTCCTCTGTTGCGGTAGGCAATTTCCCGATTAAAATGGGTTTTGCAGGTTCGCTAATATCAATAAAAGCAGTTCCGTTGTCCAATCCCATCAACACATATTCCTTTAGGGTCAAAGGATCTGTCCAGCCCCATGAATCGTTACCTTGATTAGCTTCCAAAGAGGGGAGGTTGATATGCGCTAACAGATCATATCCCTTGCAAGGAAATTTCCCAGCAAAACCATTCACACATGGTAAGTCGGACTCGTTGCTTGAACCGCTTGTGTTGTTTCCCGATTGATTTTGTTCTGTTGAAGCGTCCGTATTGGCATCATCATTCTCAGAAATTGACTCTTTTTGACAAGAACAGAATAGCAATAATAAAATCAGAATTGAATTTAGGATTTTGGAGTTCATGGTATCAAATTTAGGATATATGAAATACAATAGAAACTAAAGTAATGCAAGTCGATCGTGATTCTTTGAAATCTTAGTAATTTTAACCAATGTTTGAAAACAAAAACACTACCCCTCTTTCCCAATTGGGAGAGTTCGGTTTGATCGATCATTTGACAAAATCTTTCCCTTTGGTTCAACCTTCTACTCTTCGTGGTGTGGGAGACGATGCTGCGGTAATGAATTTTAAAGAGGGTCAAACGGTGGTGACTACCGATTTCATGATAGAGGGAGTTCATTTTGATTTATCCTATGTACCTCTAAAACACCTAGGCTACAAAGCTGTAATGGTCAACCTTTCTGATGTCTATGCCATGAATGCAAATCCGAGCCAAATTACCGTTTCTGTGGCGGTCTCTAATCGTTTTCCTTTGGAGGCTCTGGAAGAGTTATACTCCGGAATTGCTTTGGCCTGTAAAAATTACAAGGTCGATTTGGTAGGGGGAGATACTTCCAGCAGTTCATCTGGTCTTATCATTTCAGTTACGGCAATGGGGCAAGTCGAAAATGAAAAAATCACTTACCGATCAGGTGCCAAACCTAACGACCTATTGGTTGTGAGTGGAGATTTAGGTGCGGCCTATATGGGCTTGCAAGTGCTAGAACGGGAGAAGGAAGTATTTAAAGTCAATCCTAATAATCAACCTGACTTGGCCCTCTACTCCTACTGTATTGAAAGACAATTGAAGCCAGAGGCGAGAAAGGATATTGTTGAACTACTAGAAGAATTAGCTATTGTACCGAACGCCATGATCGACATCAGTGATGGGCTATCTTCTGAAATCCTTCACCTCTGTAAAGCCTCTGAGGTAGGCTGTGACTTGTATGAAGAAAAGCTTCCTTGTGATCCATCCACGTCCAGTACAGCAGAGGAATTTAAAATGAACAGCATCACAGCCCTGCTCAATGGCGGGGAAGACTACGAATTATTGATGGCCATCAAAACTGAGGATTACCACAAAATCAAAGGGCATCCATTGCTGACCACCATTGGCCATTTTACAGATCAAAAACAAGCTTGTAATATGATTACGGGACTGGGTCAATCGATTCCAATAGAAGCACAAGGCTGGAAAAATTTCAATAAAGACGAATCAGGCTAAGGCCACATCCAAAGTCATCATCACGATAAATCCTCCGATAAAACCAAGTGTGGCAATGTCTGTGTATCGGTCTTGTTGGGTTTCGGGGATGACCTCCTCCACGACGACAAAAATCATGGCCCCTGCAGCAAAGGCCAAAGCGTAAGGCAAAAGCGGGGTAAAAAAAGTTACCGCTACAGCTCCCAAAACTGCAGCTAATGGCTCGACAATGGCGGATAACTGACCGTACCAAAAACTCTTGAATTTACTTGCTCCCTGCCTTCTGAGCGGCATGGAAACAGCAATTCCCTCAGGAAAGTTTTGAATACCGATTCCAATGGCCAAAGCAACAGCTCCTCCGATGGAAGCTTCGGGTACTCCAGCAGCAACACCTCCAAAAAGAACCCCTACAGCAAGACCCTCTGGGATATTGTGCAGTGTGATGGCCAATACCAATAAAGTGGTTTTGTGTCAAGGGGTTTTGATCCCTTCGGAATCCTTAAAATTGATATGAATATGGGGTAGGATTTTGTCCAAAGCAAAAATAAAAAGAGCACCCAATCCAAAACCTACCGCAGCGGGAATGACTTTTACAAAGCCCTCGCCGGGAGACATTTCAATCCCAGGAGCCAAAAGACTCCAAAAACTGGCAGCAACCATAACGCCCCCGGTAAATCCCAACATACCGTCTAAAAATCCACGATGCATGGTTTTAAATAAAAAAACGAAGGCGGCTCCAATCGCAGTCAACAACCAAGTGAAAATGGTAGCGTAAAATGCTCCTTTTACTGGACTGATATTGGAAAAAAACGCAATGATTTCATCCATATTGATTGGCTAAATAGCCCACAAATATAGATAAAAGCGTCTAAATTTATTGACAGTTAAAGGGATTGACTAATTTTGGTGAGCAATGAATAAAAATCATTACGACTATATTATTTGTGGCGGAGGTGCATCTGGATTACTCCTAGCATTCAGAATGTGCAATGATCCCTTTTTTAAAGATCAAAGTATATTACTGATTGAAAAAGAAAGCAAAAATACCAATGATAAAACTTGGTGCTTTTGGGAATCTGGGGAAAGTGATTTGGAACCTATCGTTTATAAAAAATGGAGTAAAGCCTATTTTGGCGCACATGATTTTGAAATGGATTTTGAGATGGATCCCTTTCAATACAAAATGATTCGAAGTATTGATTTTTATCAATACATGAAAAATCAGCTAGCTTCATTGAATCAACTGACGCAAATCAAAGAAAAGGTTTGTGAAATCTCTGAAAATGAAGTTACCACTGATGTGCAATCCTATCAAGGGGATAAAATCTTTTCCAGTATTTTCGACCCCAAAAACCTCTACCAACAACAAAAATATCCTGTCTTGTTACAACACTTTGTAGGGCAAATTGTTCAAACCCAAAAACCTTGTTTTGATCCTGACAAAATCGAATTCATGAATTTTAAAGTGCCTCAAAAAGGGAATACACGGTTTATGTATTTATTGCCTTTGACGCCCAACAAAGCTTTATTGGAATATACTCTTTTTTCTGAAAATCCATTGGATCATAAAGAATATGTAAATGCCATCGCTGCATTTCTCAAACAACTCCCAACTGGAGGATATGAAATATTGGAGGAAGAGGAAGGTAAAATCCCCATGACCTGCTATCGATTTGATCTAAAAAACAGTACCAAGTTATTGCACATCGGGACGGCAGGGGGCTGGACCAAGGCCAGTACAGGATATACCTTTCAGCGCATCAATGAAAAAACAAAAGCCTTGGTTGAATTTCTCAAAAAGGGGCAACCTTTGAACCAATTCAGTAAAAGAGATCGGTTTTGGTTTTATGATTTACTTTTTATTGATGTTCTGAGTAAAGACAATGCCAATGGTGCTGATCTGTTTAGAAGAATGTTCCAAAAAAATAAGCCCGAAAACATCTTCAATTTCTTGAATGAGAAAAGCACTATCGGTCAGGAAATTCTTATCATGCGGTCTTTTAATGTACTGCAATTTGTAGGAGCACTTAGGAAAAGACTTTTCTAATAGGACCTTTGCATCAACCAGTCTTTGAGTGCTATAAACTGCTTTTTTTGTTGGGCTGGAATGGTCAGTTTTTCCAATTCAGTGGCGGCCAAATCTGAATGGTGTTGAATCAAATCTCGTGTGGCAACTTTGGCTGCGGTTGCCTCAAACAAGTCACTGACTTTTTTTATTTTTTCCTCCTCACTGCTCCGGTTTTTGGAGGAAAATAAGGTTTGCAAGGCATGGGTTTGTGTTTGATTTCCAAGCTTTATGGCCAAGTGGTATAGAATGGTTTTTTTATCCTCGAGAATGTCCCCTCCAATTTTTTTTCCAAAAGTTTCTTGATCTCCAAAAGTATCTAGATAATCGTCCTGTAGCTGAAAAGCCAGTCCCAACTGTATGCCAAAATCATAAATGGACTGCTGATCTTCCTCACTGGCATTTCCTACGATGGCGCCCATTTGCAGCGCACAGCCCACCAAAACCGCAGTTTTCAATCGGATCATTTCTAAGTATGCCTCTTGGGAACCTCCCAGACTGGTCTCAAAATCCATATCGTATTGCTGCCCCTCACATACCTCAATGGCGGTTTTGCTCAACAAACGGGTCAATGGTTTAAAAATGGGCTGAGGATAATCCTCCAGTGATTGATAAGCTCTTATAAGCATGGCATCACCAGACAATATGGCGGTATTAATGTCCCATTTTTCATGCACAGTGGTCTCCCCTCTTCGCAAAAAAGCCTTGTCCATAATGTCATCATGCATGAGGGTAAAATTGTGAAACACCTCCACAGCCATTGCGGCGCCCATGGCATCTTTTACATCAACACCATAGGCTTCAGCTGCCATTAAGGTCAAGAAAGGTCGGATTCTTTTTCCTCCCAAGTCCAAAAGATACTTCATAGGAAGGTAAAGATTTTCCGGCGTTTGGACTTGATTAAAATCTTCAAGTGCGGACTCAAATGCTGTTTGATAGGCCTTGAAAAGATTCATAGCGATTGAATTTTGTTAAAAATACACCGCCTAAGTTAAACTAATGTAAAAAAGATGTAAACTTTGGAAACTTTTTTTGTTTATAAAGTTTTCTGTTATAAATTTGCAAAAAATTGCTATGGAAAAGGAAATCGTAGAATCGGCTTCTTTGCTGTTCCTACAATACGGCTATAAAGCGGTTACCATGGACGATATTGCAGAACACATGCGTATCTCCAAAAAAACGATTTATACCTATTTCGATGATAAAACTTCCTTAGTTCGATCAGCGGTAATGTATGTTTTTGAAGAGATAAAAAACAAAATCATTGCCGTTCAGTCTTGTATGGACAATCCCATTGAGGCACTTTATGAAATCAAACAAATTGCAGTTCAGGTTTTGGGTAACAAAGACAAATCTCCACAATATCAATTGCAAAAATATTATCCGTCCATTTATGCAGAAGTCAGAAAAAAAGAACTCTCAGCCCTTGGGGATACTTTTAAAATGAACCTCAAAAAAGGGATGGATTCTAGACTCTTCCGGACAGATATAGACATTGAATTCATCACAAGAATCTATTTCAATGGTTTCAGGGGATTGAGAGATATAGAATTGTTCCCCCCCGAAGATTACGACATCGACCAAATTATTGGGAAATACATAGATTACCACCTTAGGGCCATTGTGACTCCCAAAGGTTTGAAATTTTTAGAGGAATACATAAAAAAAGTAACCCCATGAAGAATCATTTATTTTTGTTTTTAGCCCTCCTCTTCGGCGTGACTAGAGCTCAAGAACTGCCAGAATCACTCAGTTTGGAGGAGGCGGTTGCATTTGGTTTGACGCACAACCGTTCGATCATCAATGCAGATCGGGAAATTCAAAAATCCAAAAAAGAGCGATGGATGACCATCGCCACCGGGCTGCCACAAATCAGCTCCGAAGTCAATTATCAAAATTTTCTGGAAATGCCCGTTTCGTTGGTTCCCGCCGAGTTTTTTGGAGGGAATCCTGGAGAGTTTGCAGAGCTTACTTTTGGAACAGAGCAAAATATGATCGGTACTTTCAAAGTGGAACAGCTGATTTTTGACGGCTCCTATCTCGTAGGGCTGGAGGCCTCGAAGGTTTATTTGTCGATTTCCGAAAACCTTTTTGAAAAGACTCACCTCGAGACCCGAAAAATCATTACCAACCTCTACTCCAATGTACTACTGGCCCAATATAACATTGTGCTTTTGGAAAAAAATATCGCCTCTTTAAAGGATAATTTTAATGAAGTACATCAATTGTTCAGAAATGGTTTTGAGGAGGAAGAAAGTGTGGAACAAATTCAATTGACCTTGGCCCAAACGAACAGCCGGCTTAAATATGCAAAAAACTTATTGAAAGTTGAACAGGACATGTTGAAGTTTGTTATCGGTTATCCCTTAGAGACATACTTGAAGCTGACGGATGATCTGGAGGATATTTTTAATGAAGAGCTATATTTTGAAACCCTTCCCAGTGTTGAAAATATTGAAAATAACATTGATATCAGAATCGCCGACAATAATGTAAAAGCAGAGTCATTGCTGTTAAAACTTGAAAAGTCAAAATCACTGCCCAAGGTGAATGCTTTTGTCAACAGAACATTTACAGGAAACAGCAATGAATTTACTTTTACGGACAGCGACCAAAAATGGTATGGCTCCACCTTGCTCGGCTTAAACGTAAAAATTCCTATTTTCAGTTCTTTAGGAAGAAATGCCAGCACGCAAAAAGCCAAGATCAGCTTGGATCAGGCTAAAACACAACTGGAGGAAACACAATCCAAAGTCAGAATTGAAGTAGATGCCGCCCTGAGTGATTACCAATTGTCCATTGACAATTACTATACGGAAAAGGAAAATCTGAGGTTGGCCGAGCGCATCGAGCGAAAAAATCAAACCAAGTTCTATGAGGGCATGGTGCAGAGTTTTGAACTCCGTATGGCACAACTCCAACTCTATACCGCCCAAAATAATTTCGTCGCTGCAATCCAAAAAGTAATCAACAATAAAATATCATTGGAAACCCTACTCAATCAATCAAATACTCAATAAACCATGAAAAATATTTTATATTCACTGACTGTTTTAGCACTTATTTGGAGTTGTGGCGGAGATCAAAGTTCCTCTACCTCGGAATTGATCGCTGCTAAAGATCTCGAAGGGCTTAGGGTACAAAAAGAAAATAAATTAAAAACGCTTAATTCCCTGAAATTAGAATTGGGTGAAATCAATACTGCCATTGCCACTTTGGATCCCACTGAAAAACTGGCACTGATTTCAATGATTGAGGTAAAACCTGAAAGTTTTGATCACTTTATAGAAATCCAAGCGAACATCAAAACCCGTCAAAATCTATTGTTATATCCCGAATACAGCGGAACACTCAAAAAGCTGTATGTCAAAGAGGGACAACAAGTGATGAAGGGAAAGCTCTTGGCACAGATTGACGATGCAGGGCTGAAAAATCAATTGGAACAATTGGAGATTCAAGCAAAGCTTTCAAAAACCACCTTCGACCGTACCCAAAGGTTGTGGGACCAAAAAATAGGATCAGAAATGCAATTGCTTCAAGCCAAGGCTACCTATGAAGGTCTATTGAAAACCATTGAGCAACTAAAAAAACAATTGTTGCGCACCCAGATTTTGGCTCCCTTCTCAGGAAAGATTGATGAGATCGTTGCCAATACAGGATCTAATTTATTACCCGGGCAAACTCCCGTAATGAGAATTGTAAACCTAGAGGAAATGTATGCCGAAGCCAATGTCCCCGAACGCTACCTGAGCCAGATTAAGAAAGGTACGGCAGCCAGCGTTCATATTCCAATGTTGAATAGAGAATACCAAACACAGATCCGTCAAACCGGAAACTTTATCAACCCCATCAATCGCAGTTTCAGAATTGAATCCCCCATCCCAAACTCGGATGAGATGATCAAACCCAATCTCACCTGTAAATTGAAAGTGAATGACTATAGTAATCCTGAAGCACTGATGATCCCGCTGCGGATTGTCAAGGAGGATGCAGCGGGGAAAAAATATATTTTCAAATTAAATCCAACTGAAAAAAACCAAGTGTACTTGACAAAAAAGGTTTTTGTGGAGCTGGGTAAAAAAGGTATGGATAAAGTGGAGGTCTTGGCAGGAATTACAACGGGCGATCTGTTGGTGAATGAGGGCGCTACATTGGTAGAGAACAACCAAAGGGTAAAAAACATTCAATAATTGGATCGCAAAACAATGAAAAAACTACTCAAAGAATTTCCTTTATCCAGTTGGGCCATCGACCACAAAACGGTAATCTATGTAATCATGGCCATCTTTTTCTTTTTGGGTATCCGATCCTACAATGTCATGCCTCGTGAGAGCTTTCCCGAAATCAATGATACCCGAATGTTTGTCTCTGCAGTATTTCCAGGAAATACGGCCGAAGACATCGAACGATTGATCGTAGATCCACTTGAAGATGCTCTCAAAGGGGTGTCTAACTTGGTGGATATCACCTCGACCTCGGAAGAGGATTTTGCAGTAATACAGCTGGAGTTTGACGAGGACATACCCCTAGACCTGGCCAAACAAAAAACAAAAGATTTGGTAGATGGAGTTGTATCGGGGGCCGATTGGCCTACTTTTAATAATGCCAAGGTAGAGCCTTCTGTATTCGAAATGGATTTCTCCGAATTGATGCCCATTCTGAGCATCAGCATGGTGGGCGATTATCCCATTGAGCAGATGAAAGATTTTGCCGGATACCTTGAAGAAAAAATTGAACAAATCCCCGAGGTCAAATCGGCCGATGTGAGGGGTATTCAAGCTTTTGAGGTCGAAGTTGCAGTTGACATCTACAAAATGACTGCGGCTAAAATAAGTTTTGATGACATCCTCAACTCCATTGGCCGGGAGAATACAACCATATCTGCAGGAAATATCATCAGCGGAGGACAAAGGAGAAGTTTGAGGATCATCGGTGAAATTTCCGATCCCGAGGAGCTCAAAAACTTTGTTGTGAAGAGTGAGCGGGGTGCAACTTATCTAGGAGATATTGCTACGATCAGTTTTAAAGAAAAAGACGTTTCCTCCTACGCCCGATCTTTTGGAGATAAAGTAGTTTTATTAGATGTTAAAAAACGAGGAGGGAAAAACCTCATTCAAGCTTCACAAAAAATTCAAGCTTTGGTCGATGATATTGGAAAAAATCTTTTTCCAAAAAACATAAAACTGACCATCTCAAACGACCAATCGGCTATTACCCTCAATCAGGTAAGTGATTTGGTAAACAATATCATTTTTGGAGTACTGCTGGTAGTCACCGTACTGATGTTCTTTTTGGGCTTTAGAAACGCTCTTTTTGTGGGGTTTGCCATCCCCATGTCGATGTTTATGTCATTTATGATCCTCTCGCTTTTAGGATATACCATGAACACCATGGTGCTTTTTGGATTGGTAATGGGGCTTGGAATGCTCGTGGACAACGGAATTGTTGTGGTTGAAAATGTGTATCGTCTAATGGAAAAAGAAGGGCTGAGCCGCATTCAAGCAGCTAAGGTAGGCATAGGAGAAATTGCTTATCCCATTATTGTTTCAACAGCCACCACCATAGCTGCCTTTGTCCCATTAGGAGCATGGCCAGGACTCATGGGTGAATTTATGATTTACTTTCCCATCACACTCTCTGTTGTTTTGGGTTCATCCCTTATAGTGGCTTTATTTTTCAACTCCATGCTCGTTTCTCGATTTATGGAAATTAACGAAAGAGAAGTTTCTTTCAAAGGACTGATGCGGTTGACTGTGATTTTGGGGGGACTGGGTTTGATTTTAATTTTCAACCAAGGCGTTTTTAGAGGATTAGGCACGTTGATGATTGCGATCACCCTGCTTTTTTGGGCCTATAAATATTTTATTAAAAAACTGGCTTCAAGATTCCAAACCCGTTTTTTACCTCGAATTGAAAAAGGATATCGAAATTTTTTATCTACTGCACTCAAAGGTTACCGCCCCATTGCTTTTTTGATCGGAACATTTGTACTGTTATTATCTTCTTTTGTACTGATGGGAATCTTCCCTCCTAAAGTGGAGTTTTTCCCCGAAAACCAACCGCTTCAGATACTCACTTATATCGAATATCCAGAAGGTACCTCAATTGATAAAACCAATGCAATCACTAAAAAAATTGAAGCAGATATATTCTCAGTAATCAATCAAGAGAAATACCGTAAAGGAAATTACAACTATTTGGTAGAGGATGCTGTAGCGCAGGTGGGAGCAGGAGCAGGGAACCCTGAAATCGATGGGGGGGTGACCAACGAGATGCCACATAAAGCCAAAATTTCTCTTACCATGCGAGAGTTTAAATTCAGAAATGGACTCTCTAGCGAAAGCCTGCGCAGTGAAATTCAACAGTATCTGAGCGGGAGGTATCCCGGAATAGCTGTATCTGTTGAAAAAGATGCCAATGGCCCACCTGTAGGCTATCCCGTAAATATAGAAATTACGGGTAGGGATTATGAAAATCTGATCCAAACTGCCCAAGAAATGAAGGACTTCCTCAATACGGAAAACATTCCAGGGGTAGAGGAATTAAAAATAGATGTGAACAAAAATAAACCAGGAACCCAACTGATTATCGATCGTAAAAAAGCAGGGGAGTTGGGAGTTTCTGCTGGTATGGTAGGTTCTCAACTGCGCAACTCCCTGTTTGGAGCCAAAGCAGGGATATTCAAAAAAGATGGTGAAGATTATGAGATCAATGTTCGTTTTGAGGAGCAATACCGCTATGACAATAATGCATTGTTCAACCAGTATGTAACCTTTAGAGATCAATCGTCTGGAAAAATCAAAGAAATTCCCATAGCAGCCCTTGTCAAAACCCAAAACTCCTCCTCCTACAGTGCCATCAAACACCGAAAATCAATTCGTTTGGTAACACTCTACTCCGACGTACTCGCGGGTTATAATGCCAATGAGGTAGTGGCCAATGTAAAATCTGCACTGATGAATTATCCAATAGATCTTGGGGTGGAGTTCAAATTCACGGGAGAAATCGAAGAGCAGGATAAAAACATGACCTTTCTATCCAACGCGCTTTTGGCAGCGCTGGCACTAATCATGCTGCTACTGGTGTTCCAATTCAATTCCATCTCCAAACCTATTATTATATTGATCTCCATTTTCTTAAGTTTTACCGGTGTATTTCTGGGGATCACCTTATTCCAAATGCCTTTTGTGATTTTGATGACCATGATGGGTATCATCTCCTTATCGGGTATTGTCGTAAATAACGGCGTGGTCTTGTTGGATTATACCCAGTTGTTGATAGACAGAAAAAAGAGCTTATTGGATCTCCCTAAAGAAGAAATGTTACCCAACAACGAAGCCATTGAAGCCATCATCGAAGGGGGAACTGCCCGATTGCGCCCGGTAATCTTGACTGCCATTACAACCATTTTGGGCTTGATTCCTTTATCTATAGGTTTAAACATTGACTTCTTCTCTTTGTTTTCGGAATGGGATCCAAAGGTTTATTTGGGAGGAGACAATGTTATCTTTTGGGGGCCCTTGGCCAAAACGGTCATCTTTGGACTGGCCTTTGCTACTTTTTTAACCCTGATTATTGTTCCCGCAACATTTTTGATTAGCTACCAGATCAAACTCAAATGGAGAACATTATTTAAAAAATAATTTTTGGTCATAGGAAAAGCTTCTTAGTACCTTTGCAACTAATTCATATAAAATGTTGAGAACCCACCACTGCGGCGCACTGAATGAAAACAATGCCAACCATGAAGTTGTATTGGCTGGTTGGGTGCAAAAGATCAGAAACAAAGGTTTTATTGTCTGGGTGGATTTACGGGATCGCTACGGCATCACTCAGTTGGTTTTTGATGAAGAACGCACCGCAAAGACGGTTTACCAACAATCGTTGAAACTGGGGAGAGAGGATGTCATACAAATCAAAGGAAAGGTGATTGGGCGAGAGTCCAAAAACCCTAATATGCCCACTGGGGGTATCGAAATACTGGTGAGTGAATTGACCGTACTCAACGCCTCCAAAACTCCGCCTTTTACGATAGAAACCCAAACCGATGGCGGGGATGAATTGCGGATGCAATACCGCTATCTAGATTTAAGAAGAAAACCCATTCGAGAGAATCTCATTTTTAGACATAAAGTCACCATGGCCGTTCGGAATTTTTTGTCCCAAGCAGGCTTTATTGATGTGGAAACACCCTATTTGATCAAATCTACTCCCGAGGGCGCGCGGGATTTTGTGGTGCCTTCCAGAATGAACAGTGGACAATTTTATGCGCTTCCGCAATCACCACAGACCTTTAAGCAACTCTTGATGGTAGCCGGTTTTGATAAATATTTCCAAATCGTAAAGTGCTTTAGAGATGAAGATTTAAGGGCCGACCGTCAACCCGAATTTACCCAAATTGATTGTGAAATGACATTTGTCGAGCAAGAGGACGTTTTGGTACAATTTGAGGCCATGATCCAACACCTTTTGAAAGAGATTAAAGGGATAGAGTTGGGAGCATTTCCCCGGATGACTTTTGCAACAGCAATGGAAAAATACGGTAACGACAAACCGGATATTCGTTTTGGAATGACTTTTGGCGAACTGAACGCAATGGCACAAAACAAAGGCTTTAATGTCTTTGACAGTCAAGAATTAGTCGTAGGTATTGCCGTGCCTGGTGGAGCAAGTATGACCCGTAAGGAGATTGATGCTTGGATCGAATGGGTAAAGCGACCTCAGGTGGGTGCCAAAGGATTGGTGTGGGTGAAATGCAATGAGGATGGCAGCTATAAATCTACAGTAGATAAGTTTTTTTCGGGAGATGATTTGAGCCAATGGGCGGATGCTACTGGAGCCAAAGCCGGAGACTTGATTTTTGTAATGGCGGGAGCCACCCAATCCACTCGAAGCCAACTCAGTGCCCTACGCATGGAAATCGCCGAGCAAATGGGACTGAGAAAACCCGATGAGTTTGCAGCCCTTTGGGTTACCGACTTTCCCCTTTTGGATTGGGATGAGGAAAGCCAACGCTATCACGCCATGCACCACCCTTTTACCGCTCCTAAAAAAGAGAACTTGGACGATTTGGAGAATGATCCCGCCAATGCCAAGGCCAATGCCTATGACTTGGTATTGAATGGAAATGAAATTGGGGGGGGCTCCATTCGAATCCACGACACAGCACTTCAAGAGAAAATGTTTGGCCTTTTAGGGTTTTCGGAGGAAGAGGCCCGAGAGCAGTTTGGCTTTTTGATGGATGCCTTTCAATACGGAGCTCCACCCCACGGTGGAATTGCCTTGGGACTCGATCGATTGGTAGCACTATTGGGAGGCAGTGAAACCATTAGGGACTATATTGCCTTTCCGAAAAATAACAACGGTAGGGATGTAATGATCGATGCTCCGGCGGCTTTAGAAGAAGCGCAACTCGAAGAATTGTGCCTGAAATCTTTGCCCAAAGACTTGTCCTAAAGGAAAATTCTTACATAGAATCAACCTAGATATATGAAATATTTTTTGAGAATTCTTTTTTTTGGGATATTAATCAGCTTAATCTTTGGATTCGTTTTAAATGCAAGCGGAGATCCATTGCTGGGCAATAAAGTCGTGGGATATACTGTATTGACGGCAGCATTCGTGTTTATGCCCGCTTTTTTGGTTCACCGATGGAAGGGAAAAAAACTCAAAGATTATACCCTTTCCAAAGAAAACTTACAGAAACTCAAGGATTTGGATCAAAAAAAATGAGCTATTAATGTTTACCCGACAAAGAAAGTGTAACTTGCGCTAAATTTTTAAATCATAATATGACTGGTACAGTTAAGTTCTTTAATGGATCCAAAGGTTATGGATTCATTACCAATGACGAAACTTCAGAAGATGTTTTCGTTCACGTTTCTGCCCTTGATGGGCTAACACTCCAAGAGGGTGATAAAGTTGAATATGTAGAAGAAGAAGGAAAAAAAGGTAAGCAAGCTTCGCAAATTTCTCTGTTATAATATACATTACGACTAACTCAAAGCCTCCTTATGGGAGGCTTTTTTTATGCTCTTTTGTTACGAAAAAAGTCTTGTAACAAAAGTGTTGCTTCTTCTGCCATGACGCCATTGTGGATGGTCGCTTTGGGATGAGGACCAAGACCTGCCTGGGTAAAACCCCTCTTGGGATCCGAAGCTGCATAAACGATTCTTCTCAGCTGCGACCAAAAAATGGCTCCCATACACATCACACAGGGTTCTAGTGTAACATACAGGGTACAATCGGTTAAATATTTTCCATTTAAAAAATGGGCTGCTGCAGTAATGGCTTGCATTTCGGCATGGGCGGTAACATCATTTAGACGCTCCATCAAATTATGGGCTCTGGCAATGATTCTGTTCTCCACAACCACTACCGCCCCTACTGGTACCTCATCGGCATCATACGCTTTCTGTGCCTCCACAAAGGCTTGTTTCATAAAATAAACATCGTCAAACATTTCCACGAGGTGAAAATACAAAACCCGTATAGTGGGTACAAGCGAAACTTTATCTTTGTAACTTAACCCCATCATTAACCTCCTTTGCATGAGCGGTAAAAAAAGACTCTTCCTACTAGACGCCTATGCCCTGATCTTTAGGGGCTATTATGCATTTATCAAAAACCCTCGTATCAACTCCAAGGGAATGAATACCTCTGCCATTATGGGCTTTATGAATTCCCTTTTGGATGTGATCAAGCGTGAAAAACCCGACCATTTGGCCGTTTGTTTTGACAAAGGAGGGTCACAGGAACGAACAGAAATGTTTACCGAATACAAAGCGAATCGGGACGAAACCCCGGAAGCTATTGTTATCGCTGTTCCCTACATTCAAAAAATCCTCGAGGCCATGCACATTCCCGTAGTGGTGAAGGCAGGTTTTGAAGCCGATGACATCATCGGAACACTGGCCAAACAGGCCGAAAAAGAGGATTACCAGACTTTTATGGTCACTCCCGATAAAGATTTTGCCCAATTGGTTTCCGAAAATATTTTTATGTACCGCCCCGCTCGTATGGGCAACGGAATCGAAGTTTGGGGCATCCCAGAGGTACAAGCAAAGTTTGAAGTCGAAAGGCCAGAACAGGTCATCGACTATTTGGGCATGATGGGGGATAGCGTTGACAATATCCCTGGACTACCAGGCGTAGGAGACAAAACCGCCAAAAAATTCATTAAGCAATTTGGCAGTATGGAAAACCTTCTGGAGAATCTCGACCAAGTACAGGGCAAACTCAAAGAAAAAATCGAGGCCAATAAAGACCTAGGGGTGCTCTCCAAAAAGCTGGCCACCATCATCACCGATGTACCCGTTCAATTCAATGAAAAAGACTATGAGCTATCAGACCCCGATATGGAAGCCGCTACGGCTATATTTGAAGAGTTAGAATTCAGGAGGATACAGGAAAATTATAAAAAGATCTTTACCCTTGGTGAAACAGCAACACCGACTGCCCCCGCTACAGAAACTTTGAAAACAGCTACCGCCTCTCCTGCCCAATTTGATCTTTTTAATCCGGCGCCGGGTCAGGGTGCAGTTGTGACTGAATCTTCTAGAAACACTCAGAAATCGGTCAATCATCAATACCAATGGGTGAATAGCCCCGCTGGAAGATCACTGTTGCTTGAAAAATTACTAAAACAAACCAGCGTTTGTTTTGATACCGAAACCACTGGACTGAATGCCTTGCAAGCCGAGTTGGTCGGTATTGCTTTTAGCTGGGAACAGCACAAAGGCTATTACCTCGCCATGCCTACCAATAAAGAAGAAACACAGCGCATCATCGATGATTTTCGTCCTTTTTTTGAAAATCCACAAATCGAAAAAATTGGCCATAACCTCAAATTCGACCTAAAAGTTTTACTCAAATACAAGCTAAAGGTGGTCGGCCCACTATTTGATACCATGATTGCCCACTACCTCATCAACCCTGACATGCGACACAACATGGATGTTTTGGCAGAAACCTATCTGAATTATAGCCCGCAGTCCATCACCGAGTTGATCGGAAAAAAAGGAAAAAATCAGGGCAATATGCGCGATGTGCCCTTGGAACAACAAACCCAATATGCTGTTGAAGATGCCGACATTACCCTACAACTTAAATATCATTTTGTAAAGGAATTGGCAGAAGCCCAAACGACTGAACTATTCAAAACAGTAGAGCTCCCTTTGGTGGAAGTACTGACTGATATGGAAGCAGAGGGCATCAATCTGAATGTAGATTTCCTAAATGATCTTTCCAAAACCCTGACGGCAGACATTGCCGTTTTGGAAAAAGACATTTATACGGAAGTCGGTGAAACTTTCAATCTGGCCTCGCCAAAACAATTGGGGGTCATACTGTTTGAAAAACTCAAACTGGTGGACAAGCCCAAAAAAACCAAAACAGGACAGTACTCCACGGCAGAAGATATCCTTTCCTATTTGGCCAAGGACCATCCCATCGTAGCCAAAATATTGGAATGGAGGTCCCTGCAAAAACTGGAAAACACCTACGTTTCGGCTTTGCCCAATGATCTCAACCCCCAGACCCAAAGGATTCATACTGTTTATAACCAAGCAGTAGCGGCAACCGGACGTTTGAGCAGTAACAACCCCAACCTGCAAAATATTCCCATCCGAACCCCGAGGGGACAAGAGGTGCGAAAAGCTTTTATCCCCAGAGACGACCAGCATATCCTAATGGCTGCCGACTACTCTCAAATCGAACTGCGAATCATCGCTGCCTTGAGCAAAGACCCCGCCATGGTCAAAGCATTTCAAAACAATGAGGACATTCACGCGGCTACCGCCGCCCGGGTTTTTGATGTTCCCCTAGAGGAGGTGACCCGTGAGCAAAGGAGCAATGCAAAAACGGTAAACTTTGGGATCGTTTATGGAGTTTCCGCTTTTGGCCTGAGTCAGCAGACCAACCTGAACCGCACGGAGTCCAAAGAACTGATCGACACCTATTATGCCAGCTATCCCCAACTGAAACAATACATTGCCGACCAGGTAAACTTTGCCCGTGAAAACGGCTATGTGGCAACAGTACTAGGCCGCCGTCGCTATCTAAAGGACATCAACTCCCAAAATGCAGTGGTCAGAAGTGCAGCCGAACGCAATGCCGTCAACGCCCCCATTCAAGGAAGTGCCGCCGATATCATCAAACTGGCCATGATCCAGATCCACCGTAAAATAAAAGAGGAAAATTGGCAGTCCAAAATGCTCCTACAAGTCCATGATGAATTGGTCTTCGACGTGCTAAAAAGCGAAAAAGAAGCATTTGAAAAAATGGTAAAAACCGAAATGGAAAAAGCTTTTGATATCGGATTACCACTATTGGTAGATGTGGGCTTTGGACAGAATTGGTTGGAGGCGCATTGAATCCAGTCTGATAATGGTCCTAGATGAATTGAGCCATTTGATCTTAATATTATCACGCTTTCATTCCTTTGAAACATTTCCCAGTTCATCAATGGTAAAAGTTCTTAAGATCATGGTTTTGGGTTCCACTAAAAAATAATGCCTGAATAGTACGAAAAATCAAAAGGGATACTCACTTACGGAAAATTTGAATAAACATAGTAGGTTCATTTTGTAGGAACTTATTAAGTTATTAGGTAATTAAAATTTGAAAAACAAATGAAGATTAATAAAAAGAATGAAAATATTTTTAAAGAAAACGGAAAAATGGTAGATTTGCACCCCTTTTAGATGGATTTTAAATTATATGATCGTGGACACACTGAGTTATAAGACCATTTCTGCCAATGCCAAAACTGTGGACAAGCAGTGGGTTTTGGTTGACGCTGACAGCATTCCCCTCGGACGGGTTGCTTCTATCGTAGCGCTTCACATTCGAGGAAAGCACAAAACCAACTACACCCCCCATGTGGATTGTGGTGACAATGTTATTGTTATCAATGCCGGGAAAGTAAGTCTGACAGGGAACAAATGGAAGCAAAAACAATACATCCGTCACACGGGATATCCAGGAGGTCAAAGGTCACTTAATGCAGAGCAATTGAGTGCCAAAGGGCCGGAGCGTTTGATCGAAAACGCCGTTAGAGGCATGTTGCCCAAAAACAAATTGGGGGCAGCATTGTTTAGAAACCTTAAAGTTTTCTCCGGCAGTGCGCACAGCCACGAAGCACAAAAACCAAAGACCATCAATATTAAAGATCACGTATAAATGGAAGTCATTCACACCATTGGTAGAAGAAAAACTTCAGTAGCCCGACTATATATTTCAGCAGGAAAAGGCGCTATAACGGTTAACAAAAAAAGTTATACCGATTTCTTTCCTACCGCTACTTTACAATACAAAATCACCCAACCCCTTGCCTTGACTGAAAATGACGGCAAATATGACCTGAAAGTGACCGTAAAAGGCGGCGGTTATAATGGTCAGGCGGAAGCGGTGCGACTTGCAATTTCCAGAGCTTTGTGCAAAATCGATGAGAAAAATAGAACGGTTCTTAAACCAGAAGGTTTATTGACCCGCGACCCCAGAATGGTTGAGCGCAAGAAGTTTGGTCAGAAAAAGGCAAGAAAAAAATATCAATTCTCTAAGCGTTAATCGCCTAATAGAGTTGATAAGTTCATTTATTTAATTTTAACCTGTTGCTTGAACCGCCAAGGCGGGAACCAGTTTAGCATCTAAATAAACCCAAAGGTTTATTGCTACTATCAAGAGAACGTAAACTAAAACTATGGCACAAACCAACGTAAAAGACCTGCTCACAGCAGGCGTCCATTTTGGACACCTTACCCGTAAATGGAATCCCAACATGGCTCCCTACATCTATATGGAGCGAAACGGAATCCACATCATCAGCCTCTACAAAACAGTGGCTAAGATCGAAGAAGCCTCCGAAGCTTTGAAAAAAATCGCCTCATCGGGCCGAAAAATTCTTTTTGTAGCGACAAAAAAACAAGCCAAAGACATTGTGGCGGAGTCGGCACAGAAAGTAAAAATGCCCTACATCACAGAACGCTGGCCTGGGGGTATGTTGACCAACTTTGTCACCATTCGTAAAGCCGTTAAGAAAATGGCTGCGATCGACCGTATGAAAAAAGATGGCACCTTCGAAACCCTCTCTAAAAAAGAAAAACTTCAAGTTGACCGACTCAGAGCCAAGCTCGAAAAAAACCTCGGTTCTATCAACGATATGACCCGACTCCCTGGGGCCCTTTTTGTCGTTGATACAAAAAGAGAACACATCGCCATCAAAGAGGCTCAAAAATTAAAGATTCCCATTTTTGCAATGGTAGATACCAACTCCGACCCCAGAGAGGTTGACTTTGTGATCCCTGCCAATGACGATGCCACCAAGTCCATCGATAAAATCACCTCCTTGGTGGTAGATGCTATAGCTGAAGGCCTTCAGGAGCGTAAGAAGGAAAAAGATGCACAAGACCAATCAGCAACAGAAGGCGCTGCCGATACGGAAACAGCCGAAGCCACAGAAACAGCTGCTGCTACTGAAGTTGTGGAAGAGGCTCCAAAAGTTGAAGAACCCCAAGAAGAATCGGATGATGCCCAAACTGAGGCACCTCAAGACGAATCAGATGCTGAGGAGAAAAAAGAAAAATAATTAACCTTAAATACAAAGCATGAAAATTACAGCATCAGAAGTAAATAAATTACGTCAGACCACAGGTGCGGGGATGATGGATTGCAAAAAAGCCTTGGTTGAGTCCGAAGGTGATTTTGATAAAGCCATTGAAATCCTCAGAAAAAAAGGTCAAAAAGTAGCTGCCAATCGCGCTGATCGATCCTCCTCTGAAGGGGCAGCGCTGGCCAAAGTAAACGAAGATCATACCGCAGGTGTTTTGGTGTCCGTCAATTGTGAAACAGATTTTGTTGCCAAAAACGATTCCTATCTAGAATTGGCAAACGCATTGGCAGACCATGCCCTTGCTTATGACACCAAGGAAGCTTTTTTATCCAGTGAATTTGAAGGGATGACTGTGGCCGATAAATTGACTGAACAAACCGGAGTCATCGGAGAAAAAATTGAGATCGGAGGTTTTAGCAAATTGACAGCTCCCTATGTGGGTTCTTATATTCACGCCGGAAATAAAATTGCTACCTTAATCGGCCTCTCCGGAATCGTAGAAAACGCAGCTGAAGTCGCCAAAAACGTCGCCATGCAAGCCGCAGCAATGAACCCAATCGCATTGAATGAAGAAGGAGTGGATGCCTCTGTCGTTGAAAAAGAAATTGAGATTGCCAAAGACCAATTACGTCAGGAAGGCAAACCCGAAGCCATGTTGGACAACATCGCTAAAGGAAAGATCAAACGTTTCTTTAAAGACAACACCCTGGTCAATCAGGCCTATATCAAAGATGGTAAAATTTCGGTTGCTGATTATGTAAAATCAGCAGATCCGGATTTGGTCGTCACCAGTTTTGAACGCATAGCATTGGGCTAATCAATATTTGCCCGCAATTTAAAGCACTTCATTTGGAGGTGCTTTTTTTTTGAAAAAACTTAACTTGGAGCTATGGAAAGTTTAAATAAACGGTGTCCATGGTGTGATGGTGACCCATTATATGAGCAATACCACGATCTGGAATGGGGCGTGCCTGTATATGACGATCATAAATTGTTTGAATTTCTGACATTGGAAACTTTCCAGGCTGGATTGAGTTGGATTACCATATTGCGAAAAAGAGAAAACTTTAGAGCCGCTTTCGACGGTTTTGATTTTGAAAAAATCGCAAGCTATAGGGATCAAAAGATTAAAGCGTTAATAGAAAATAAAGGCATTATCAGAAATCAACAAAAAATCAGGGCAACCATAAACAATGCGCGCCAATACATGGTCGTTAGGGAAACCTTCGGTTCCTTTTCCCAATACATTTGGGGATTTGTGGAAGGAAACCCATTACAAAATCGATTTAAAAATTTAGAGGAGATACCTTCTAAAACCCCGCTGTCCATCGCCATCAGTAAGGACCTAAAACGAAAGGGCTTTCAGTTTGTAGGCCCTACGGTGGTATACGCCCACATGCAAGCTACCGGCATGGTGAACGATCATCTAACGGATTGTTACCGACACAAAGAATTGGTGTAATTGCTAAAAGGGTAAGTCATCATCTGGGCCGTCGGAATCCCCCTCAGCCGGTTCAAAAGCCGGTGGCGGCGGCATGGGAGGCATTTCCGAATCCACTGAACTACCAACAGCTTCAATGCGCCATCCTTGAATGGAATTGAAATATTTGGTTTCCCCTTGTGGATTTACCCATTCCCTTCCCCTCAAATTGATCCCGATTTTCACATTTTGCCCGATTTGAAAAGCATTAAGCAATTCGCATTTGTCCTGAACAAACTCGACCAAAATATGTTGTGGGTACTGTTCCTCGGTAGTGACAACCACCTCTCTTTTTCGAAAACCATTGTTACCATAGGTTTTGGTCTCATCCAACCATTTTATTTTTCCGGATACTTCCATTTTGATATTTTATGAATCAAACAAATTTAAAAAAAGTTTCGCCCGCATGCCCACTGAACGCTTTTCTTTTATTTACAGTATCTTAGACCTATCAAATTCTGCATTAAAGTGCTGACTTTTATAAAAAAAAACAAGGACAACAGCTGGCTTCTCGGGGCATTTGTTATCGTGGCGCTGATTTTATGGAACACCAATGTTTTATTTCAAAACCTCAAACAGGAAGAACGTGCCAAAATGGAATTATGGGGCATGGCCCAACAAGAATTGATTGAAAGTAGCACCGTCAACAACCTTACCTTTCAGGTGCTACAACAAACGTGGATCAATCCGATGATCCATGTGGATGAAAAGGGGAAAATCATTGGGTTCAAAAATATTGACTGGGATCCCGAACAGGAAGACTCACTTGTTATCTATAGTCAATTGAATAAAATAAAGAGAGAAAACCAACCCATTTTGATTCGTTATCAAGACAGTTTGTCCAATATCAATCAAAAATTGTATTACGGGGATTCTGTTCTCCTTAAAAAACTACAATACTACCCACTGGCCTTGTTGTTGATTATTTTTCTATTTGGAGCGGTTTTGTATTTCGTTTTTAAGACCTCAAAAATTTCAGAGCAAAACCGGCTATGGGCTGCGATGGCCAAAGAAACGGCCCATCAAATCGGAACCCCTCTTTCTTCAATGATTGGTTGGATCACTTTACTCAAAGAAAAAAAAGAGAAAAGTGAGCCACTGGATGAAATGGAAAAGGATATCGAACGATTGCAAGTGATCACAGATCGTTTCTCTAAAGTTGGCTCACTGCCCGAATTACAGCCGGCAGATATCATTGGCGAAACCCAAAAAACACTAGGGTACTTAGAAAAACGTAGCTCTGACCTAATTCGCTTTAAAAGTGAACTTCCAAAAAAGAAAATTCTACTTCCTTTGAATCCTCAACTTTTCAGTTGGACGTTGGAAAACTTAATCAAAAACGGAATGGATGCCATGAAAGGCAAAGGAATCATCACTTTAAAGCTTTTAGAGGGGGTGCAGACGATCAGTATCGAAATTAGTGATACAGGCTCGGGTATTGGAAAAGAAAAATTTAAAAAAATTTTTAGTCCCGGTTATACCTCCAAAAAAAGAGGTTGGGGTTTGGGTTTATCGCTGGCAAAAAGAATCATTGTTGACTATCACAAAGGTAAAATAGGGGTCAAATCGTCCGTATTGGGAAAGGGGACTACCTTTGAGATCACCCTCAAGAAAAAACACTAAAGGTATTCTTGAATTTTGGCGGCTGTAGCCTGAAACTCCTCTGGGCTGAGGCTCACTTTTTTTTGAAAAGTAGCATCTTCCATGGCTTGTAAAGGAATCAAATGTACATGAACATGTGGTACTTCCAAACCGATTACACTCATCCCTACTCTTTTACAGGGAATGGCCTTGTCCATGGCCAAAGCTACTTTTCTAGAAAACTGCATCAATTGACTGTAGTCTTCTTCTGACAAATCAAAGATTTTATCCACTTCTTTCTTGGTAACGCAAAGGGTATGACCTAGTGCATTGGGGTTGATGTCAAGAAAAGCAAAACAGTTTTCGTCTTCGTAAACTTTGTAGGAGGGAATCTCTCCGGCGATAATTTTGGAAAATATACCCGCCATCTTTAATCCCGACTGATGGAGAGAATTTCCAGTGCTATGGTACCACTGGGGACGCTGATTTGAGCAATTTCTCCCTCTTTTTTTCCCAACAGCCCTTTTCCAATGGGAGAATCTACAGAAATTTTTCCCGTTTTGAGATCCGCCTCACTTTGGGCAACGAGTTTGTACTTCATTTTGGCACCGTTGGTTTGGTTTTTTACCTCAACGGTGGAGTGCACCAAAACTTTGGAAGTGTCGAGTTGGGATTCGTCAATGAGCCGGGCATTGGCCAAGGTAGCCTCCAGCTTTGAAATTTGCATCTCCAACAGACCTTGGGCTTCTTTTGCAGCATCGTACTCTGCATTTTCACTCAAATCGCCCTTGTCTCGAGCATCGGCTATGGCCTGAGAGGCTTTTGGACGCTCAATGTCTTTTAGTTGATTGAGTTCCTCTCTCAGCTTTTTTAAGCCTTCCTCGGTATAATATGATACTTTACTCACTTTTTTTACGTTTCTTTAAAAAGAAAAATCCCGACTTTTCAGCAGGATATAACTCAAATATAAGGAATTGAGCGTTTCTTCTAAAATTTTATCTATTAAATTGATACCGGCGGTACTGTTGGTAATTTACGGTTGTGGAAAAGATAAAATTGATCGAAATCCATATTTCACCACAGTTAATTTCAATATCAACCTCAACCTTAATCTCCCATCCTACGACGATCTTCGTTATACGGGAGGAGCCCTTAGGATCCGTCAAGGAGGGATCAATGGCCTTTTGTTATTTAACCTCAACGGAAATGATTTTCTCGCTTGGGAAGCCAGCTGCCCCAACCATGCCCTGAGGGAATGTTCCAAACTTTCCGTTAACGGAGTTTTGGCAGAATGTTCTTGTGAGGACTTTGAATACAGTTTGGCCACCGGACAATTACTCAATCCCGAGGAAAATACAGATCAACATTACCCCTTGTTGAATTATAATGTGAGACGCTCCGGAAGTACCCTGATCATCTCCAACTGAATTTTTATCTTATGAGAAAGTTAATTTTTATGCTCTTCTTTGGAGCCTCCATTTCACTCCACAGCCAGCTTTTAGAGTTGGATTATCGCGCTCCTGTTAAAAAAGAAAGTTTTATTAAAATTGGTCTATTTAAACAATTCGTGGGAGGGGTTACCACTTTGGGACATATTGACCTAAGTAGCGAAGTGATAAACATCAACTACAGTGCCTCGAGTGGTTTTGTCGGTGGAATATCGGTAGTGGGGACCTACACCCTGTTTTCCGGTAATAAAGAAGATAAAAAGAACAACCTTTCCCATTTGCTGAATCCTTTGGGGGGCATTAATGGAAGTTTGTACTTTCAATTTCCCCTGAAGGAAAAAGAAAAAAGCAGCCTGAGGATCAATTCCCGTATGGGGCTCAAATTGATTCAGGGTACGCCACTCCGAGGGTTTGAAAGATCCTTTATAAGCAATTATGGAATGCTTGGGGGGGTCTATCAGCGATTACTTTTTGAAGACGCTCCCGAAAATCAGAGGATCGACTTTTGGATTTATCCCCACTTGATGGCGAGCCAAATGGGGAAAAATGACATTGAGCTTTTTTTTGACAATGGATTGGAAACCCTCAGTTATGGGTACGGATT
>CBFIIP010000092.1:0-26001 GCA_965662705.1 Flavobacteriaceae bacterium
GGTTGCTACTAATACTAATATTGGAAAAACCCCCGAGGTTGAGGCAAGCTTGGTAAGCTTTGAATAAAAATAAATCCCCAACAGGAACCAAAGGCGCGCCTTGCCCCCCCAAAGCGACATCCTGAACTCTGAAATCACAGACCACTATACAGCCCAGCTCATCTGCCAGTTCCGCTAAATTTCCCATTTGAAAGGTCAAGCCCTTGTTCGGCTGGTGAAAAACGGTATGACCGTGAGAAGCCACTGCATCCAGTTGGCGGATCTTGTTTTGATCCATAAAATCTAAAATTTGACGGGATAAAAAGCGGGTGTAATCGATATCTAATTTTGAGATTTCGGCTGGTGAGAGTATTATGGCCGAGGCCAATTTCCTCTTCCACGATAAACTGTATTGATGGGTATGGGAAGCCAATATCTCAAACGACCAATTTTCATCTTTAGTGAATTTAACATAGGCCAAATCGACGCCGTCCAGCGAAGTACCAGACATACAGCCAATCAAATGGTAGGTTTTGGATTGATTATTCACAAACAATTTATGCTTGATGCTTAGATTAAAACAGTTAAAAATAAATTACTAAAATAAATGAATGATTGTGTATTTGATAAAAATTAAGTCTAAAAATCGTAATTTGACAATTGTATTTTTTTGTATTTGTCAAACTTTTGGGCTTAGATTCTAAACGGTTAAATTCGTAGTCCTTTAAAAAAATTTTATTGATGTTGCCACAAAAACAAGGATTATATTCCCCTGAAAATGAGCACGACAACTGTGGTGCTGGCTTTATTTGTAGTCTCCAAGGAAAAAAAACCAATGATATCATCCACAAAGCGCTGGATATACTTGTAAAATTGGAACACCGTGGAGCAGTAAGCGCCGATGGCAAAACCGGAGATGGAGCGGGGATATTAATAGAAATTCCGCACGATTTTTTTGTAGAGAAATGTGATTTTGAGCTCCCGGATTTTCACCAATATGCAGTTGGGATGGTATTCCTCCCTCGCAAAGAAAACCAAATGGAATTTTGCATCAATACTTTTGAAAGCGAGATTGAACGCCAAGGTTTAAAAGTTTTAGGATGGCGGAAAGTACCTGTTGATCAAAGCCAAGCCGGTGCCATTGCTGCTCAAACCGAACCCGAAATTCGTCAAATTTTTATCGGTAAAAAAGCCAACGAAATCAGTGAGCAGGATTTCAACACCAAACTTTTTATCGCCAGAAAAATAACCGAACATACCGTCAAAGCCTCTAAATTATCTCAGGCAGACTATTTTTATCTTCCCAGCTTGTCAACCCATACCTTAATTTACAAAGGACTGCTCACCCCTGAGGACATCAATGCCTACTACAAGGATCTCAATGACCCCATGGTGGTGACCCGTTTGGCATTGGTACACCAGCGGTTTTCAACCAATACTTTCCCCACTTGGGATCTGGCACAACCATTCAGATATATGTGTCATAATGGTGAAATTAATACTTTCAAAGGAAACTTTAGTAGAATGGAAATTCGTGAAGAACTCTTTGAAAGCGTCGCATTTGGGGATGACATCAAAAAAATATTGCCCGTTGTTTTACCTGGGAAGTCCGACTCTTCATCCATGGACATGACTGTAGAATTGCTCCTGTCCACTGGAAGATCACTGCCAGAAGTGATGATGATGATGGTTCCAGAAGCATGGGAAAAACACCTCTCCATGGAGGACGACAAAAAAGCTTTTTATGAGTACAATGCGTGTATAATGGAACCCTGGGATGGCCCAGCTTCCATTCCCTTTACCGATGGAAAATACATTGGTGCGTTACTCGATAGAAACGGACTCAGACCCTCCCGTTATACCGTAACCAAAGACGGTTATGTGGTCATGTCCTCTGAAGCCGGAGTCTTAGACATCCAACCCGATAACGTTGAAATACACGGTCGGTTGGAACCCGGAAAAATGTTCCTTGTTAACATGGACGAAGGAAGAATCATTGAGGATGAAGAAATCAAAAAAGAAATCGTAGGAAAAAAACCCTACCGAAAGTGGCTCGATGAAAACCTTCTCGAACTTAAAGACGTCCCCTACACTGGAAATAAAACCCCTGTTGAAAGCGAAGATTTTGAAACTCGTTTAAGGGTTTTCGGTTACACCCAAGAAGACATCAAAACCCTCATCAACCCGATGAGTGTTAATGCCAAAGAAGCCATTGGCTCTATGGGTACCGATACGCCTCTCGCAGTTTTATCCGACCGGCCACAGTTGCTTTACAACTACTTCAAGCAACTCTTCGCACAAGTAACCAATCCACCCTTGGATGGTATTCGTGAGGAAATTGTAACCGATACCAGCCTTTCCATTGGAAGTGACCACAACGTGTTTGAAGTGGTTCCTGAGCAGTGCAAGAAATTAAGAATACAGAATCCTGTGATCTCCAACGAAGATTTGGATAAAATTAAATACATCAAACACTCGGATTACCAAACAACCTCCATCAGCACCCTATATGAGGTAGAGAGAGGACACAATGGTCTTGAAATGGCCTTGAATCAAATGCTTTTCGATATCGAAAAAGCAGTAGATGGCGGTGCCAACATTATCATTCTTTCGGATCGTGGTGTTTCATCAAAAAAAGCCCCTATTCCCATGTTGCTCGCCTGTTCACATGCCCATCATGGACTCAAAAAGCTAAAAAAACGCTCTCAGTTCGGCATCATCATTGAATCGGCTGAACCAAGAGAACCCCACCACTTCTCTCTACTATTTGGCTATGGTGCCAGTGCCATTAACCCCTATATGGTCAACGAGATTATTGCGCATCAGGTAGAAAACAATGTCATTGAAGGGTTTAGTACGGAAAAAGCCATTGACAATTTCAACAAAGCCATTGCTAAGGGTATTGTAAAAGTGATGAACAAAATTGGTATTTCTACCTTACATTCCTATCGCGGGGCGCAGATCTTTGAAGCCTTGGGATTGAGTCGAAAATTCATTGACACTTATTTTTGCAAAACCGCTACCCGTATTGAGGGAATTGGTTTGTATGAAATTGAAAAAGAAATCCACCAACGCTTTCAAAAAGCCTACAGTCGTGAAAATATCCCCGGAATGCCTCTTGAAATTGGAGGAGACTACCGTTGGAGAAGAGATGGTGAAAACCACATGCTGAATCCCGCCAGTATTGCAAAACTTCAACAAGCCGTTCGGCAAAATAAATTTGAAACCTACGAGGTTTATTCTAAACTGATCAATGAGCAAAGTGAAAAGCTTATGACCCTGCGCGGCATGTTCGAATTTTCAAGTTTTGATCCGATCCCTTTAGAGGAGGTGGAACCTTGGACGGCCATCGTCAAGCGATTCAAAACGGGCGCCATGTCATTGGGATCCATCAGTGCCGAGGCACACGAGAATTTGGCCGTCGCCATGAACCGTATTGGAGGAAAGAGTAACTCTGGAGAGGGTGGCGAAGATCCCAACAGATTCCAGCCCGATTTGGATGGTAACTGGAAAAACAGTGCCATCAAGCAGGTAGCCTCTGGGAGATTTGGGGTTTCCAGTCACTACCTGAGCTCGGCCAAAGAAATACAGATCAAAATGGCCCAAGGGGCAAAACCGGGAGAAGGTGGACAATTGCCCGGACCGAAGGTTAATCCCTACATTGCCTCCGTAAGAAACTCAACCCCCTATGTGGGATTGATATCTCCCCCACCCCACCACGATATTTACTCTATTGAGGATTTGGCCCAACTGATCTTTGATCTGAAAAATGCCAACCGCGAAGCGAGAATCAATGTCAAACTGGTTTCCGAAGTTGGCGTAGGAACCATTGCTGCCGGAGTAGCTAAAGCCAAAGCAGATGTTATTTTAATCTCAGGTTACGATGGTGGAACGGGTGCGTCACCATTGACCTCACTAAAGCATGCCGGACTGCCCTGGGAACTGGGCATCGCAGAGGCACAGCAAACCTTAGTTTTGAACGATTTGCGTTCTCGTATTGTCTTGGAATGTGACGGACAAATGAAAACAGGGCGCGACGTCGCTGTTGCTTGCTTATTGGGGGCTGAAGAATTTGGATTCTCCACTGCCCCACTGGTGGCCTCTGGTTGTATTATGATGCGTGCCTGCCACCTGAACACCTGTCCGGTAGGGATCGCTACACAAGATCCCGAGTTGAGAAAGAACTTTAAGGGCAAACCCGAACACGTCATCAACTTCATGTACTTTGTTGCACAAGAGCTTAGAGAAATCATGGCCAGTCTTGGGTTCAGAACTGTGGACGAGATGGTGGGACAGTCTCAAAAGCTTAATATGAACAAAGCCATCAATCATTACAAAGCACAAGGCATCGACCTGTCGCAAATCCTTTACAAACCTGATATGCCGGATTATGTCGATACCTACAATACAAAAAAACAAGACCACGGTTTGGAAAAAGTTTTGGATTTTAAAATCGTTTCTAAAGCCCACACGGCCATCTACAGAAAAGATCCACAGCACCTCGAATTCAATATCAAAAATACCGATCGCTCTGTAGGCGCGATATTGAGTAATGAAATTTCAAAAATTCACGGAGCCAATGGACTACCGGAAGATACCCTGAGCATTCATTTTACTGGAACCGCAGGGCAAAGCTTTGGTGCTTTTGCCACCAAAGGGCTGTTCCTGAAGGTCATCGGAAATAGTAATGATTATTTTGGAAAAGGATTATCTGGTGGAAAACTCGTCGCTCAAGTACCCAAAGAGTCTACTTTCAAGGCGGATGAAAATATTATTATTGGAAACGTTGCCCTATATGGAGCTGTGACCGGAGAGGCCTACATCAACGGTGTTGCCGGAGAGCGTTTCTGTGTCAGAAACTCGGGAGCTACCGCAGTCGTTGAGGGAATTGGAGACCACGGTTGTGAATACATGACGGGGGGAATCGCCCTTGTTTTGGGATCGTTTGGGAGAAATTTCGCCGCCGGAATGAGCGGGGGAATCGCCTACCTATACAGCGATGATGGCACCTTTGACGATAAAAAATTCAACCTGGAAATGGTAGAATTGGAAGATTTGACAGATCAAGATTTTGAAAAAGTACATGGTTTACTCAACAATCATGTAGATTACACCAACAGTTCTCGTGCCAAAATGATCCTCGAGGACTGGAACAAAAGCGCTAAAAAGTTTATTAAAGTCATGCCAACGGATTACAAGCGGGCATTGGAGATGTTAGCAAAAGAAGCAGAAGGGGCAAAAATCGATTAGTTATGGGAAAATTAAGAGGATTTATGGAATACGACAGAATTAAGGAGCCAGCAGTGGCCCCCGGAGAGCGTATTCAAAATTACAAAGAGTTTACAGTAGCTCCTAAAAACGAGGAGCTTCAGGAACAAGGGGGCAGGTGTATGGATTGCGGGGTGCCTTTTTGTCACAGCGGTTGTCCACTGGGTAATTTGATTCCTGACTTCAACGATGCTGTTTACAAAAACGAATGGGAAAAGGCTCTCACCATTTTACATTCCACCAATAACTTCCCCGAGTTTACCGGAAGGTTATGTCCTGCTCCATGCGAAGAAGCTTGTGTATTGGGCATTATCAATCCCCCGGTATCCATCGAGTTGATTGAGAAATACATTGTTGAGCGCGGGTTTTCAGAAGGTTGGATCAAGCCGCAGCCTCCTGCACACAGAACGGGAAAAACCGTGGCCATCATTGGCTCAGGACCTGCGGGCTTAGCGGCTGCACAACAACTGAACAGAGCTGGACACAGCGTAACGGTTTTTGAAAGAGACAATAAGATCGGTGGATTGTTGCGTTATGGTATTCCTGATTTCAAGATGGAAAAAAATGTAATCGATAGACGCATAGCCATTCTCGAAGCTGAGGGCATCGAGTTTAAATGCGAAGTTGAGGTTGGAAAGACCATCAATGCTGAGGACTTAGAAAAGGAATTTGATGCGGTGGTGATCTGTACCGGTGCTTCTGTGAAGCGTGAACTCCCCATCCCCGGTGCCAATTTGAATGGAGTGGTTCAGGCCATGGATTTTTTACCACACAACAATAAGGCGGTAGATGGTCAACACAAAAGAGACCCCAAATATTTGGCCAAAGACCGCAATGTGGTGGTCATAGGCGGAGGAGACACTGGTTCCGATTGTATTGGTACTTCCAATCGACAAGGCGCAAAAAGCGTAACCAATTTTGAAATCATGCCCAAACCTGCCGATGGAAGAACAGAAGACAATCCTTGGCCTTACTGGCCCTTTAAACTCAAGACCAGCTCCTCTCACGAAGAAGGAAGTCATAGGGAATGGAGTATTCTCACCAAAGAATTTGTAGGTGACGGCAAAGGCAACCTAAAAGGATTGAAAACCGTAGAGGTGGAATGGAAAGAAATTCCCGGCGAACGTCCCAAACTCATCGAAATTAAAGGCTCCGAAAAAGAATGGCCTTGTGAACTGGCCCTTTTGGCACTTGGATTCACCGGTCCTGAAAAATCATTGCCGGAACAATTTGGATTGACTTTTGACGACCGTGGAAACATCAAAGGAGAAAATCAATATCAAACCAGTAAATCCCACATATTCACTGCTGGAGACGCAAGAAGAGGCCAGTCGTTGATTGTATGGGCCATCTCAGAAGGTAGAGAAGCGGCGCACCAAGTTGACACCTACCTGATGGGCAGCTCTGAGCTTCCATTAAAAAACAAGGCGGGAGATTTGATAGCGGTATAGTATTTTCACATGCACTAAAAAAAAAGGGCCAAAAAGCCCTTTTTTTTGTTTTATAATTTAATTGGCTAAATTTAATTCACCCAAATTGAGTAATTTTTGCTTTTCATTGCCTACAATTCACTCCTTTTGGCCTTTAATTGAACATTTTTGATGTTCGATATTCTGTATTGACCCTAATCTTATAAGGAATGCCTGGATTTGAAGTTTTTGGTAAAGCGGAGCGTGAGCAAGTAAATCAAGTACTGGAAACCGGTATTTTGATGCGCTATGGTTTTGATGGCCTACGCGCAGGCCGATGGAAAGCCCTTGAGCTGGAGGAAGAGCTCCAAAAAGAATTATCCGTAACCCATGTTCAATTGACCAGTAGCGGTACTGCTGCACTGACCGTCGCCTTGACTTGTTTGGGTGTGGGTGTGGGAGATGAGGTATTGTGTCCTACTTTCACATTTGTGGCCAGTTTTGAGGCCATCCTCTCCGTTGGCGCCATCCCGATCTTGGTAGATGTTGACGAAACCCTATGCATGAATGCAAAGGCCGCTGAACAGCAGATTACCAAAAAGACAAAAGTCATTATGCCAGTTCACATGTGTGGAGCCATGGCCGACTTGGAGGGACTGAAAGCACTCTGTGAAAAATACAATCTTTATTTGTTGGAAGATGCTTGTCAGGCCATTGGAGGGAGTTATCGAGGAAAACCACTCGGCACCCACGGGGATGTAGGGGTATTCTCCTTTGATTTTGTTAAAACCATTACCAGTGGGGAGGGTGGAGCCTTGGTGACCCACCAACAAAAGATCAAAATAAAAGCCGATGCCTTTCACGATCATGGTCATGATCATTTGGGAAAAAACAGAGGCTTGGATCGACCCTTGTTTCTCGGTTTAAACTTTAGAATTTCGGAATTACACGCCGCGGTAGGTTTGGCACAACTCAGAAAGTTGCAATCCATTGTGGACCGGCAACGAAAAAATAAAAAAATACTCAAAGACAAATTGAAAAAAATCTCTGGATTATCCTTCCGAAAGATTCCGGATCCCAAAGGAGATAATGCGGGCTTTCTCACTTTGATTTTCCCTGATCGCAAAACTGCTCAAATGGCCATTGAAGCAATGAACAAAGCAGGCTTGGACAACTGTTTTTATTGGTTTGAACACCGATGGCATTACCTCCGCTCTTGGGAACACCTTTTTGAACTAAAAAGCCTAAACCTTTTGCCCAAAGCCACCTACGAAAAATGGAAAGAAGAAAATCAAAGGGATTTTTCATCCTCAGATAGCATCATGGAACGAACCCTCTCTGTTTTGATCAAAATCAACTGGAGTCCTAAAGAGCTCGAATCCATGGCCGAAACCTTAAAATTAATTGTCACCAAATCTTTAGAAAATGTCAAAATTCAGAAACATTCCCCTACCCCCTAGATTGATCTATGGACGTGGAGCATTAAATCAATTGGATTGTGTTTTAGCATCCCATAGAAAAAACAGGCACAGCCCATTTATCTATATTTTAGACCATTGCTTAAAACACAAAAAAAATATATCCGAAAAACTGCCATTAGATAAAAACGACTTGATTATCTATGCCGACACGACCCTTGAACCCAAAACAAAACAGGTCGATGGCATCCGAGATCGAATGAAAAGAGCCTTTGGAGAAAACATTTCAGGCATCATAGGTATCGGTGGAGGCAGTGTGATGGATATTGCCAAAGCAGTGGCACTCATGCTGACCAACAAAGGATCCTCGGCCGACTATCAAGGTTGGGATTTGATTCAAAACCCAGCGATTTACAAGGTCGGGATTCCTACCCTTTCGGGAACGGGAGCAGAGGTAAGCAGAACCTGTGTTTTGATGGGGCCGGAAAAAAAATTGGGTATCAATTCAGATCATACTCCTTTTGACCAGATCATACTTGACCCTGATTTGATTGCCGATGTTCCTCGTGAACAAAGATTTTACACCGGAATGGATTGCTATATTCACTGTATCGAAAGTTTGAATGGGAGCTATATCAATGCCTTTAGTAGAACACACGGAGAAAAAGCCCTTGCGCTGTGTAGAGAAGTATTTTTAGATTGTGGGGAATGGCATCCGGAATGTGACGAAAAGCTAATGATGGCCTCCTACTTAGGGGGGATTAGCATCGCCACCTCTCAAGTGGGTGTAGTCCATGCCTTGTCCTATGGACTCTCCTATTTACTGGGTATCAAACACGGCGAAGGTAACTGTATTGTATTGGACCATATCGAAAAATACTATCCCGAAGGGTATGCAGAATTTCAGATGATGTTGGAAAAAAACAACATACAATTGAGAAAAAATGTCTGTAAGTATCTGGGAGATAAAGATTTTGAGACCATGTCTAAAGTAGCCCTCGGATTGGAACCTTTATGGGAAAATGCCTTGGGAAAAAACTGGAAGGATGAAATTAACCCTCAAGTGATTAAGAAAATTTATCAAGAGATTTGACTCTTCGCAAAAAAATAAAATTTATACCGTTTTATATTTTGTCAATTCTGCCCTTATGGGTATTATATCAGATTTCTGACATAATCTATTTGTGGATTTATCATGTGATTGGATACAGAAGAAAAGTAGTGAGGAGAAATCTTCAGTGGGCCTTTCCAAAAAAAAGCAAAAAGGAAATCACTACCATCGAAAAAAAATTCTACCGTCACTTTTGTGATTTGGCGGTAGAGTCCATAAAAGTACTTTCAATTGATCGACGTTCTGTCAAAAAAAGATTCAAAATATGTAATTCGGAATTGATTGAAAATCTTTTTAAAACCAAAAAAGACATCATCATCTATGCATGACATTTCGGTAATTGGGAGTGGATGGGGTCATTTCCACTGATGGTACCTTACAAATTAAATTCTTTTTATCAGCCACTACAGAATACTTATTTTGACCAGTTGATGAAGCTCATCCGCAGTCGATTCGGTTTGGAGTGCATCCCCTCTCACCAAGGGTACAAGAAACTGGTTGAGATGAAAACAAAAAACATCAGACATATGACCTTAATGGTTGGAGATCAAAGCCCTGCCATTGCAAAAAATGTAATTTGGACTGATTTTTTTAATCGTAAGACGGCCTTCTTAAACGGGGTCGATCGGATTTCCAAAAAATTAGAATTGGTGGTGGTTTTCCCACATTTCACAAAATCCAAGAGGGGGTATTATGAAGTTCGTTTTCATGTACTCCAATCCAAGGGAACCCACTGTCTGATACAGCTTTATTCTCAAACCCTGCAAAAATCCATTATGAATACTCCGGAGTTGTGGTTATGGAGCCATAAGCGATGGAAGCTGACTACTGAAAATGGATACTGATATTACTGGAAAAAATTCCAAACCAAGCCAAAGCGGATGATGGAATCGCGGTAGGGCGTAAAGGGTGCTGAGTAATAATTATAGCCTGTTTGGTCGCTGTTAAAATGTTCGTATTTGAAATACAAGCGGGTTTGTTGAATTTTCGCATTAAAAAACAGATCAATCCTTGGAAATTCTCCGATTTTGGTGTGGTTTTGAGAGGCAAACTCCCCGAGGTGGGCACTGTATCGATCTGCATAAAATAGGGTAAAATACTGAGCTGTTGCGCCGACTTGCAAAAAGAGTGCCTTGTTAAAAACCTCACTCGAAAACAGAAACGAGCTCCTTAAATTCCATTCGGGGACATTGAGGGGCGTAAAATCATCGGGCGCTCCATCCTGGGACACCTTTTGATACTGCACCGTATTGGCCAGTGTGAATTTCCAAAAATCCAAGGCTTGATAAAATCGTAGTTTGAGGTACTGTATGCTACTTGGGTGTTGCTGAGGAACAACCAATAACTCCTCTTCTTTTTTGATACTGAGAGATGAGGAGGAAGCTCCATTGTTTTGTGGTAACAAGTTCTTGAAATAAGTATAATTATTCAGGATCTCATACTGGCCAGTCAGTTCACCCCACTTGGGATGACGGAGCGAAAAATGAAGCGAGTTGGTCAATTGGTTTTTTAAATCGGGATTGTACCAGTTATATTCCACGAAATTACTTCGGTGCAGGTAAAAGTTAAAATTGGGGGCTTGAGACCTTAGGCTCAATTTTGCTTTTGTGGTCAGTCCATTTTCAAATTTCCTGCTAATGGCTCCGGAAATGAATTGACTGGAGTAATCTTTTACGGCAGAAAAATAACCTTCCGCCATGAAATCGAATTTTAGAAATGTTTTTTTCCAATGGGTGGAAAGTGCCAGTTGATTGGTCTGAATTTCGGTAGGATCGGGTCCATAATCAATGGGCTCCTCGGATTTCCTTGAATTTTGGGGCATGGTGATCTTATAATCCCATTGAATGAGACGCAATCCGGCTTTGAATTCTCCTAAATTTTTTTCTCTCCAAATGGCATAGGCTTCATTGTCCATTACGTCCAAGCTCGTCTTGATCCCAAAAATGGACGTTCCTGATACAGTCCCAAAAAAGGAATTTATTCTTGTGTTGTCGTAAATAAAATGTTTTCCTTCAAAATTGATCTTGTGACCCACGGTCAACCGCTTGGGTTTTTGATAGTTCAACATTTTGGCACTCCCCCCCAATTTCAAATCGTATTGTTGGTCGAGATAATACCTCCTGCCGATCAAGGTGTTGTTGACCTCAATGTTATTGTTTAAACGAGATCGGTCGAGAAATCCATCGTAATCAAAATCCTCTACTGCTTTTTCAAAGTAATAAACGTTCAAAGAATCAAGACCTCCATTGGCTTGGTTTTCTAAGCGTTGGGCTGCAAAGTGAGAGCGCTGGCGGTAACGGTAGTTTTTGGAAGTGTACTGCGATGAAAACCTCAAATTGGTCGCTCCTCCCAGGGTATTAATGTATTTCCCAAGGGAACGATAAGCTTTGTGTGCCAAGGTGATGTTCAACCGCGGTGCTGTATTAACGTTGATCAAAGCATCTACCAGCTGGCCCTGCTCAAATACCGTCTTAAAAAACAATTCTGTCAATGGGGAGGGTACCTCATAATAAGGAATCTCATCTTCCTCCATATAGGCAAAGTGTTTGGCTCTAGCCCCGATATCTGGGATCAACTTCTGATCTTGGAAGTCATATCCCAGCCGGTTGTATGCCTCCCCTGTATTGGCAAAAGGCAATAACTCAAAATAATCTTTTCGCAGATAGTTAAAGCGATAATCTTTTTGGATGGTCAGGGTGGTATCCACGAAAGTCTCGGTGCCATCCGAATAAAAAATCTTATAATCCTCAATGGTCACCTCCTCCATTTCTTTGATGGGCTTTTGGGCAATTGTCCTCAATTTTTGGAGCTTTAAAAGGTATTGTGTACGCTCCAATGAAAAAGAGTCCAGCAATTGGATGATTATAGCCCCTGACAGGATCTTACTGTCGTGATCCAATCCGATTTGATCCATGTGTTTGAATCTAGGGGGAAGCTTTTCTCCCAAGGAGTCCGTCTCATGGGTAAGCGTATCCAAAACAACATTTTTTAAAACCACGGGCTCAGGCAGTCTAAAGGATAAAAACAGCAGGGAGTCCAATCGACTGATTTTTTTTACTTCCTTGACGACAAGGCTGTCTTGTGCTAGAGATAGGCTGTCGCTAACAGCTTCAACGGGAACAGAAAATGCCGTGATTTCAAGGGTATTGTTTTGTGGGGCTTCGTTCTCCTCCGATTCTTGATTTTCTTGCGCAAAGGTCAAAGCACCGGCCATCAGCAAAAAAACAAAGAGGAAACGCTTCATTAGGATGAATTTGATGCGAAGTTAAAATAATTGTCCTTAATTTGGGTGGAGGAAGTCAAACGAATACAAGGTTTTGTTGATCAAACAAATTACGTCCCACACCGAAGCGGGAACGGATGAGGCCGGAAGGGGATGCCTGGCCGGGCCGGTTACTGCAGCTGCGGTTATCTTAGGATCAAATTTTGATATCGAAGCGTTGAACGACTCCAAAAAACTCAGTGAAAAACAACGCTATGAACTCCGGCCTCAAATTGAAGCCCAAGCCATTGCTTTTTCCTACGCTCATGTTTATCCCGAAGAAATAGATCAAATCAATATCCTCAACGCCAGCATCAAAGCCATGCACCTTGCCTTGTCTCAGTTGTGTGTAAGACCCGATTTTATTGCAGTGGACGGCAACCGCTTTCATCCCTTCGAATTGGTTCCCCATCAGTGTGTGATCAAAGGAGATGGAAAGTACCAGCACATTGCAGCGGCATCAATTTTGGCAAAGACCTACCGGGACGATTACATGAAAAAAATCCACGCGGAATTTCCCGATTATCAATGGCATCAAAACAAAGGTTATCCTACTCAGGTCCACCGAAAGGCCATCCAAAAAATCGGGCCGAGTCCCTACCATAGAAAATCATTTCAATTACTGCCCAAGCAGTTGGAGTTACCCTTTTGAAAAAAAGTTTGATGTTGAAAAGTCAGTTGAATTTAATCCCTTTAACCCTATTGATTCGACCGCCTGATTTAATAATTTTATCCCGATGATAAAAAAACGAATCCCCTTTATCTTCATTTTGCTTTGTTTGGCTTGTACACCCAAGGGACAAAAAGAAGTTAACCTGATTGAATTGGTTCCTCAAAACACCAGTTGGGTAGCCCAAGTCAACGATAGCCTCTCTTTAAAAAATGCCACGGTCTTATCCAAAATCTTTTCCTTAAACGGGGATTTAAAAAAAACCATTCAAAACCTCAATTCCCAAGCTAGCTCCTCTCCACAATTATTTTTTATCACCCCTGAAGGAAAAAATGAAAATGTACTGGGGCTTATTGCCAAAAAGAGCAGGGAAGACAGTTTGCTCGTTTTCCAAAACATCATTGAGTATAGCAATCGAAAAATTGGGGTTTTGAATAAAGGGGGTCAAACTTTCTACACCACCGATCTGGGGCAGTTGCGCATGTGGTCTCAATCCCAATTGGTGATTGAAAATGGGATTCGAAATATTCAAAAGGGACAGCGGGGGATCGGTAGTGCTGTTTTTTATCAATTGGCTGAAAGCATGGATGAGGACATGGCCATTAATTTTTTGATCCACCCCTCTTCAAGTCTTCTGATCCAAAAACCATTTCCGAAAACCCCTCTGTTTCCGGATACTGGTCAAGATTGGATTGAACTGAGTATGGACATTAGTGAAAACGCGGTCAACCTCCACGGAGTAAGTTTTTTTAATGACTCCATTCCCGATGCGCTGAACTTAATCAAAAACCTCAAACCCCAAAAATTATCCCTTACCGCTTCAGTGCCTGAAAACTTTAGTAGCTTTTTGGGCTTTACTGTGAGCAATATGGAGGTGCTAAAGGACAATTTTAAACGATACAGTCGCAGGGCCAACCTTCCACTACCCATCAACCAAATAGACCAATTGCCCCCATTGAACGAAATTGCTTTCATGCAAGTGGGTGGAGAAAAAACCGTGGTATTAAGAATGGACGAAATCGAGGAGGATTTTCCTACTTTTCTTGCTTCGGTGGGTCCCTCCAAGAAGTATCGCAATTATGTGTATTACCCGATTTCCATTCCTATGGCAGTCAACACCTTAATTGAGCTTTTGGGAGATCCCATTGACCCAAGCTGGGGCTGCTGGTACGAAAATCTATTGATCATGAGCGAGACAGAATCAGGGCTTAAAAATATTTTAGGAAATCTCCAAGATCGCAAAACACTAGAAAATAATAAAGGATTTAAAAGTCTGCAAGAAAACCTGGCTGCTGAAAATTCCTTTTTATGGCTGGGAAACAGTGAGAATTTGGTGGATTATTGGAAGGCGAATGAGGCTCCCGAAGCGCTAGAGGAGCTCCCTTTTAAAGCCTATCCTTTACTTGCATTCCAAGGGGTTGGAGAGGAAAGTTATACCCATTTGCATTTTAATCTCCAAAAAAATCTACCTAGCGAAAAAAAGGGAAGCGTCAAGAATGCCTATACCTTGACTCTTTCCAAAAACCCTATCATTACCCCGCAGTGGTTTAAAAATCATCGCAACAAAGGGATGGATGTGGTCGTACAAGATGAGAACCATGTGCTTTATTTGTTCTCCAATACCGGAAAATTATTTTGGAAAAAGCAGCTCTCCGGCCCCATCATCGGTAAAATCCATCAGGTAGATCTCTACAAAAACAATCGTTGGCAATTGGCATTTCGAACCGCTGACCGGTTGATGGTATTGGATCGCAATGGAAATGTGGTTCGCCCTTTTGATATAAAACTTCCCAGAAGCAACAACCCACTGCCCTTGGCCGTTTTTGATTACGACAACAACCGCGATTACCGCTTTTTGGTCGCTCAAGACCGTTCCCTTATCATGTTTGACAATCGCGGAAAAAATCTCAATGGATTTACCCTGAAAAAAGTAGGCGCCAATATCATTCGGGCTCCCAAACACATTCGGCTTCAAAGGAAGGACTACATTCTTATACCCCTTGAAGATAATAGCCTAAAAATTGTTTCGAGAACTGGAAAAAATCGGGTTAACGTCAAAGGAAAAATCGCATTCTCTGACAATGAGGTTTATTCCTACCTCAATACTTTTGCCACCACCGATCAGGGCGGTAATCTGATCCAAGTGGATGCCAAAGGGAATAAAGTTTCCTCAGCACTTCAATTGACAAAGGGCCACCGCATTGATGCCACCACCAAATCTATGGTGAGCCTCTCCGAGAATATCCTCAACATTAAAGGCATTCCCGTCACCCTTCCCTACGGAGATTATACCCCTCCAAAAATTTTCTATCTCAACAACACCCTTTATTTCAGTACCACTGACAAAAGTGCCCAAAAAGTATATTTGTTTTACAGCGATAGCAGGGCTGTGGAAGGTTTTCCCGTCTATGGAAATTCGACCATTGATTTGGCCAATAGCGACAAGGACAAAGCCTTAGAGATGGTGGTAGGAACGAAAGACAATAGCCTGTTGATCTACGAAATCAACTGAGAAGCTCCGTTTCAAATACGGCATGGAAATGCTTTACAATTTTTTCTTTGACCGCTTGTTCGTCTATTTTTCTATTTAACTCTTGCGACAGTGAAGTAACCCCTTTGCCTTGTATGCCGCAAGGGACGATATAATCAAAATAAGACAGGTCAGTATTGACGTTAAGGGCAAAGCCATGCATGGTGACCCATCGGCTGGCACGTACCCCCATGGCACAAATTTTTCTGGCCAATGGCGTTCCCAAATCCAACCATACCCCCGTTTCGCCGTCGCTTCTGGCACTGTGGATATCGTAATCCGCTAGGGTTTTGATGATGACCTCTTCGAGACAGCGCAGGTAACGGTGGATATCTGTAAAAAAATTATCCAAATCCAAAAGGGGATAGCCCACAATCTGGCCGGGACCGTGAAAAGTGATATCACCCCCACGATTGGTTCTAAAGAAGGAAATGCCCTTGACTGCCAACTCCTTTTCGTTTAGTAACAAATGCTCAATTTTCCCACTTTTACCAATGGTAAACACCGGAGGGTGAGAAACAAAAAAAAGGTAGTTGTCTGTAGGAAAAGGAGCCACCCGATTTCGATTCTCACGCTTGTGTGCAATGATTTGAGAAAAATAGTCCTCTTGTCTTTCCCAAGCCTCCTTATAGGAAAGCAGACCCCAATCTGCTACTTTAATATTTTTGTTCATCATGCTACCCAACGATCGGGATTATTCAAAATCACCAGGGCCGCAATCACCCCCGGAACCCAACCGCAAAGGGTCAGTAAAAAGACAATGAGCACAGAACCACAACCTTGATCAATGACTGCCAGCGGGGGGAAAAGAATCGATAAAAGGACACGCCAAAAACTCAAAATCATGTGATTTTAGCAAAGATATGGATTAATTTAATCAGCCAACAACAGGTGTTGAAACACCACACCAATCCGGTTTTTTCTTTATTATTGTATATTACAACCCAAATCAATAAAAAAGCCTACTTATGAAAACCCCAAAACATTCTAAGCCTGTTGCTGTAGTATTTTTATGTTTGATCTTCATCTGCTTCTCTTGTAGCAAAGATGATGACGATCAACTTATCCAGATCGAGCCCTCCAAGGGAGCGTTAATCCTTTACGTAGTAAATGGCAATTCCATCACTCTCAAATCTACCTATGAGGCAAGTGGTGAGGCCCTCAAATATCAGGAGGATACTGCCAAACACAATGCCATATGGAAGGTATTCGACAAAATCGCTGTCGATGATCACCGGAAATACGTAAAAGAATTCGAACTTTTTTATGACCCCGATGGAAGAAGATTGGCCACGGTTTCTACAAGGGACAATTTGTCATTCAGATTGGGGGTATCTATCACCGCTATTTACGAAAACGATAAATTGAAAACCGATCAGTTGGCAAGAAGCTTAATCCATGAATACGGTCATTTGATTAGCAACAATAAAACCCAATCGACACTTTATGAAAAAAGTAGTGATTGTCAAAAACTCTTCCTAGATAACGATTGTTACTTAGAGAACGGTTATATGGATCGATTTTACAATAAATTTTGGAAAGACATAGCCTCAGACTGGAATAACGGAAAAAACACTAAATTTTACGATCAACACCAAAAACAATTTGTCACGTTCTATGCTTCGGTCTCTCCAGGGGAAGATTTTGCAGAGACATTTGCTGAATATGTTACCAAAAATCTACCCGAACAAAACGAATCCATACCCGATCAAAAGATTCTATTTTTAGATCAGATGCCGACATTAAAAACTTTAAGGGAAAAAATCCGAAAAAGTATCGGCTTGTAACCCCTTTTTTTTTGGCTTTGATAAGGCTATATAGATGTTTCTTACTTAGGTGGATAAATGGGCGTCGAAATAAAATCTGTGATGGAAGGGATGTGGTTCTTCCTGCTTATCTTTGCGGATAGATTATTTTCAATATGGCGCAACTTTCAGAGCAAGAACAGGTAAGAAGAGAAAAGCTACAAGCACTTCGGGAATTTGGAATCAACCCCTATCCGGCGGCTTTATTCCCAGTGGATGCCAATTCCCAAACCATCAAAGCGACCTTTAGCGAAGGCAAAGCTGTTACCATCGCCGGTCGATTGATGTCTCGCAGGATTCAAGGAAAGGCTAGTTTTGCTGAATTACAAGACAGTGAAGGGCGCATACAAGTCTATTTTAACCGAGACGAAATTTGCCCCAACGAGGACAAAACTGCCTATAATGAGGTGTATAAAAAATTATTAGATATCGGAGATATCATTGGTGTTGAAGGCACGCTTTTCACCACCCAAGTCGGAGAAAAAACCGTAATGGTCAAAACCTTTACTCTGCTCAACAAAACCCTGCGCCCCCTACCCCTTCCCAAAACCGATGCTGAGGGTAGGGTCTATGATGAATTCAATGATCCCGAGCAGCGCTATCGGCAACGCTATGTGGATTTGATCGTCAATCCCAAAGTCAAAGACACATTCATCAAACGTACCAAAATCACCAACAGTATCCGTAGCTTTTTTAATGACAAAGGCTATTTGGAGGTGGAAACGCCCATCCTTCAGCCCATACCGGGAGGGGCGGCCGCACGACCCTTTGTCACCCACCACAATGCACTCAACATTCCGCTCTACCTGAGGATTGCCAATGAATTGTACCTTAAACGCTTGATTGTGGGTGGATTTGAGGGGGTGTATGAATTTTCCAAAGACTTTAGAAACGAAGGGATGGATCGTACCCACAACCCTGAGTTTACGGTTATGGAACTCTATGTGGCTTATAAAGACTACTTCTGGATGATGGAAACCACCGAGGCCCTTTTGGAAAAAGTAGCTACAGATGCACACGGTGCAACTCAAGTCATTGTCGGAGAACACCGCATTGATTTTAAAGCCCCCTATCCTCGTGTACCCATTTTGGAGGCCATCCAAACCCATACGGGGATTGATGTATCGGAAATGAATGAAGAACAGCTCCGAGAAACTGCCAAAAGCTTAGGTATCGAAGTGGACGATAGCATGGGAGAAGGAAAGTTGATCGATGAGATTTTTGGAGAAAAATGCGAACACCATTACATCCAACCCACCTTTATCATCGACTATCCCAAGTCCATGAGTCCACTAACCAAAGAACATCGGAACAATCCCAAACTAACCGAACGTTTTGAGTTGATGGTGAATGGAAAAGAATTGGCCAATGCCTATTCGGAATTGAACGACCCCTTGGACCAACGGGAACGCTTTGAAGAACAGCTTCGACTGAGTGAAAAGGGTGACGATGAAGCCATGTTTATCGATCAAGATTTTTTAAGAGCTTTAGAATACGGTATGCCCCCCACCTCAGGGATCGGTATCGGGATTGACCGCTTGGTGATGCTAATGACCAACAACAGTTCCATTCAGGAGGTCTTGTTCTTCCCGCAAATGAAACCCGAACAAAAAGCCATCCCAATAAGCGAGGATGAAAAAATGGTGTTGAACTTGCTTAAAAAAGAAAGTCCGGTGACCCTAAACCAACTTAAAGAACAGTCGGGACTGAGCAATAAAAAGTGGGATAAAACCATCAAGGGACTGACAAAAAATAAACTGGCCAAAGTCTTTAAGGACGAGCAAGGGCTGTGGGTGGAAATTTTGACAAGCTCCGTTTAAAAACTTAGTGGAAAACCAGTCAAGGGGAATCATGAGTCCGGCAACCAAGTTTGGGTCCGGTATAAAAACCCCCAATATCCCCTGACTTTCAGTTGGTTGTTCTCCCGCCATAACTTGCATTTATACACCTTTCCGATCTGGGGGTCTAGGATGGTTCCTCCTTCATAGACCGCATCTCTCTCTTGCAGCCCCTCTATGATGACCATTCCCATGATGGGCTGTCCTTTTTTACTGCCATTGTACTGATCGCATGTACTTTCTTGTTTGGCGGGGTCGGTGATACCAACTATTTTTCCATAGATTTTCCCGTCGGTATCTTTATAGAGGAACACTTTTGATTTTTCTTCTCCAGTGCTATCGTCAACGGTTTTCCAAAATCCCAAAATAGTATCACTTTGGGCAAAAGCAACAAAAGAACATAAAGTCATAAAGAAAATAAAAAGGAAAACTCTATACATTTTGGTCAACATTAGTGGTTCTTTAATTACTTTTTGACGCCAATCCAATGGATTAAGGCGGTCAATAAACATTTATAAATATAGTTAATAAATTATTTATTTTCAGCCGACAGGAGGACTGGTGGACCTTAAAAATGTATTCTCTGGTTTTATAATGGCTTTTTCGTAAAACCGATTCTATCAAAAAGTCGTATCCCTTAGTTGAATGGTTTTGGTCATTCGTTCTTCTCCTTGTATCATCTCAATTTTGACCGATTTCCCGGTATTTTTTCGAATCAATTCTCCCATTTGTAAGCGACTGATGATGGGTTCATTGTTGATGTTAATTAGATAGTCTCCGCGATTGATTCCGGCCATGGCTGCCGGAGAATCTCGAAACACGCCCCAAACCACCACACCGTAGTTGACCCCTAATTTTTCGCGAACTTCACTCACGATATTGGCCACTTCGACCCCCAAAGCGGGGGGGTAGTTGGTTTTAGCCCAGAAGGAGGCGTAATAGGAAAAGACCTCTACTTGTTGAGCTTGGACTTGGTTATCGATGATCACCGCATCAGTACCGTGAGGCACCACATAGTAGTCCCTGTCGGAATAGGGCGTTCCCCATACTTGGGCAGCATGACCGATGGAGACCCTTTGGCCCGTAACTCGACCGGTTTCAAAATTTATATCGTAATTGTATGAAACCGCAGGCCCATAAAGAGGCAAAACCACCCCATAGGGATTGACCGCCACATAGTCGGGTACTACGGTTTGGATGGATGGATAGTCCATATATTCCATTTTGGAACGTTGATAGTTTTCTTTGATCAAAACCACGGTGGCACCAATTTCACGGCCAAATTCTTTGGCTTGTGCCAGTATCTCGTCGCCACTGGATTCAAAAAAAGAGTAGCCCATTTTGATCAAGCCGTTTTCCATCAAACTGATCTCCTCAAACTCAATATTTTTGGTAAAGTGCAAGGCTGGCTTTTCCGATATAGCAATCAGATCCGGTTTATAGTGATTGAGCAGGTCGTCTTTTTTGTAGTACTCCCTAAAGAGGTTGGTACAAGATGACAAAAACAGAAAAAGGAGGGAGAGAAGAAAAATTGGTCGGTTGGGCCGCAAAGATTTGGTTTTTGAGTTCATTACAGGGCATTAAAATTTGGATTCTCAAGTTAATGAAAATTATCAATCCGGCCTTATTTTGAGAATTTAATTCGATTCTAAAAATAGACGATAGACGCCAGCTTGCGTCAGGCAGACAGATCAGAGACACGCGCCAGGGGTTGCTCTTACAAACCGATCTTTAAAGACTTTCTAGCCAATTCATAAATGCGGAAAGGGTAAAGTCGATGTCTTCCTCAGACAAAGCATCGTTAAGAAAATAGCTTTCAAAGGCAGAGGGCGGTAGATAAACCCCTCGATCGAGCATGCCATGGAAGTAGTTTTTAAATTGATCGTTGTTACCCAAAGCGGCGGTTTCAAAATCGACAACGGGCTTTTCTGTAAAATGGAGGGACATCATGGAACCATAACGATTGATCTGGTAGGGGATGCCTTTTGGCTTTAAAACCTCTTCCATGCCTTGGTGGAGCAAGGCTGTTTTATGGTTCAGGCTATCAAATATTTCGGATTGATCGTTTAAGGTTTTCAGCATGGTAAAACCTGCGGCCATGGCCAGAGGGTTACCGCTTAGTGTTCCGGCTTGATAGACCGGCCCCTCGGGAGCCAAATGGCTCATGATTTCGGTCGGTGCGGCAAAGGCACCCACTGGAAGTCCGCCGCCCAAGACTTTTCCAAAGGTACAGATGTCGGCGGCCACTCCCAAGGTTTCTTGGGCCCCTCCTGGAGCTAATCGGAAACCGGTCATCACCTCATCAAAAATCAATAGGGCTTGATGGGCATCGCAAAGTTTTCGCAGTCCCTCTAAAAACCCAGCCTGGGGAGGGATACAGCCCATATTTCCTGCCACGGGCTCTACGATGATGGCCGCAATTTGTTCGGGATGTTGGTCAAAGTGGATGGCCACAGTTTCCAAGTCATTGTATTGGGCCAAAAGGGTATCCTTGGCAGTGCCTTGGGTGACTCCGGGACTGTTGGGCGCACCGAAGGTGACAGCACCACTTCCCGCTTGAATCAAAAAGGCATCGGAATGCCCGTGGTAACAACCTGCAAATTTGATGATCTTTTCCCTTCCGGTATAGCCTCTGGCCAAACGGACGGCACTCATACAGGCTTCGGTGCCAGAGTTGACCATTCTGATTTGATCGATGTTGGGTACCATTTGTACTGCCAATTCAGCGATTTGGGTTTCCAAGTCAGTGGGCATTCCGTAGGAGGTGCCGCAGTCGACCCTTTCCTTGAGTGCTTGAATAACCGGTTCAAAAGCATGACCCAAAATCATAGGACCCCAACTGGAAATGTAGTCTATGAGTCGGTTGCCGTCTGCATCGAAGAGATAGGCCCCTTTGGCTTTTTCAACAAAAACGGGGGTGCCCCCCACTGCTTTAAAAGCCCGAACCGGGGAATTGACCCCTCCAGGGATGACTTTTTGTGCGGACAGAAATAGGGCACTGCTTCTTTGGTATCGCATTTTTATTGTACTTGGGGGATGATTAAATTTTGACCGAGAAAAATGGTGTTGTTTTCGATATTGTTTTCCTGAACAAGGTGTTGTAAATCCACTTGATATTTTTTGGAAATGGAATAGAGGGTGTCTCCTTTTTGTACTTGGTGGACTTTTTGAAAAGCAATGTCATTGGTGTTTTCTATAAGCTTTTTGGTCTTGCGTTGGTTGAGGTCATAACGATCCAAACGGTAGCGCTCAATGAGGCTGATGAGTTTGTCGGGATATTTGGGATCGGTGGCATAGCCAGCTTTTTTAAGGCCCTTGGCCCAGCCTTTGTAATCGTCTTTTTTGAGGTCAAAAAGGAAATCGTAGCGCGCACGTGTTGTCAAAAACAGAGAATGGTCTCTGTAGGAGGTGCGGGGGTCTTGGTACACCCTAAAACATTCCCCTTTTTTGTCGTCGTCGTGATAAATGCGCTTGCCACGCCACTCTTTGTGGCATTTGATCCCAAAGTGATTGTTGGCTTGGGTGGCCAATCGACTGTCGCCCATACCGGATTCCAGGATGCCCTGCGCTAGTGTAATGCTGGCGGGAATGTCATAGGATTTCATCTCATGTTGCGCCACTTCGGCATAGGTTTTTACATAACGATCGACCCGCTCGGCTACAGATAATTTTTGGAAGTTCTTGGAGGGTTTAATTATTGGAGCTTTGTGGCTGTCCTTTACTTTTTTAGTGGATTGAGTGGTGGTTGGGGAGTCGTTGATTTTTACCTTTTTGGCACTGCCACAACTGTTGAAGAACAGCATGAATAGTGGCAGAAGGATGGTCAAAAAATAATTTCGGGCCATTTTTTTTGGGTTAGTTTTTGATTCATTCCCACAATGCCTTGTCGTCCTCCCGTATGAATGGTCAATATATTTTTTACCCCAACCCATTGTCTGTTTTTAATAAGTTCAAAAATACCAAAAAGGAGCTTTGCGGTGTAGACAGGATCTAGGAGAGTTTTAAAATTTTTATTAAAGGTATTGATGAAGTCAATAAGGTCAGGGGAAACTTTGGCATAACCTCCAAAGGTGTAGTCATGGTTGAGGCTCCAATTTTGCTTTGTGGTCCATTTTTCGATTTCCATTTTTAAGTTCTGATTTTTCAAAGCCGAAAAACCCACTACCTTTTGATGGGGCAAGGCACTTTCGATCAATCCGGCCAGCGTGCCACCGGTTCCTACACTGCAAGCAATCAAATCAAAATGGGTATCTGCTTCGGTAAGTATTTCCTTACAGCCTTTTACGGCTTTGGAATTGGTTCCCCCCTCGGGAATAATATAAAAATCACCGAATTGATAGTGGAGTTGGTCAATGAATTGGGCTTGGTTTTTGAGCCGATAGTCCGATCGGGAAACGGGAAAAAGGGTCATGCCTTGGTCTTTGCAAAATTGCACTGTAGGATTGAGTGGTCGGTCTTCTTCCCCCCTGACGACCCCAATGGATTTGAAACCTGTGATCCTAGCAGCAGCAGCAGTCGCCGCCAAATGGTTGGAAAAAGGGCCTCCAAAAGTCAATAGGGTATGGTGTCCCTCCGCTTTGGCTTGTTGGAGGTTGTATTTTAGTTTTCTGAATTTATTTCCCGAAACCGTGGGGTGTAACAAGTCCTCTCTCTTGAGGGTGATTTCACAACCGTTGATGGAGGTGAGGAATTGATTGACTGAATTTTGACTTTCAAATAAAGACATAATGCAGTAAAATTAAAGGTTATCCTTTGAAATATGGCTAACTTTGAATATTTGTCATGGAGCCGGATTTACCTCTTGAAGAAGACTTTTACCTATCCCCCGAGGGATACCGTGTCTTTACGGAAAAGTACCACCTCAAAAGAGGTTACTGTTGCCGTTCCAATTGCCGCCATTGCCCCTACGATTTTGATCCAGGAAGGGCCGTTTAATTTCGGCACAGTTTTTGTTTTTAATTATATAAAAATCATGATGAAAAATATTTGTTTATTGATGCTGTTGTTGACCTTTTTAGGTTGCAGCTCCATCAGCGTTTTTACTGACCACGACTTGGGAGTTGATTTTTCAAAATATAAGACTTTTGCTTATTTCAAACCGGGAATCGATAAGGTTGAAATTTCAGACCTTGACAAACGGAGGATCTTAAAAGCCATTGATCAACAAATGGAAGGAAAGTCCATGATGAAGTCGGATATGCCCGATTTGTTGGTGAGCATCAATACAACAGCCAAAGAAAAAGTATATGTGAACCAAATGAATTATGGATTTTGGGGCTGGGGCTGGAATCCTTGGATGTGGGGGCCTAATTCTAATACGGTTTCGACCCGAACCGAGGGAGCGCTATATATTGATTTGATCGATGCCAAAACCAAGCAGTTGGTTTGGCAAGGTAAAGGAAGAGGTGGGATCAGTGAGTACACCAAAGATCGGGATGAACGGATCGGAATTTTTGTCGAAGAAATTCTTAAAAACTATCCTCCTGAGTCTGCCCTTTAGGAGGGACTCAATTCTATTGCCGCTTTGATGGCTTTGGGGATTCCTGCGGGGTTTTTTCCTCCAGCAGTGGCGAAAAAGGGCTGCCCCCCTCCACCCCCCTGGATGTATTGGCCGAGTTCTCGAACCACCTTGCTGGCGTCCAATTCTTTTTCACTAACTAATTTTTTGGAGATATAACAGCTCAGTATGGGCTTTTCTCCATTGGCAGAGCCAAGTACCAAAAAGAGGTCATCGCGATCTTTTCCCAAAGTGAAGGCGAGATCTTTGATGGATTGCGCATCCAGATCAACGGCTTTGGCCAAAAAGGCAATGCCGTTGTGTTCTTGAATTTCTGTTTGTGCCTCTTGAGCCAAAATTTGACTTTTTAGCTTTCTGAGTTCAATAAGTTCTTTTTTAAGGCTGGTGTTTTCAAATTGTAACTGGGTGACTGCTTTGGATATATCTTGTGGGTTTTTGAGCAAGCCATTGACGTGTTGCAAAAGTCGGTTTTGATCCTCAAAGTATTCTAGAGCCGCCGCACCGGTAATGGCCTCGATCCTTCTGATGCCTGCGGCTACAGCCGTTTCGGTAGTGATCTTAAAATGCCAAATATCGGAGGTGTTTTTTACATGAGTTCCTCCGCAAAGTTCTATGGATTGACCAAAACGAATGGTTCTTACCGTATCCCCATATTTTTCACCAAAAAGGGCCATCGCACCATCGGAAATGGCTTGGTCATAGGGAACATTTCTATTTTCCTCGAGTGGGATTTGTTCTTTGATCCGCGCATTGACAAATTGTTCCACTGCAAGCAATTCCTCTGGGCTGAGTTTGGCGAAATGTGAAAAGTCAAAACGGAACATCCCGGAGTGCACCATAGAACCTTTTTGTTCTACATGGGTTCCCAATATGGACCGTAAAGCTTGGTGCATAAGGTGGGTAGCGCTGTGGTTACAGGCGGTTTTAAATCGTTGGCCTTGCTCTACGACAGCATTGAATTTGACATTGAGGTCGTCTGGCAAAGTTTTGGAGTAATGGAGAATGAGGTTGTTTTCCTTTTTGGTATCCACAATGTAGTGAAGAGCACCATTGGGTGCCTCAAGGTAGCCCTTATCCCCAACCTGTCCCCCACTCTCAGGGTAGAAAGGGGTGATATTAAAAACCAACTGAAAGAATTCCCCTTCTTTTTTGGAGTTTACTTTTCGGAATTTGGTGATACTGACTTGAGCTCT
>CBFIIP010000093.1:0-26879 GCA_965662705.1 Flavobacteriaceae bacterium
GGACAGACCGAAGCGCCTTTGCTGATCAAAGCCTATTTGGAAAAAATGAACCGTTCGGAGATTTTTCTGGTCATGGTAGGCGGAATGGCGACTGTGGCGGGAAGTGTCCTAGGCGCCTACATTGGATTTCTAGGAGGCAATGATCCTGTACAACGATTGGAATTCGCCAAAAGTCTCCTTGCAGCTTCAGTGATGGCCGCTCCTGGAGCAATTGTTATGGCTAAAATTATTTATCCTCAAACAGAAGATATCGTAACAGACATTTCCATTTCCAACGACAAAATTGGATCCAATTTACTTTCTGCCATCTCCATCGGTACGGGAGAAGGAATTAAAATGGCAGTCAATGTAGCGGCAATGCTCTTGGTCTTTATCGCTTTAATCGCCATGTTAAGCAGTATTTTTTCGGGAATTGGTGACTTTATCGGACTCAATAGCTGGATTGCAGCCAACACTGTGTACGACAGTTTTTCCATTGAATTTTTGTTGGGGTATTTGTTTGCTCCCTTGATGTGGATTATCGGAGTGGCTACGGAAGACATCGCACTGATGGGGCAACTCCTAGGGGTCAAACTTGTGGCTAGTGAATTTGTGGGCTATACGCAGCTCGTTAGCTTAAAAGACGGAATGAGTGCCACGCATTTTACCTATCAAAAATCAGTGATTATGGCAACCTATATGCTTTGTGGATTTGCCAATTTTGCTTCCATAGGCATACAAATCGGTGGAATCGGCATCCTTGCTCCCAACCAAAGAAGTAACCTTAGCGCACTGGGCCTCAAGGCAATGATTGGAGGAGCACTGGTCTCTTTGATCTCGGCCACTATGGCCGGAGCCATTTTGGGGTGATCCTATAAAACTTTAACCCTTACTTTTTTCCAGGTTCGTACCAGTAAGACCGCAAAAACGACTGTAATCATAGTGAGTACAACCGCACGACTGTTCTCGCCATAAATCCAATAACCAGTGGCGAACATGGCACCATAGATCATTCCACAGCCCAGTAGCATGGCGGTAATCCCCGAGGGAACACTCCAGCCTTGGCGGTCATCGGTGATATTGATATTATCTGCTGCGGCTTCGTCCACTACTTTTTTCCACCCCGGGCCTCCTGGTTGTATTTTTTGGTAGAAAGAACGCAAAACAGAGGTGTCCTCCGCAGGGGTGAGATAGGTTACTGCAATCCAAATGACAGAAGTAACCAAAACCACAAACAGATATTCTGCCCAAACGGGGAATATTCCCATTTCCGCTCCAAAAAGAACGTCCCCGAGGGAAGTTGTTTTAAGTAAAATGGACAAAATCCCCGAGACAAACATAGCAGAAATTTCACTCCAAGCATTGATCCGCCACCAGAACCACCGCAGTATAAAAATCAAGCCGGTACCAGCTCCGAAGGTGAGCAGTATGTCAAAAATCTGTAGGGCATTTTGTAACAACAAAGCCAACATGGCACTGAGCACCATCAAGCCGATGGTACAAAGTCTTCCAACAGCCACTAATCTTTTTTCGGAGGCATTGGGATTGATCTGGTTTTGATAGAAATCGTAAACCAAATAGGAAGAGCCCCAATTAAGCTGGGTAGAAATAGTGCTCATGTAGGCGGCAATCAGAGAGGCCAAAACCAAACCGATCAGTCCGGCGGGCAACTTGACCAACATGGCCGAGTAGGCCAAATCATGGCCGAGTTTATCATCGGCGATGTTGGGAAAAGCTTCTTTGATACTGGCCAAATCAGGAAAAATCACCAAAGATGCCAAGGCGACCAAAATCCAAGGCCATGGTCGCAGGGCATAGTGCATGATATTAAAGAAAAAAGTAGCGCCAATGGCATGGTTTTCATCTTTGGAAGCCAACATTCTTTGGGCAATATAACCTCCACCCCCTGGTTCAGCGCCGGGATACCAGGAGCTCCACCACTGTACCGCCAGAGGAATGATCAAGAGGGTGATCAAGGCTTCCCCGTTCGAAAAATCAGGAAGAATGGACAGTTTGTCGCTGACATTTTCGTGGTTCAAAAGAGCAGTCATTCCCCCCACTTCAGGCAGATTGACCAAATAATAGGCCGCACCAATGGATCCCCCCATGGCCACCACAAACAACAATAGGTCGGTGTAGAGTACGCCTCTAAATCCTCCCAGTGTGCTGAATGCCACCGTAACCAAACCTGCACTTAAAACCGTTTGCCAAGGTTCTAATCCCAACATGATTCCCCCAATTTTTATCGCCGCCAAGGTGACGGACGACATGGTGATTACATTGAAGAGGACTCCTAAATAAAGGGCTCTAAATTTGCGGAGAAAACTGGCCGGCTTCCCACCGTACCTGAATTCGTAAAACTCTATGTCGGTTTTGACATTGGATTTTCGCCATAATTTCGCATAAACAAATACCGTGAGCAAGCCCGTAATAAGGAAAGCCCACCAAACCCAATTTCCGGAAACACCATTATTTCTTACAATATCAGTAACCAAATTGGGTGTGTCAGTCGAAAAAGTTGTGGCGACCATAGAGACCCCCAACAACCACCAAGGCATATTGCGTCCAGATAAGAAAAATTCACTACTCGAGGAGCCAGCTTGCTTTGAAACCCATACCCCTATAAAAAGGGAAATGGAAAAAAATCCGATGATAATGGCCCAATCTATTCCTAATAATTCCATTTTGATTTATTTTCTATTACAAAATAACCATTAATCTCCAAACCTTATAAAATTTTGTTAAACAATACTTGAGTTCTGATTTTTTAAATAGGTTTGTAAAAAATTGCTCACTCATGTACTTGGGTAATCTGTTGCATTGTTTGAATGTTTATTGTCGTAAATCAATTTCTTATTTTGCTTTTCGATTATCATTCCTATGCATTTTTTGGGTGTCCTTGATCCACGGTCAAATAGAAAACAACAATTCTACTTTCCAATTTCCCTCGGACAATAGCAATGATTCCCGTTCTCTGTTCCAGCCACCACCGGAGGAAAGCCCCTATTTAAATTGGGATTTTATGGAAAAACCTTTGGATATGACCGATCCCAGTCTGAATGAAAAAGGCCCTGAAATGAATATGGAGGAGCAAGAAAAATTCCTCAATTCCGGTGATATTTACCTTTCCAAATTGAAGGGTAAAGGGGTGGAAGCTGGAAAAGATCCTAATAAGTTCAGGGTGAATCAGTTTATGGGAGACTACAGAATGGAGGGCAATGTGGCTCGAATTATTTTTAGAGATCACGAATATCCCGATGGAGATCGTGTAAGAATTTTACACAACGACCAAGTAATTCGACCCAATGTATTGCTGGTGGAGCGCTTTGTTGGATTGTCCATTGAGTTGGTTCAGGGTTTTAACAAAATTGATTTTGTAGCCCTCAATCAAGGCACTTCAGGTCCCAACACGGCCGAAGTGAGGGTTTTTGATGAAAATGGAGAAATGACTGCCGCCAATCAATGGAATTTGGCTACAGGAGTAAAAGCCACCTATATCCTGATCAAAGAATAATCTTATTTTTTTTTAGGCAAGAAAAGCCCCGCCAAAAAAAGGAGAATTCCTCCATACAGATAGGGGGTATCTATAAAAGAGAGGTTGGAATACATTAAATAAACCACATAAAAACACCCCAAAGACAGCAGGATCAATGTTGTTTTTATAATCTTCCTTATGATCATATTCATTAAGTTAGTTGCAAAATAAAGTAATTATATGGAATGGATTAAGTTTTATTTAATTGGAATAATCATTTTGTTGGTGGCCATAATGGCCAATATTATGGCGGCACAATTAGGGCTAAAAACCTGGTATGCCTTTTTGGAGGGCATTGCCAACGGGCAAGGCCTGAGTTTAAAAGACGGTTTGTGGCTTTTTGTTTTCTACCCTTTGGTTTTGGGTGTGAGTGCTCATTTTGGACATATGCTTTGGAATGGTTTTTTCTAAAGATCTGTATTCTTTGGCATTCATCTTCCTGCTCTTCAAATGACACCCCACATATATAATATATATCATGTATATTTGTGTAAAGTATTTTTAAAAAACATGAGAAAAAACATTGATATAGAAGACAAGCTTTTGAGGAAGCTTAGAGTAATCTCTGCCTTTGAAGAGGTCAGTGTAAAAGTGCTGATGGAAAAGGCTGTATCATTTTTTGTAGCCTACAAAGAAAAAGAGCGTTTGAATTCGCTAACTGAAGAAGAAAAGGAGGATTTGGGTTTACTATTGTTGATGCATCAGTCTGAAAGGGACGAAACCGTTTCGAAAGATGAAATCATCAAAGTGCTAAAGTAATGGAGGTAATTTTTTTAAAACGCTTTCTAAGTGATCTTAAAAAAATTAAAGACCCAAAAACCAAGAGGAAGATTATAGCGTTGATCGAAACTCTCGAAACAGCCAAGAACCTTGATGATTTGAGCGGTATTAAAAAAATCAGTGGCTATGGATTTGCATATCGTTTGAGGATGGGGGATTACAGGCTTGGTTTTTTTTACGAAAACAATAAGGTCGAATTGGTGCGTTTCCTCAAAAGGAGTGATCTCTACAAGGTATTCCCAAAAAATTAAAATCACTAAAAGCTACTTCCTCAGTCTGATTTGTCGGACAATTCATCTTCTTTAGGCTTGGGTGCCAATATTAAGAGTCCTAAGACCCCAATTAGTCCAAACAAAAAACCGATGATGAACCCAAAGCGGTGGGTTCTTCCTTTTTTTTCGGAGATATAACTTCCTAAAGCTCCGGTAGCCACACCCAAGGCCAGTGAAATGAGTAAAAATGACTGGGTCATAGGTTTAGAGCGATAATTTTTTGTGGATCAAAAGTACCAAAGTATAGAGGATAATCCCTACCGGCCCCAACATAAAAGTGGATAACATGGGGAAAATCACCCAAACGTGTTGGATTTGTTTTTCTTGACTGTTTTTGAGCATCCAACAACCCACCCAAAAATCGAACGCCAAATAATGCAACCATCCCGCTGCCACGCCACGGGGGTTGGCGTTTTGAAACATTTCCGTTAAACCACCCAGCGAAGTAAAGTCAGCAGAAAAAGTACCGCTGGTGGTACTCAAAAAATAAACATAGCCCATGGCAATCACCAAAGGCACCCAGGGATAGGTGATGATTTGTTGGGTCAAACGCTTTTTGGGAAAGAGCAAAAGGAGCAACCAAAAGAGGAGAATTCCCGAATTGAAAAGGTTAAAAATCGTTTCGTAATACATATTGTTAACTCAAAAATAAAACCATTTTTTTAGATGGCTTCCCTATCTTAGGGTTTTCTTTATGAGAATATTCAAAGACATCAACGGGAACCGAATCGACCCCATTCAGCACACACTGAACATTTTAAAAGAACACCCCAATGTGCAAATCCACATCGGTTCAGATTCCCAAAACGTGGGAAAATCATCTAAATATGCCACCGTAATTGCCTATCGGTTTGGTCACCGAGGGGTTCATTATATCCTCAGTAAAAAAGTGGAAATTTTGATTACCGATATGTGGATTCGTTTGTGGAAAGAAGCCGAGATGAGTATTGACGTAGCGGAATGGCTGACCCATCAAGTGAGTGTAAAGGTGGAAATTGATATGGACTATAACAGTGATGAAAATTTCAAATCGAATAAGCTGATCTCCGCCACCAAAGGTTGGGCAAATTCTTTGGGCTATAAAGTGAACATCAAACCCAACAATCAAATTGCTACCCGCGCTGCGGATTATCACTGCAAGTAATTTACAACCAGCCGACTACCATTTTTTCGACCCCAAAACGAACCACATCGGTAACGGGGATTTTCAATGTTCTTTCTAATTTATCGATATACGCCAGCGCATCTTTTTCATTTAAAGAAACGGTATTGACCGCTACACCCATCACCTTGGGTTTCCCAAAAGTTCCTAAGACGGAGGCCAATCTCTCGTTGAGGGCAATAAAATCACCAAGAGGTGGAATTTTAATGGATTCGGGATTTCTTAAATGGGTCTTTTCAGCCCGGTGGCAGAGGATCAAATGGGTGGGACAACTGCCACGCATCAGGGGGAGGGTAGCCGTGCTGCCGGGATGCAACAGAGATCCTTGTCCTTCCACCAGCAACAGCGATTTGTCTTTGTGATCCATGACCATTTGCTCGACAGCACCACAGGCATGATCCACTTTGTAAGCATCAAGAGGAATCCCTCCACCGGTGATGGTGATTCCAATTTGTCCGGTAGCCAAAAATGCGGTATCCATTTGTTTCGCTTGTGTCCAGCGGCAGATTTCCAAGGCTGTCGTCATTTTTCCACAAGCCATATCGGTGCCAATCATTAGCACCCTTTTGTTGTTTAAAGTCGCTGCTCGAGCGGAGGCAATTGGAGGGATAAATTGGGGGATTCTAACATCCCATATCCATTGAGTGGGGTCTTGGAGATGGTTTGCAAATCTGTCTGCGAGGGTATCATGCAGTCCATTGATCAAACACAATCCCGCTTGCAAAGCCTTTTCGATGATGGGAAACCAGTTGTTGGGAATTTTCCCACCCGAAGTGGCAATCCCTAGCAACAGCACCTCAGCACCTTGGTCGATCACTTGATCTAAGTTTGCATAAATCGGTATGTCTCTGTCGATGGGATGTTCTTGGTTGATATTGCTCCCTTGGTGATCCGAGTCGATGATGCCTACAATAGGATTTTGGAGGTAGCGCGCAGCCCCCAAACCCATTTTACCATAATCGCTATGGAGAAAGCCCTCCATGTAAATGACTACTTTTTGATGGGGTTTAAGCATGGTATTCAGGTTTTAAAATGCCCCCGTGCCCCGGGACAAAATCAGGGGTGGTCACCCCATCAATCATCAGTACACCAGAGGAGGGGTCGGGTTGGAGGTTGTAATGTGAATCCAAATCTATATGGTTGATCCCACCGGAAAGAGCAGCACCGGCGGCAATAGAAACCGAAGATTCGCTCATGCAACCGATCATGGTTTTGAGGCCGTATTTTTTGGCATTTTCAATGATCATTAGAGCCTCGGTGATTCCTCCGCATTTCATCAATTTCATATTGACTCCATCAATGCAATCCGCCCATTTGCTAACATCCTCCGCATAGCGACAGGATTCATCAAGAAAAATAGGCAAAGGGCGATTGGGGAAAAGGTATTTGAGTTCGGTTTCTTGTCCCTCCTCAAGAGGTTGTTCAATATAATCTACCCCCCTTTTGGCCAACCATTTCATCATGTAAATGGCATCTTGGGTGGACCAGCCTCCGTTGGCATCCACCCTGATTTTGAGTTGATCGTCTTGAGTGCTTTCGACTACTTGAGCAAACATTTGTTGATCCGCCTCTATTCCCTGTGGGGAACCGAGTTTTATTTTAAGGGCTTTTGCTGAAGTGTTTTGGAGCATGAGTTTTATTCTTTCTTTGACCTGTTCGGGAGGGATGATACCGAGGGTTAGAGAAGTGGGGACATTGGGCTTGGGCAATTGAAGCAATTCATACAATGGCAATTGTGTTTTTTTGGCTTTCCAGTCCCAAAGGGCTATATCCAGAGCCGCATAGGCACAGGGTGCAATCTGCATTTGTTTGGCCCTTTGGTTGAGTTCCTCTACGCTGTGGTTTTCAATTCCAGTTTCCAAAAAAGCAGTGAGTTGATCCTGCATTTCAGCTACCGTTTCAGCCTTTTCATTCTTCCCCGGTGCGGCCTCTCCCCAGCCTGTGTAGCCGCCTTTTTCGTATGATAAAAACAGATTGTAGGAATCTCCCCTTACTCCCCTGCTGATGGCTAAGGGAAATCTCTTTTTGAGCAGTACTTTATGGAATTTAATTCGCATGTTTATGTCTCTGAATTAAGGCGAAAAATTTTTGGATTGGTGTTCATCAGAATGACCATCAAAAGGATTCCAAGTCCATTGGCCAATGCATCCATAAAACTCCCCTCCCGATTGTGGGTAAAAAAATGTTGCCCCAACTCGATCAGTACCCCAAAAATAAAAGCAAGCACTGCTGCTTTGGCCAGAGGATTTCGAATGACTATTTCTTGGGAAAATGTTTTGATCAGCGCCATGGCCAAAACGCCATAAAAAACAAAATGCCCCAATTTGTCTTGATGCTCAAACCAAGGAACACCCTCTTGACTCACCGGATTAAAGAAACTCAGGTAAAAAATTGCTCCTGCCCATAGAAGAGAAAGGAACAGCCATAGATGATTTTTCATTTAACCTTTTGGATATAAGATTATCTTTTCAAATATATAAAACCTTTTAATGGTGGCTTTCCGTTGCCCAAATTCAAAACATAAAAATTAAGTCCCTTCGGCTACATTTTCCCTTTGGCATTGCCAAAAGAAGCCCTTAGCTCACCCCCCAATCAGATCTATACCTTAGCACTTCGTTCTTGTTTTGCGGAGAAAAATTTAGGATACCAAAGACAGTTCAGAATTTCTTAATACCGAACATGTCGTTTTGGTAGACAAAAAACTCCGATTGAGAGGCATTTACAACGCCAAACTAAACCCCGATATCCTCCATCTCCAAAACGATGTTGCCCAGCTTATGGCAAAAAACTAAGTAAAAAGAAAAACCCCTTACTTCTTAAAGCAAGGGATTCTTCAAGTTGATTAATGATTAATTGCGAAATGTAAACTAATCAAAATTCTTTGGAATCCAAAAGTTCTGATCTTAATTTTGTGTAATTTTTCTGATTGTCCTCAATGGCAAATTCTGCAGGTTGACCGTTGTACTTTTTATACCAATCTTCTACCACAGGGTGATATTCCTCGTCAAAATTTCTTTTGCTCCAATACATCATTTCATAGAGGACAGGATAAAGGTCAATTCCCCTATCGGTCAAATAATAAAATTTGACTTTTTTGTCTTTTTTGGAAACAAGGTATTTCACAATTCCTGCATGTTGTAATTGATTTAATCTACTGGATAGAACACTGGTAGAGATTTTTTCAGATGATTTTAAAAACGACCCGAAAGTGCTTTTACCAAGGAAAAGGTCTCTGATTACCAAGAGTGACCATTTGTCTCCTGCGATATCCAACACAGTTACTATTGGACAAGATGAGCGGTTTTTTTTGATAACTGAAAGTTTTTAAGTTTTATTAATCGTGTTGTTTTCCTTAAAGCTTAGGCTGACGAGCTTTTTTAAAACAAGTTTTTCAAGATTGAGAACTGGACAAAGAACAAAGTTAAAAAAATTAAATAAAATTACAAAATGATTTTCCATTACAAAATTTTTAACCCAAACTGTGGGGAAAAAAATGAGCTTTTAGGTAATTTTTTAGTAATTCATAGCCCTTTTCATTGAAATGTAAGCCGTCTTGAAGAAAAAATTCTTGGTTTACTCCTCCTGTCCCAATGATTTCATCGACATAATGAATTTGTGCCAATAAAGGATTTATTTTGGCCTCCTCCATCATCATGCGGTTGATTTGATTGATGGTGTCTAATTGCTTAATGCGCTCCGGAGAGGGTTTGATACTTAAGTTATAAAGTGTGGTGCCGGGAAAACGTTGGTGAATTTGTAAAATCAAGGCCTTGATTTTAGAAACTATTTTTTGAGCAGACCAGCCCAAACTCAAATCATTGCCTCCCAAATAAAGCACAATCGCCTTGGGTGCCTTAAAAGTAAACAATCGCTCAAAATTTTTGGATAAGTCATCGATAAAAGCACCTCCGAATCCGAGGTTAAGCGTGTTCACGCTGGGAAAGTCACGATCCAATTCCTTCCACAAACGGAGGGTGGAGCTGCCATAAAAGACAACCAAATCATCCGTATTTTTATGATTTTGAATTTGCGCTTCCAACGCTGTGATCTCCGATTCAAAATCATCATCACTGGAACGCAATTGCTTGACCCAAAATTTGTATTGATCATTAAGATGTTCCACGGCTTTTGGGAAGTTGGGGTCTTTGTGGTTCGTAATCCCCAAATCACTCATCCTAAAACGGGGCTTGATTTCACACCGATAAACGACTTGTGAGGCAAGTTGATCAAAATTGGCCATCACCAAGGGGACGATCAAAGGCTGTGGATCCATTTTAAGGGCCAATTTGAAAATTCCATAACGGAAAATACCAGGGGAATCCTGGGAAGTATAGGAATTTCCTTCCGGACTAAAGACCAAGGGGAAACCCTTTTCTAAATGAGCGATCGCCTTTGTATAGAACCCTTTGTTGATCCTTTTGATTTCCTTTTTGTCCAATCCGTCGGGAACAAACTTTTGAGCATACACCCGAATGTAGTCCAAACGGTCGTAGTAGGCCTGGTGATTGGTCTCATCTGAGAGCGAATGTCGTGCCACACGAACCCCAGGGTCTTGATAATATCGATCCAAAATCAAGCTGCTGATAAAATGACTGTCCAAGGTGATCTGAAAGCCCTCGTCCTCAGTATAATAGGGGTGATTCCTTAGGTGGTTGTAGATAAAAATGGTGTTTTTTTCGTAGGGCAAATGCTCCGAGCCTTTGATTTGGACATCTGTCAAAGCAAATGCCTGCTGGATTCGACTACTGCAAATTTTTCTTACCCGCTTTGGACTTGCCTTTAGGGGGGCGCTAGTGACCGCTTCATAAACCCCTTCCAAAGCTGAAAGAAATTCGCGATCACTTTCCTCAATGGCCATCCTTCGCATCCTCACATTACAAAAATAGAAATGCCCATTGTTCATGCATAAAATCTGCGCTTTCATTCCTAAGAATCAAGGTTTCCGCAAAAAGAGCCATCTAAAATTAACAATTAATCAATTTAATATCAGGACTTTATAGAATTTGTAAAAAACTTAAAAGCGCTTGAGTCCCTTTGGATCAATGGGATCAATGTCTTAAACTCAAACTTATGGGGAAGCATTTAATCCTCAAAAATATTTTGGTACATTTAGTTAAACTTAACTGAGATGAAAAAGTTAGTCTTAATTTACGTTATGGGCTTTGGTTCCTTGATGGCCCAACCATCGTTTGACCCCCTATTGGGAGTCACAGCATTGATGAAAAGTCTGACTCCAGCGCAAAAAGAAATCGTTTCTTTTGCTATGGAAGCCCCCGCCAAAACCAGATGGCACTACCTTCCCCACGACTCCTTTGCCCGGGAGGGACTGCCACTCTCCAACATGAGTAGCAACCAGATTGAAAAAACCTATGCCCTGCTGGAAGCCTACCTCAGCGAAAGCGGTTATGACCAAATGCAACAGATCATCGATCTGGAAAACTATCTTGCCATAGTGGAGAACAATCCCTATAAAAGAGATGCCAGCAAATACTATATCGCTTTTTATGGCACCCCCCACAAAGACTCCCTATGGGCCTGGTCTTTTGAAGGCCACCACCTCTCCCTCAACTTTACCGTCTCGCGAGAAACTATCGCCTTTGCTCCTGCATTCTGGGGTTCCAATCCCGGGATTGTCCCCATTGGACCCGAACAAGGAAAAATCGTACTGAAAACCGACCACAACCTGGGCTTGCAACTCGTGAATTCCCTCTCCCCAGCACAACTGGAAAAAACCTTGGTCAGCTCCAAGACCTATGGAGAGATTCTCACCCGCAATCAAGACGCAGTAGCATTTATCCCCAACAACGGGATTGCCTACCGACAACTCCAAACCCCTCAAAAAAAACTGTTGAAACAAATCATCCACCACCACCTCGACCGTATGGAAAAACCAGTTTCCCAAAAAGCACGGAGCCTGCTCGAAAATGAAAATTGGAACGATATTACTTTTAGCTGGGCAGGAAAAACCGAAAAACTAAAAGCCCATTACTACCGTATCCAAGGCCAAAGCTTTTTGATCGAATACGACAACTCCCAAAACAATGGCAACCATATCCATGCCGTTTGGAGAGAATTTAATGGCGATTTTGGGAAAGACCTGATCCAAGAACACTATCAAAAAGAAGGGCATTAGAAGTCCGAAAACGCTCTTTTTGGGGTTGAAGCACTGTACATCAATATTTGATTTCACTTATTAACTATATCTATGGGTGATTATACTTAAAATTTTAATTGATATAGCTATCTATAGTATATTGATTTACAAATTTCTATAAAAATAATATTAAAGGAAAAAAAGAATCAATTTTAAGGCATTGGGTTTTAAATTCCTTCACTTTTAGGGAGGCTAAGCTTTGCGCTTTTACCTAAGGTTTTGACTTCCAATTTGAGTACGGCTTCTGTTTCGTCCCGGTCAAAATCAGCATCCAGCATTAGGCTATTGTTTCCGCCATTGACCTTAAAGTCTTGTGGGTTGACCTTATAGGGTTTTAGTCGGTTCCATTGGGCGTCCAATACCCATAATCGATCCCCACCGCTGTATTCTATGCGTTGTCCTTTTTGCAAACCTGTGGGCAGTTCTATTTTTTTATAGCCGTTGATCTCCAAACTGATCTCATTCACTGCTGCTTTTTGGGCGGTAAGGACAAACTTTAGTGTTTGTGCTGCTGCGGGGTTATGGAACTCAAAAGCGGAATGAAGGGGTTCTCCGGGTTGACGTACTTTCTTTTGGTGGGTGAAGATCTCTGCATGTGCCTCTTGCCAGTTCCAAGTTTGGGCATCAATTTTGTGGAGGGTAAACTCTCTGTCATTGTCGCGCATGGCGGTTTTTTGATCCTCGCTAAAGGCTTGGGAAAGTCGGAGTTGTTCCCAGTCGCCTACCTTTTCCAAAATCAAATCGGTTTTCCCATTTTGGGCAATGCTTTTGGCATCGGCAACCAAGGCGTAGCCAGCGGCATATCCCGCAGATTTGGCCAACATCCATTCCATGTCCTCCAAACTGGTTTCGGCGGTCATCCTAAACCAACCCAACATCCCCGGCATAAAATTGCGTTGGAAATAGGCTTGATTATTAAAGCGGTATTGGGTTTGGCTTTCACGAAAACCGGCATACCAGGGTTCGCCCCAATTCATTCGGGAATAGATGTGCCAGAAGAAATGGGTGGTTCGGCTGGCGTCGATGATGAGGTGGTCTTTCAGTTCGGGGATCAAGGCATTGTACCACGTATAGGGCATGAGGGATTCTCCGTAGGTTCCCAGTCCGGTGGAGCGATTGCCCTCCAGTCCGTCGAAGGAGATCTGTCGCAGGCCCGTTTTATTGTAAAGCTCCGCAAGGGTTTCCGACATCTCTATCGTAAGATCGGCATCGGTCAAAAAGACTTTATACCCGTGATCCAGCAGTTTTGATATTTCAGCCCCGGCGGGATGGGCTGCTGCTGCGGTGCCAAAAGCCCCTCGCTGACAGTCGAGCAAACGCCAAGGCGCGACCTCTGAAACACTACCATAGCGGATTAATTCATTGCCCAACACAACTGTTTTAAGGGTGTTGTTTTTCATTTGGTTAAAAAAGTCGGGGGAGGTAATTTCGATTTCGGTATCGGTAGAACCCACCGCTTTTGTTAGTTGCGAACTGCCTACCTTGGCCAGTCGGGGGTCGGGGATGGGAGTCACATAGGGGTCGTTGGTGGTGATAAAATTGGACAGGCAGTGGGTTCCCATTTTGATGCCTTGGGCGGCGGCTTTTTCCACACATTTTTTAAGGCCTGCCAACCCATTGGGAAATTCCCCTTTATAGAGGTCAAAATGCCCCCAGTTTTCAAAGGTTTTTCCGTAGTGGTACAAATGTTTAAGTCCTGCTTTTTGGGTGAGGGCGATGGCCTCGTCCACATCGGCTTCGGTAAAGCTGGTGATGAGGTAGGCGGCATTGGCATAGGGGGAGGTTTTGACCCATTCTCCATCAATCATGGGATGGGGCAATCCTTCGCCCAGTTCAATGGTACCCAAAGTCTGGAGTGCTTGTTCAACGGGCACACCAAAAAGGGCAATTTTGGAGCCAATGACCCCACCGTCTTTGTAGGGAGGTGCTACGATTTTGTCGTGGGAAAATTCTTCGACGATCCGGGCTTGGTTGCGGTTGCGACTATAGGCTTGTAAACTACTACCAGAGGGGGTGGGCATGGCGGCTTCCACGCGGTATAAGACCCCATCGTCGGAGCGGGCGGCCATGTCGGTATTGTCTCCTGCACGGAAAATGTCCAACTGCGGCATGCGGTCGCTTTCGTGCCAAGGGTAGCCCCCCAAAGTTTTGAGGTTGAGCGACTGTATCCCCAAGGCAAAGATTTCCCCGCGAACCACACCCACGGTTTCTCCAATGATTTTGTCAATGGTGGTGGGATAAGGCCCCCAAAGGATGAGGTCAACCGCCTCGGCTTGGGTCAGTGCAATGAGCTCAAAAGTGAGGTAAGTTTCTTTTGAAGTGATTTTGATTTGAGCTTCCCGCGCTTGGGCAAACTGTAAATGGAGGATGTCGTCTTTTAAGTCAGCGGACTGTGGCTTTTGGAAAATTCCTTTGACTCGGAGTGACAGTAGCGTAGCAATGGAGTCTTGGGCGAGGTAGTCTTTCCCCGTAACGGGATCGGACAATGCTATGACGTTGCCCCTATCGCTGATCTCCATTCGAAAATGAGAAGTGGAAAATTCGGCTATGGAGGTTTCGAAGGTCAGGGAACAGGAGACCCAAAAAAGAGAACACAAAAGGATCAAAAACGACTTTTTCATCATTGGATATATTAAAATTTTTTGTTCCTATGGAAATCTCCATAGGGAATAAAAACACCATAAGTTAAGTGATTATTTTAAAATACTCTGGTCGGGATCGTAAACAGGGCTGTCCACCCCCAGAAAATCTAAAACACTGTGGAAGAAATGAAACTGGGAGGCGGTTTTTTGGTCTTTAAAGAGTGCGGAGGGATCGGAAGTCCAGACCAAAAAGGGAATTTGATATTGCACCTCAGGGGCAATGCTCATGGGGAGGCCATGCATGTAGAGGTTGTTTTCCCCCAACGACTCCCCATGGTCGGAGACAAAGAACATGGTGGTGTTAAATTCCTCCAGTTGTTGTAAACTTTCAATCAGCTGCGCCAAAAGGTGATCGGTATAGACAATGGTATTGTCATAGGCGTTGATCAATTCCTCTTGGGTGCATTGGGAGAGTTCAACACTTTTGCAAACAGGGCTAAAGCTTTCAAATTCCGGTGGGTATTTTTGGTGATATAAAGGCCCATGACTGGTACTGGTATGCAGTACGATAAAGATTTTGTTGTTTTGGCTTTGAGATATCCAATCGTTTAAACCATAAAGCAGGATATCGTCATAGACGGTGCCATCCACCTCCGCCCTTTCTTGAAGGTACTCCCGGTCTTGGTAGTGGGTGATATGGACATTGGGTTCCCCCCAGTTGGTGGTTCTCCAGAGGACTTCCACGCCGTTTCGGTGGAGGTAGTTGGGCAGGATTTCATAGAGCTTATTGGTTTCTTTGTGATCCAAAATGGCCTTTACCCCTGCGGTGGTATAGGTGGCAGCGGATTCCGCCTCATAGGCCTGTAGCCCTAGGACTTGCGACAGCTGAGGGTTGGTGTTTTTGGGGTAACCGTAGAGCGAAAAATTAGCCGAACGGGCCGACTCTCCTATTACCAATACCACCACCGATTTGTGATCATCCGTTATTTGCGCATTAGGGAGTAAGATTTCTTTTTGATCTGCTTGGTGTTGGTAATAGTAAAACCTGCTGGTATTGACCACATAGGACCAGGGCATGACCAAGGCACCCAAACGGTTGGAGTTTTTATCGATCCACAACCAATTGGCGGCATTGGCCCAGGCAAGGGACAAAAGGAAAATCAATAGGAAAAATTGGTGCAGCAAAAAGGTTTTTAACCTTACCCCCGAAAATTGAAAGCGATGGATCAATAGACCGGGCAGTATGCCCCAAAAGATAAAATAAAAAAGCAGCGAAAAGGAAAAGAAACTACCGGCTTCCTCAAAATTGGTGTTAAAGACGTTCCCGATCATGGTGATGTCGATCACCACCCCATAGGTATTGATAAAGTAAACACAAAGGGAATTAAGGCCAAAGAAAAGCACCAAGATCCATTTGCCGATGCCCCGTAATAAATAAAGCCCCAAATAAAAGACAAAGCCATTGAGAACGATGGATAAAACCACCAAACTAACAATCAACAACACCCCATTAAAAGTGTTGTGGTCAATATGATCGTAAACGTAAGAAAACATGGGGCGGTTGTATAGGATCACATTGATCAGACTGACCCATAAGGCATAATAAGGAAGTTTGATTTTTTGGGGGAACATACGGTTAAGGTTTGGGGTGCGTTTTTTTATTTGGGCTTTAACAGGAAGTATTGGATGGACTCACGTCACAGAAGTACGCCAGAGGGGTTAATTTTTTGTTTTTCGGCTACTTCATCATGATATTCTTGTGTTAGTACATCAGTCCAAGTCGATGGCTGTCCGCCACCATATAAAGCTAAATACGTTTCATCACTAAACTTTGTTGGCGTGTCGTTTTATATTTTTAAAATCTCATTTTTATTAGTTTTCAATCATTTTTAATGAACTAATTAGTTTAGGTAAAAACACGTCAAAAGATGTAAATTCTATCTTATTGGCTTCATAAATCTTTAATTGCTCTTCAATAAAAGGAATGTATTTAAATTTTTTGTTGTCGATATATTCTATTCTTAATGAGTTTGCTTTTTCAATGTTTTTCATTACCACTTCCCAGATTCTTATTTCTACAGCTCTGACGATATGCTCTTCTAAAACTGTTTCCCAATCGCCATATGCAATGGCCAACATATCATCTTTAATCGGTTTTAAAAGATAAGCGGTATTAACTGTAAGGCTTTTGAGTTCTTTATTGTTGATAACGTTGACAAAAGAATGTCCATACTCATGAAATGTTAACTCATAAATAGTATTTCTATTGTGAAAGCCATAGTGTTGTAAGGATTCATTTATCGGGGAATTAATCGATAGGGTTTGGTATATAATGACTTGATTATCTTTACTGTAGGTATGCCCGAAAGCCATCGGAAAATTTGTTAATGATGGAATTATAGAGTAATTAGAAAAAATTTTACGGTAATAGTTTTCCATTCCCAAAATGGTCTCTTTTTTAGGTGAGTTTTGAGTTAATTGGTTTAACGCCATTTCATAAAAGTAATTGTGTTTCTTTAAAAATCCTTCAACATTTGCATTTTCATAAAAATGATTAATCGATTTAAGGTACTTTGCGATTATTCTTTCACCCCTTGAATTCTTATTATGAATCGTCTGATAGAGATAATGAGGATTATAATTTATATTAGTTTTCGGTAATGGGGATAGTGATAAAGCAATGAGTAAAGGGGCACTAAACGAAGCCTTGCCATTAGCAATCTTACGCGTTAATTTAACTGCTTTGTGTTTTTTGAAATTTTTGAAATAACTATTTATATCATCTTTTACAGGATTATTTAATTTAGCGTAGGGCCAACCACCATCAACTTCCACCCACAAATGTTGCAATATGGCGACGGTTTCCAGAATATTCCTAAACTCAATATTAATTTTATCACTCTTATTATTTACAGTATCATTAACGATGTAAGTTGTTTGTCCTATCGTTAAATTAGTAATGAATAAAATAGATAAAAGAAAAAAAGAAGATTTCGATAATTCGATGGTCATATTTTAGTTTTCATTTATTGAATCTTTCCATGGTGTTTAGCTTCCCATTTTGGTTGGCTAAATACTATGGAATTTATATTCCTTAGACCCAAAAAAATCATAGAAAACAACACAGCAGGTCATGGGAGTAGAACAGATTTGGGGTCTATTGTTGGGTAAATATATAAAAATTCTTACTTGAGGGGTTGATCAATATTTACAAAGTGTATTGTCCGCTTTTATAAAATAAGATTTATAGTTTTTGGCATTGGGATCTTTACAACCACAAAGGTCAAGGAGTCGGATGTTTTTAAAATCGATGGGGTGGCTTTCGGCCTGAAGAGAGATATAGCCTTGGGTAAGGATCTGTCCCTCTTTGGCGATCCAACCGGCTTTGCTTTCCACCACCCCACGGGAAGTCCAGTCGTCCTCCCTGCTGGGGTTGGTGAAGCCCCCGCCGATCTGAGGGCTTTGGTATTTTAAAACGGTATCGTTTTCGATCAGGTGGGTGATGCTTTCTCCCCCGAGTACCACCACCTCCGCACTGACCCAGCCATCGCCGTGGTAGGTTTTGGAATTGGAGGAAATACAATGTCGGTAATCCACTTTTCCGTCCATGACCAAAGCCGTCCCTGGGGTACAGACGTTTCCAGTGGGGCGTTCCTCATCCCCCAATCCGCCGAGCAGTTGGATTTCGATGGAAACTGGAAAATACTGGCCATAGTCATTGCTTTCTGCCGATTGGGAGTGCAACATGATCCCACTATTGCGAACATTCCAGTCTTCCCCTCCTTTGACTTGCTCGCCCGTAAACCGATAGTCGAAACGCAACTTATAATAGGAATAGGGGGTTTTATAATACATATGAGCATAGGCATCGTCGAAGCTGTCGTAGGTGTCATAGGCAATTCGGATCATGCTGTCTTGAACACGGAAAGTATTTTGATAGTTGATGTTGAGATCTTGGTTGGCAAATTTGATGGTCCAGTCGGAGAGGTCTTTGCCGTTAAACAAGTCGATCCATTCTTCCTGATCGGCCGTATTGGACAATGAACAGGCGCAGCATAGTAAAAGCAAGAAAAATCCGGTTCTAATCATTGGCTTAAATTAATAAATTAGGGACAATGGCACCCTAAAAAAGCTAAAAAAAGGATTTTTTTTAAATGGAGCATTCTTACAGATATTGACGATCCCACCATTATAAGTTCCCATTTATGGCAGGATCATAAAATCTAAGCTTGTTTTTTTGGGATTCCTAAAAAGCACCCGATGGCCGTAACAAATTCTCATCATGAAAGTGGCAAATTTATAACTTTGTATATCGATTGTTTTCCTGTGAGGAAATTAATTATTTGTTTTTGTTAGTCCCCGCTTTTTCGGAAGCGGGGTTTTTTATTCAATTGCAATGATCAAACGCTGGCGGGGAGTGAGTTTTACGGGTAGGCCTTCCAACAATTTGCCGCCACTAAAGGTATTGGATAATTTTGGATCCGAGGCAGTGATCTTATATTCTAGGTTGGGATCCACAGTAAACCATTCTGGAAACTGATTGATTCTGGGATCATCTACCGGTAGATAAAGGGTGGTTTGATGCCTTATGAGGTCAAAAATGATTTTTCCGCTCCTGTGGGAGCTTGCGCGGATCACAAAATAATTTCCTTTTTCAGTAGATGTTGCCCCCAGCCGTTGGGAGGGATTCCAAGGCGAAAGCCTAAGCCCCCTGGGTTTTCCACAAAGCGTTCATCTGCCTCGTACGGGCAAAATTCCTGCCCCCATGCCAACCCTCGATAATCCCATCGGGCTGCTGCATCCCAGACATGACTTGGATCTCACTATCGATAGAGCGACGGAGGTGGGGGTGGTTTTCACGGTTCAATAAATTGATGGCAGTTTCAATGGCGTCGGCATAGCCGTCGTGCTACTGTGGCTGTATCAAAAATGGATGGGGATTGACAGCCTAAAAATATAATTATAAATGTTAATAAAATATTGTTTTTAAATTTATTATACATCTAAAATTAAACCATTAGTTAATATCTGTTCTTTAAGGCTTCCAATGCTTTCGATTAGGTGATTGGGTCGGATTTTTGATTTTTGATAGAGTGGGGTTCTGAATTTTCCAGTTTTGACCAAAAAGGTAATATACCCCATTTTTTGAGCCCCGCCGATATCATTGATCAGATCGTCTCCGACCATGGCAATTTCATGGGCTTGGCAATCCAGACCTTGGGTGGCCAGTTCGAAGAAGGTAGGCTTAGGCTTACCCACCACTAGTGCTTGGGTTTCGGTGGCGTGTTCCAATGCTGCAACAAAGGCGCCACTATCGAGTGTCAGTCCTTTTTCGGTTTGGAAATAGCGTCCCTTGTGGAGGGCTACCAATTGAGCGCCTTCCAAAATTTGATTCATCAAGCCATTAAGCAGGGGGTAGTCCCAGTTTTCCCCAATATCTCCCACCACTATGGCTTCGGGAACGTCCACCACTGTGTCAAAGTCTTTATAATCGGCTTGGGCCTCTCTCTTGAGTACCAATCGGCATCGCTGATACCCCTGCTTTTTGAGATAAAGAACCCCTGCATAGTTGGCACTTACGATTTGGTCTTCGCTGAGCTTTAGCCCTAGAAGATTGAGTTTTTGAGTGAGTTGCTTTCTGGGCAAGGTGGTGTTATTGGTAATAAAACGATAAGGGATTTGCTTTTCCTGTAACCATTCCAAGGTGGCATTGGCTCCGGGAAGCAGTTGATCGTCCACATAAAAAACGCCGTCTAAGTCAAATAAAAAAGCCCGAATCATGGAGGTATTTTTGATTATTAAAGTTAATGTTTTCAAAACTGACAAGAAAGGAGTTCAATGACAAACCCCATACTAAGGCCTTTTGAAGAAAGGTATTTTGATAAGAAATTATCACAATTTTGATAAAAAATGATCGTTTTTAGGTCATTTTTGGCCTTTTTTGGCCTTTTTTGGTCATTTTTGGCTACTTTTTAAGTTTTATTGAAGTTATAATGCAAAGCGGTTTTTCAGCTTTTCGGCCTCCTTCAGTATCCCAGCAATTTTATTAATTTTGACAGTAATTATGGGAAAGAAAATCATCAAATGTAGCCAATGTGATCAGGAATTCGAAACGGGTTTTGACTATCGTATGCATTGGGAAACCCATTTGGAAGACTATCTACAAAAGGTGAAGGAGCAAAATAAGGCCTCTGAGGCATAACTGCCATTGGCCAACCGATTACCTTCTTTTGTAGCTTTGAGACCAGTCTTGGGATTGTTGCTCTTTTTTAATGCGCTCCACTACTTGAGGTTGGGACAACAAATGATGGGGTTCGCCTCGGGAAGTAAGGTGAAATTGGGCGCATTCACTGCAAAGGTAGTAGCTCACGGCAGGGCGGTTGAACCGAATGTGTGAACGGATCAATGCCTCGGCAGCTTCCTCCTCGGTATAGTATTGGTTTTTTTTACTGCTACAGTCCACGGTTTAGATTTGCATTTCGATCAAAAAGGTCGTCAGAAAACCCCAAAAGGTGCCGGTGGCCATACTCACAATGGCCAAAACTACCGCATGAGGCATTAGCTTTTCGTTATAGGCTGAAGCCAGGGCCTAATATCTAGGCGTAAATCGCTAGTACATTCCTCCATGCTCATCATTGTATAGGTGTTCAGTCTTTTCATTTTTCAATCCTTTAACAATTAAATTTAAAAATATTTGCACAAAAAAGGGGCAATCAGTCTTGGAAGGTAATGAAAAAATGGATTATTTATTTGTATATACAAATATTGTATGTATATTTGTTAAAAATTGCTATGAAAATTAAAAAACCTAAATGTGGTTGTGGGAACACCCAAAATCCTGAGGGGTTTTGCGATGGCTCACATGACAAGCAATAGATTGATGATCTTTTTGTTTTAAAAAACCCCTTCAGCAATGTTGGGGTTTTTTTGTAGTGTTTTGTTGTGTCGGGGGTTGTATTGGGACTATTCTTCCGGAACCTCCTCAACCTTAGGTGCCTCTGTGCTGGACCCAAATTTAAATCGCATTGCAATCTCATGGGCTTTTAGGTTGAGTCCCGAGAGTTGATCTGCTCCATAGGTGTCGTAGGCGTATCCCAAAGTCAGGTTTTCATTGATGTTGAAAAGGGCTTGTATGGAAAATATATCCCCCGTCCTTACAGAAAAACCTAAATCAAAGGTGTTATTATAGCCCGCTTTGACTCCGATATCCGTAACTGCTCCAATACTTTTGGTGTTGCGGTACATGATATTGGGTTTGAAGGAAAATTTTTCGTTTACCGCAAAAACTGCTCCTGCAGAAAAATAGGTATGCATCCTGTCCCTTGCTTGAATGACAACGTCATCATGTCGCCTAGCGTTAAACAAGCGGGGCAGTGCTCCCGAAACCCACCAACTGGAAGCTTGGTATAAAAACCCGACACCGAGATTGGGATTGAACCGGCTAAGGGGGCTTTTTACAGGATCAGCATCACTATCATATCCGCGCAATGTGGTAGGATCGGCACTGTAGGAGTTGCCCCCTGCTTTGATTCCGAGATAGAGTGCTGCGTCATTGGCCATCGTCAATTGATAGGAGAAATCTGCGGTAAGGGTGGTTTGTTCTTCGATAAAAATCTCATCGGACAAAATAGAAATTCCCAAACCAACATTTTTTCCGACTGCGGTGCTGTAGGAAAAGGCTGTGGTTCTGGGACTGCCTTCTAGGTTACTCCATTGGTTTCTGGAGGTCAAAGAAAAAACATGATTTCCCTCCGCTCCGGAGTAGGCCGGATTGATCAAGGGCATATTGAGTTGATATAACGAAAGATAGGCATCCTGCTGAGCTACGAGTGCTAAGGGAAATAACCATGCGAGAAATGTATATTTTTTCATGATGCTATCGTGTTAAAAAGAGCCACCCTTGGTAGTCGGGACTTCCATCGGCATTAAAATCGATGATGTAATAGTAGCTTCCTTCCGGAAGGGGCTCTCCATTGAATTCTCCCTCCCAGTTGTTCTGATAATTGCGTTGTTCAAAGACCAATTGACCGGATCTGGAGTATACCCAGACCTGGTTGTCGGTGTATCGGTTGAAGGCGGCATCAATCCAACGATCGTTTTGACCGTCGCCATTGGGAGAAAAGAAGTCAACGATCTCAAGGTCTATGGCAGCAAAATCTTGACAATAGCTGGAGGCATCGTTAGGATCTGAACCACAGCGGAGTTCGTCCATATTGGAAAATCCATCCTCGTCGGTATCGTTGTGAGGATCACAGTTATTGGCGTCTTTTTCATCGTTTACCCCATCCTGATCGCAATCCATAAGTGTGGACTCATAGGCATCGAAAATCCCGTCACCATCTGTGTCGTCATCGGTGGCGTCTCCATTAAAGTTGAAGTCTTCATCGATTGATTTTTTGCCATCTCCATCGTCTTCTGTGTCGAGGTAATTGGGAATGCCATCTCCATCGAGATCGGTCAGCTTGTCTTCCAACTCGGTGGCATCGGGATTAATTTCGATCAGGGTGGGGATGCCGTCATTGTCGTCATCTGAATCCAAATAATCAGGTATTCCATCGTTGTCGAAATCTTTGTAATCCCCTTCTTGATCGCCAATTTCATGTAAGGTTGGAATGCCATCATTATCGTCATCACTGTCGATATAATCGGGAATGCCATCTCCATCGGTATCTTGGGCATCCTTGGAATCACCATCGAAATTGGAATCGGGATTTTCCAGTGGGGTAATGATGCCGTCGCCGTCATCGTCGATATCGGAATAGTCGGGCAGTCCGTCGCCATCGGTATCTTGGGCATCATCTGCGCTTTTGTCCCCATTGGGATCAGGATTTTCAAATTGGGTAAAGATGCCATCGTTTTCATCATCGGGGTCGAGGTAATCTAAGATTTCATCTCCATCGAAGTCATCACTTGCAACACCTCGGGCTGTTAAACTTGGGGGTCTTCTGGTTTCAAATTTACTAAAGATAGAATCTCCATCGTCATCGGGATCGACAGAGTTGATAAAGCCATCGGCATCGGTATCGGAATGGATTCTGGAAGGATCAACTTTGTTCATCGGAGTTATGATGGTTGACAAATCTGCCAGATCAACGCTGGTAGTGTCGGTTACTGCTAGTGTGAATGGCATGGCAGGAACGGGTACTCGGGTATCGCCATAGGTGGTGTTGACATAGCCCAACATGACTTCATAAATTCCGTCTTTATTGTGATCATTAGGATTGTCGGGATCAGGCGGATCGATAAAGGCAAGTGACCCTTCTGATTCTCTCAGAGTAGAAGACCCTTGATCTGATTCTGCCAAGGTGGAGGACTCCTGATCTGTTCTGTAGCTTCTTTGTGCAAAATTTTCATAACTCTGTTTGCTACTGGGTTCGCCATTTTTTATTGTAAAGAGGTGGGCATCAGCACCACCAGATATTTTCTTACGTATTTTCCATTTTCCAACACCTCGGAAAGGGTCATTTCTTCTTTTTGCCCCTGGATTAGAGTTGGCAGAGGCCCCATTGAGGTCCACATCAAGGTTGTGATAGATGGTAACAAATTGATGTTCTGTAAAATCAATTACACCGTCGTTATCATCGTCAATGTCTTCGTTGTTTCCTATGCCATCATTGTCTATGTCATTAACCTCTGTAGCATCTGTAGGGAAACTATCTATTAAGTCAATGACGCCATCACCGTCATCATCGGTATCGGCATTGTTTCCAATTCCGTCAAAGTCGGTATCGGTGTCTTCGTTGGGATCGAGAGGGAAGGCATCTTCTCCATCGGGAGTTCCATCGCCATCGGTATCGGCATTGAGAGGGTCGGTTTGTAGTCTGATTTCCTCCCCGTCGCTCATTCCGTCTTCATCGCTGTCGGGATTTTTGGAATCGGTGCCGTATAGGACTTCGGTGGTGTCAGAGAGGCCGTCGTTATCGTCGTCAAGGTCTTCACTGTCCCCGATTCCGTCACCATCAGTATCTAAACTTTCATTGGCATCGAGGGCAAAAGTATCCTCCCCATCATTGATACCATCCCCATCGGTATCGGCATTGAGGGGGTCGGTTCCTTTTTCTTTTTCTTCTCCATCGGTCAATCCATCTCCATCGGTGTCGGGCTTGTTGGGATCGGTATTTTGATTGACTTCATCGGCATCGTCAATCCCATCCTTATCTGAATCTTTGACTTTTGGATTGGTCCCCAAAGTGAATTCTTGTTCATCAGTAAGGCCATCGTTGTCGTCATCTGGATCGATGCGATCATCGATTCCATCTCCGTCGGTGTCGGTATCGCCATTAGGGTCCTGAGGCATGTCGTCACTGCCATCCACTACACCATCACCGTCGGTATCTGGGTTGTTGGGATCTGTTTCCAAGTCGATTTCTTCTTTATCACTCAAACCGTCATTATCTGAATCTGAATCTAGAGGGTCGCAACCTAAATCAAGTTCCTCATTATCCAATAGACCGTCGTCGTCGGAGTCTTGGTTTTTGGGATCGGTTCCCAGTAGTTCTTCCTCCTGATCTGAGAGTCCATCATTGTCGTCATCTAAATCACTATTGTCTCCAATGCCGTCTTTGTCGGAGTCTTTGGTTTCGATTGGGTCGAGGGGAAGGTCGTCCTCCCCATCCAGCGCACCATCATTGTCTGAGTCGGGATCGGTGGGAATAGTGCCAGCGATAATTTCATCTCCATCACTTATCCCATCACCATCGGTATCAGGGTTTTTGGGGTTGGTTCCTTGTTCTTTTTCTTTGTCGTCTGACAGCCCATCCCCATCGGTGTCGCGAGATTCATCAGGATTGAGTGGGAAGTCGTCTGTACCATCTAGGACGCCATCATTATCGCTGTCCGGATCAAGGGGGTCACAGCTCTTGGCAATTTCGTCTCCATCAGTGAGGCCGTCATTATCGGAATCTTGGTTTAATGGATCGGTACCCAGGCTGATTTCGTCGGTGTCCTCCACCCCATCACCATCGTCGTCGGTGTCGGCATTGTTTCCAATGCCGTCATTGTCCGTGTCAATTATTTCATTAGGGTCGAGTGGGAAAGCGTCTTCTTTGTCATCCACCCCATCACCATCGGTATCGGGTAGGTTGGGATCGGTTTTTCGATCAAATTCTTGTCCGTCACTGAGACCATCGTCGTCGGAATCGGGATCAAAGGGGTCGGTTCCTTTGGCAATTTCGTCTATGTCATTTACCCCATCATTGTCGTCGTCGGGGTCTTCTTTATCGCCAATACCATCAAGGTCCCGGTCTTTGTCCTCGTCAGGATCAAGGGGTAGTTGATCCAATCCATCCGGGGTACCATCACCATCGGTATCGGGATTTAGTGGATTGGTTTCCTTTCTGATTTCATTGCTATCGTTGGAACCGTCACCGTCAGAATCGGGATTTAATGGGTCGGTCCCTGCGGTTACCTCTTCCCCGTCGAGCAGACCGTCGCTGTCGGAATCAGGATCATTGGGGTCGGTTCCATTTTCTGTTTCTTCAAAATCATTGACACCATCGTCATCAGAATCGGGTTTTTCGGGATTGGTACCTCGCTCGATTTCCTCTAGGTCGGACAGTCCATCATTATCGTCATCAGGGTCTTCGTCGTTGGGAATACCATCTCCATCGGTATCGTCGGCTCTGTTGGGATCAATGGGGAAGTCATCTTCACCGTCTAGAATCCCGTCGTTGTCGGTATCCGGATTATTGGGGTCGGTTCCCAATTGGGCCTCTTCACCATCGTTTGATCCATCATTATCGGAATCGGGATTGTTAGGGTCGGTACCATTGATTAATTCATCAGTATCCAGTGAACCGTCATTGTCATCATCGGGATCTTGGTTATCTCCAATTCCATCGAGATCATTGTCAAAGTCTTCATCGGGATTGGTGGGCAGTCTGTCTTTTCCATCTTTGATGCTGTCACCATCGGTATCGGGATTCAGAGGATTACATCCCAGTTCGGTTTCTTCAAGATCGTTTAATCCATCGCCATCGGTATCAGGATTGCCAGGATTGGTTCCCAAGTTGACTTCTTCAAAATCGGAGAGTCCATCTTTGTCGCTGTCTCCATCTTTGGGATCGGTTCCACTAGATATTTCATCGATATCGCTCACCCCGTCGTTGTCGTCGTCGGTATCCATGTAATCTCCCAAACCATCTTTGTCGGTATCGATGTATTCGAAGGGGTCTAATGGAAAATCGTCTTGACTGTCGGAGAAGCCATCACCGTCGGTATCTGGATCGATAGGATCGGTATTGCGGAGGGCTTCGGTTCCATCGTTGAGTCCATCACCATCGGTATCGGGATTGCGCGGGTCGGATCCTTGGGCGATTTCGATGGTGTCCAAAACATTATCGCCATCATCGTCCTTGTCTTTATCGTCGGGAATCCCATCACCATCGAGGTCGGCCGTTTCAAAGGGGTCAAGAGG
>CBFIIP010000094.1:0-10966 GCA_965662705.1 Flavobacteriaceae bacterium
GTTTGATGATTCGAGAATGGCCATTACTCTTGCATTGACTGCTGACGATCTGGGTGCTACTTTGATCAATTATACAGAAGTAGTTGCTTTGAAAAAAGAAAATGAACTCATCTCGGGTTTAGAAATTTTAGATCACGAGTCTGGAAAAAGTATCCCTATCAATTCCAAAGTAGTGATCAATGCGACAGGTGTATTCAGCGATGAAATTGTCAAAATGGATCAACCCAATGCCCGGCCTATGATACGACCCAGCCAGGGGGTTCATTTGGTGTTGGAGCGCGCCTTTTTAGATGGCCCCCACGCCATCATGATCCCCCACACCAGTGATGGCCGCGTTTTATTCGCTGTCCCATGGCACGATTATGTTGTGGTAGGTACTACGGATACCCCTATCGGCCATGCTGACATTGAGCCAAAAGCATTAGAGGAAGAAGTTGATTTTATACTGAGCAATGCCTCTCAGTATATGACCCAAAAACCCAAAAGACAGGATGTGAAGAGTGTTTTTGCGGGCTTGAGACCTTTAGCGGCACAACAAGGGGACACTTCCCAGACCAAAGAGGTATCCCGTCACCACAAGGTCAATGTCTCCACCAGTGGGCTAATTAGTGTTTTGGGAGGGAAATGGACAACCTACAGAAAAATGGGAGAGGATACCATTAATACGGCAATTGTTGTCGGTGGTTTGACAGAAAAAAAATGTAAAACAAAAAAATTAAAACTTCATGGATACAATGATGAAAATGGTTCGGAATATCCCCTTTACGAGTTCGGAAAAGACCGTGAGAAAATTTTATCATCAGGAATCCCCGAGGATAATAAATCTTTGTCCGGTAAATTTTATATTAGCAAAAATTTAATCCTTTGGAGTGTGAAAAATGAAATGGCAATTCATTTGGAAGATATATTGGCACGGAGAGTAAGGTGTTTGTTTTTGGACGCTAAAGAAACCTTGAAAATCGCACCTCAAGTTGCCGATATAATGGCTGCAGCACTGCAAGAGGATGAACGATGGGTTAAGCGCGAACTTGACGATTTTAAGAGAATAACGCAAAATTATATATTATGACCATCGATCCTTATTTAGCAGAATTTATCGGTACTTTTTTTCTTCTCTTACTCGGTGCAGGAGTAGTAGCCAACGTCAATTTAAAAAATACAATTGCTGAAGGACAAACTCCTTGGGTTCTGATCACCAGTGCATGGGGTTTTGCCGTTTTTGTGGGTGTCTTCATCAGCGGTCAATTCAGTGGTGCCCATCTCAACCCTGCTGTAACGATTGGTTTGGCGGTGGCTGACAAATTTTCATGGGGCTTGGTTCCTGGCTATTTATTGGCTCAAGTTTTGGGTGCCATGATGGGAAGTTGGATTTGTTACATTACATATATCGACCACTATCGAGCAACCCAGGATGAGGCAGCGATTCGCAGTACTTTTTGTACCGGTCCGGCCATCAGAAACCTGAAAAATAATTTTTTTAGTGAATTCATAGGCACTTTTGTTTTGGTCTTTGGGGTTTTGTTTATTGCTGTTCCAAACATTGAAATTGAAGGAGTAATGGTAGAAAACTTTGGTTTGGGTGCCCTTGAGGCCTTTCCAGTTGCACTATTGGTATGGGTTATTGGTATGGGTTTGGGAGGAACCACCGGATATGCGATCAATCCCGCAAGGGACTTTGGTCCCCGACTGGTTTATCAACTGTTACCAAGAAAAAATAAAGATGCGGATTGGCTCTATGCATGGATTCCCATCCTTGGCCCAATAGCAGGGGGCGCATTTGCAGGTTTGATTTACACTTTCTTTATTTAGTCTTCGGATAATACTTTTTTTAACCGTTCAGGATAATCGGTGATAATTCCATCTACTTTGAATGCCAACATTTTTTCAATATTGTCCGGCTCATTAATGGTATATGGAAAAACTTTATAACCCTCCTTTTGCATTTTTTCTACATTTTTTTGGTTCAAGTCTCGGAAATTGGGATTAATGGCTTGTGCGTTGAGCCGTTTGGCGATGGGAATGGCATCAAGAGGATCAGCTCCGGTGAGTATGGCAATGGGAATTTTTTGGTTCAACTGATAGAAAACCTCAAGCTCCTCCCAGTTAAAACTAGAAATTATAAATTGATCGTTACTCCATTTCCCTGTTTTCAAATATTCCTTTAACAATTTTTCTGTAGGCTTGGCCGTTCCGCTGCCTTTGAGTTCTATATTTAAAAAAATACTACCTTGGATAAGGTCTAAAACTTCATTTAGCGTAGGAATTTTGTATCCCCCCAAAACATTGATTTTTTGAATGGAGTCCAAAGTCAAATCTTCAATAAAACCTTCACCATCTGTCAGCTTCTCTAATGTTTTGTCATGAAAAACCACCAACTCTCCGGATCGGCACAAAAACACATCGATCTCAACACCGTCAACCCCCATCTCTAGGGCTTTGGATATCGAGGGAAGGGTGTTTTCAGCAACATGACCTTTGGCACCGCGATGGCCAATTACAAGGGGTTTGTTTGATTCTTCGCAACTGGAGGTCAAAAGTGAAACCATGATCAACGAAATTAAATGAGTTACAAATCGGGACTTTGTTCTAAAAATCATTATTTGATTACTTTTAACAAAAATAGGGATATGGTTTTTCAAAAAGAAATTGTTCTTTCTCCCTTTTCAAGGGGTTTTCATTTGGTTACGGATCAGGTTTCCAGCGTATTGCCAAAAATGAGTGGACTCTTAAATGTTTTCATAAAACACACCTCGGCAAGTTTAACGATCAACGAAAATGCTGACCCAACAGTAAGAGAAGACTTTGAAACCCATTTCAATATCATGGTTCCCGAGTCTGCTGATTATTTTCTTCATACACTGGAAGGCCTGGACGATATGACCTCCCATATCAAAAGTAGTATCTTGGGAAGCAGTATCAATGTTCCAATCCGTAATGGCCGAATGTTGTTGGGAACGTGGCAAGGGATTTATTTATGTGAGCACAGAAATAACGCAGGGTCAAGAAAATTGGTGCTTACCGTAATAGGAGAGGGATAGCTCCTTAAAATTTTAAAAAAGCAAAGAAGATTAGATGAAAATACCCAACGAAATATTTCTCCATCGCTTAATGCAATCATATGTAGTGGTTTTGCTTTTTTGCAGTTTTCAAGCCTTTGGTCGTATGGTTGACAATCGAGAATTACTGCCGCCTAATATCATCCTATTTATTGCAGATGATGTCAGCTGGGATGATCTGGGTTGTTATGGAAATAAAGATGTCTATGCTCCAAACATTGATCTGCTTGCTCTTGAGGGAATGGTATTCGATAATGCCTATTTGACAACCAGTTCCTGTAGCCCCAGTAGAAATTCAATCATTACGGGACGTTATCCCCACAATACAGGGGCAGCAGAATTGCACACCAGCCCGCCCGATGATATGATTTCTCTACCCCAGATTTTAAAATCGGCAGGGTATTATACCCTTCAGGCGGGTAAATTTCACATGGGTGAATATGCAAAAAGAGGTTTTGATGAAGTAAACGACAAAATAGAGGTGAACGGTCTTGGCGGAGAGGCCTACTGGAATCAAGCAGTGGAAAACTTGCCTGAAGATCAACCTTTCTTTATGTGGTTGGCTTCCTATGATGCGCATCGTTCTTGGGGAGAAAATCAATGGGAGGGAACCCATGACCCCAAGAAAATTCAAGTCCCTGAATATTTGATTGATGGCCCAGAAACAAGAGAAGACCTAGCCAATTACTATGATGAAATATCTCGTTTTGATTATCATATAGGTAGTGTTGTTCAAAAGTTAAAAGAGAAAGGAGTATACGAAAACACACTCATTATCATCATGGCTGACAATGGAAGACCTTTTCCTCATAGTAAAACAAGGATGAATGATCAGGGGGTAAAAACACCCTTTATCATTCACTATCCGCGAATTGAATCAAAGAAAATCCAAAGGTCAACGAGCTTGGTAAGTGCCGTGGATATTGCTCCAACATTGGTAGATTTGGCAGGGATCTCTCCTGTAGAACAATTCCAAGGGGTTAGTTTTAAAAAACTACTGGTCAACCCGAAATTAAAATTTAGAAATTATGTTTTTGCAGAACACAACTGGCACGATTATGAGGCACACGAGCGGATGGTAAGGGAGGATCGTTATATGTACATCCTCAACTCAAGACCCCAATATGCCCAAAGGGGGCCGTTGGATGCCATCAATAGCACTTCTTATGGGGAGTTGAAATCTGCACTTTTGGAGAAAACCATTTCAAACAAGCAGGCTGAAATTTTTATGGCTCCAAGACCCCGAGAGGAATTATACGATTTGAGTGAAGATCCATATCAATTTAACAATTTGATGTTGGGTGATAATATTCCAGAAGCCTATAACAATTTGAAAAAACAATTGAGCAAATGGATCGAGGAGACCGGTGATTCCCTTCCGGAAAATCTTACCCAAGACTGGTATTTTAGAGAACCCATTGATCCATCAGAAATCAATCAAGGGAAAACCAATCGAACAGAACAGCATGGTATTAGAGGTGAAATGCCTGGAACAAAAAAATCAGCACAAAAGATAAATGATAAAGGACCTTTCTAATAAAAATTTTACACCATGAACAAATACTTGTACCTCATCTTAACAGTTACACTTTTGATCTCTTGCTCCGAAACTATCAAACAAGAGGAGGTTTCACCTAATTTTATATTCATTCTTGCCGATGACTTGGGTTATGGAGAAATTGGGATTCAAGGACAAAAATGGATTGAAACCCCGCATATCGATGCCTTGGCTAGAGCGGGAATGATTCTTACCGACCATTATAGTGGTGCCCCGGTTTGCGCCCCAGCGAGGGCAGTATTAATGACCGGATTACATACCGGAAAAAATCCTGTGAGAGGGAACAGTGAATGGAAGGAGAGAGGGGCTGTTCGGGATTTTAAGGCCATGTTGGACAATCCAAACTTGGAGGGACAACGCCCCATGCCGGACTCTATGGTTACCATTGCAAGTATTTTCAAATCTGCTGGTTATAAAACTGGAATGGTTGGAAAATGGGGACTCGGGGCACCGAATACCAATAGCATTCCCAATAAAAAAGGTTTTGATATTTTCTATGGTTATAATTGTCAACGTCAGGCACACAATTTATTTCCTTCCCATTTGTGGAGGAATGAAGAAAGACATCTTCTCAATAACACCATTGTCAATAAAGGAAAACTAGCCAAAGGATTGAATCCCAACGATGAGCAAAGCTATGCGATTTATCACCAAAATGATTATGCTCCTAAATTAATGCATGAGGAGGCATTGAAGTTTTTGGATCGTAACCGAGATCAAAAGTTCTTTTTATACTATGCAAGTCCTTTACCCCACCTGCCACTGCAGGCTCCTAAAAAATGGGTAGATCATTATCGGAAAAAATTGGGTCCAGAGGAGCCCTATTTGGGCAATAAAGGGTATTTCCCGAACCTTACCCCAAGGGCCACCTATGCTGCGATGATTTCCTATTTGGACGAACAGGTGGGGGAGCTGGTCGCCAAACTCAAGGAGATGAAACAATATGAAAATACTTTCATCGTGTTTTCAAGTGACAATGGCCCCACTCACTTAAGTGATCAAGCCGATATACATTTTTTTAACAGCACCGGAATTTTTGTCAATGACGAAAAGCGGGTAAAAGGAAATGTCAATGAAGGAGGAATCCGGGTACCTACCATCGCTACTTGGCCCAACAAAATAAAGCCTGGAACAAAATCCAATCACCCCAGTGTTTTTTATGATTATTTTGCAACGGTGTGTGATATTTTAAATGTGAAACCTCCCTATCCCATTGATGGAATCAGTTATTATCCAGCTTTATTAGAATTGCCCCAAAAAACACACGATTACCTCTACTGGGAGTTCCCCTCCTATGGAGGTCAGCAAGCCATTCGAATGGGGGATTGGAAGGGGATCAAGAAGGATTTATTTAAAGGAGCATCCGATCTTCAATTATTTGATCTCTCAAAAGACCCAAAGGAACAGAATGATTTGGCGACCGAGTACCCAGAGATCGTCCAAAAAATGGAAAACTTTATGGATCAGGCCCACACCACCGCTGTGCAAGAAAAGTTCAGAATTCCTGTACTAGATCAAAAGTAGAGCAGCCTATTCTTTTGGAGCAGTTTTTTCAAAATTGGATGGATTAGTGGGTAGGATTGATCAACTGATATGACAAACAATATACTGGGTTTTATTTCCTTGGGCTTGTTGCAAGCTTACAAAAAATAACCAAGCCAACCAGGAAAGGAAAAATTGATTTTATATTAGTTTTTGGTAAGTGACTGCTAAAAATAGATTTAATTTTTTAAATTCGGATAGTGCTACATACATAAATAATTGAGCCAAATATTCACAACTTTTTTATATTAAACAAGATAAGATATTAGATTTTGAAGAAAGATTTTTTAAGTATTGTTTGGGGTATTGTCATTTTGATGGTTCCTTTTTTTTCATCTTGTTCCCTATCCGATGAGCGTCAAACAAAACCGAATATCATTCTAATTAACATTGATGACATGGGCTGGAATGATGTCAGTTTCATGGGCAGTAAATATTATGATACTCCTCATATAGATGCCTTAGCAGATCAAGGTTTGGTATTTACCCAAGGTTATGCCGCAGCTTCAAATTGTGCGCCTAGTAGGGCTTCTATTCATTCCGGTAAATGGACGACGCGCCATCAAATTTATACCGTATCCAATTCAGACCGAGGAAAGGCATCGGATCGTAAGTTGATTCCCATTAAGAATACTACAGTATTGGATAAAAAATTCATCACCCTTTCCCAAAAACTAAAACAGCAAGGCTACACCACATGCCATTCTGGGAAATGGCATCTGAGCAATGATCCTTTGGGATACGGTTTCGATGTTAATATTGCTGGAGGGCCACAAGGTGCTCCAGGGAGTTATTACTTGCCATTTGGAAATAAAAAAAATCAGGTCAAAATAGAAAAAGGCAAAAGTGAATATTTGACCGATCTTATCATGGAAAAAACTTTGCTGTTTTTGGACGAAGTCAATGCCCCCTTCTTTTTGAATTATTCCCCATACGCTGTTCATACCCCCATTCATCCTATAGATTCCCTTTTGTACAAATACGAAAATAAGCCCCCCTACAAAGGACAAAAAAACCCGGAATATGCTAGCATGGTCGAAAATCTTGATCGCAACATTGGACTGTTGGTTGACCTGCTAAAAAAGCGAGATCTTTTTGACAATACCTTTATTGTTTTTACCTCGGACAACGGGGGTTACTACGGAAAAATTACCATGCAAAAACCACTGAGAGCTGGAAAAGGAAGTTACTATGAGGGGGGAATCAGAGTGCCTTTTTTCTTTTTATGGAAAGATAAAATTAGCCCAGGGAAAGATACCCAAACCCCCATTTCTCACCTCGATATTTTCCCTACCCTAATGGAGCTTACTGGAGATGACAGTATGGAAAAAAAATTGGACGGTCATTCTCTTTTGCCCCTGATAACCGAAAAACAAGTTTCTATGGAAAGATCTTTTTTCTGGCATTTTCCCATTTACCTCCAGGGCTACGATATCAAAGACAATGAAAATAGAGATTCACTTTTTAGAACCCGTCCCGGAAGTGTGATCCGCAAAGGGGATTGGAAACTGCATTACTATTTTGAGGATAAAGGTGCCGAACTTTACAACCTCAAAGACGATATTGGTGAGAGGAATAACCTTGCAGAAATTAATTTAGATAAAAAACAAGAGTTGTTTGATGAACTCAATGCTTGGTGGGATGAAACCGATGCACCCATTCCTACGGCTATCAATCCTCTTTATAAACCTGTTATTAATGACTGAAAACTTAAATCCAATCATAACAAACTATGATGTTTCGGTCAAAGGTCAAAACGATTAAATGGAATGATTTATAATAACCAATATGTACGAATATCATCAAGCCACTAAAAACCTTTTAGACCAGGTCATTGCGACCAACAAAAAATCATTTCCCAAGGCTATAGAATGGATGGCTAAAACCATTATTGAAGATCGTATCATTCATACTTTTGGTACTGGACATTCTCACATGATAGGATTAGAACTTTTTGTTCGAGCGGGTGGATTAGGTAATGTAAATGCTTTTTTGGATTCTATTGTAATGACCTCAGAGGGAGCCCGTCGAAGTGCAGAAATAGAACGTATCAGTGGGGTGTCAAAAGTTTTATGGGATCAACACCTTATTGAAACGGAGGATCTTTTTATCGTCATTTCCAATTCTGGAAGAAATGCCATGCCTATTGAAATGGCGGAGCGCGCCAAAGCCAATGGAAATAAAGTGATAGCCATCACCTCTATGGAACAGTCAAAAAAATACCCTGTTCGCATCAAGGGACAGAAAAAACTCTATGAGATTGCGGATCTGGTTTTGGATAATTGTGTTCCTCCTGGAGATGGGATGTTGCAAATAGGAGGGGAGCTTACTGGAGCTGCCTCAACAATATCCGGGTGCTTTATTGTCAATCTAATGGCCACTGAAGCCATGAAAATTGCCGATGAGCAAGGCATAAAATTACCGGTCTATTTTAGTCAAAACATTGATGGATTTGATAATGAATCGCTTTATATGAGATATAAAAAACGCATCAAACACCTCTGATCTCACTTCTTTAATTTTATAAATACCTACAACTCTATTTAACGATTAATATATACATCAGCGAACCGTAAAATCAAAAGTAATTTTTAAAATAAGAATTGTGATAAGTATTTTTATCAGATAAGTGCTTGAGGAATCAATCCACTATTGATGGTGCAAAACAGCCGATTCTGTATAACCGCTTCATTGTCTCTAACATGAGTTTAAAATAAACCGATTGATATACCTACCACAACCAGTATCATTCCAAAAAGTTGGTTTAATTTCTTTTGCTTACCCAAAAATAAATTTCTAATTTTTTGCTGTGTAAGAAACACAGCAACCAATGAAAACCAAAGTACTGTAGTGCTGACAAGAATAAAGGCCAATAGCGCCATAATGGTTGGGTCAACCTTTGGTCCGACAACAAGGCTAAAAAGACTCAAAAAAAACAAAGTTGCTTTTGGATTCAATAGATTGGTCAGCAGCCCCATTCTAATGGCAACATACCACTTTATTTTCTGAATCCGCTGACTGGTCTCCAGTTCTATTTTTGTGTTTTTTGAAAAAAATGAGGAAATTCCGAGATAAATCAAATAAAAAGCCCCTAGATATTTCATGAGCATTAACAAAAAGGCTGACTGAGACAACACCCAAGTCAATCCAAAAAAGGCGTATGTCAAATGAAAACATACTCCAATTCCAAATCCAACTGCCGTCCACAATCCGATTTTACGTGAGTATTGAATCGCATTTCTACAAGCGATAACAAAATCCGGGCCCGGACTAATGAGTGCTATCAAATGTGCAACACTTACCGTTGCTATCAATGTGAGATTTTCCAAAAATATTGAGTCTAATCATTGGTTTTAGCAAAACCTCTTGCTCTCATTAAAGCATCAATTTGAGCATCTCGCCCTCTAAACAAGCGGTAGGCCTCCACGGGATCTATTGAATTTCGGGGCGCAAACAAATATTCAACCAATCGGTTGGCGAGTTGTTTATCATAAAATCCTCCGGGAGATTCCGCAAAAGCCTCAGCGGCATCGGCAGTTAAAACATCCGCCCAAATGTAGCCGTAATAGGCGGTAGCATATCCCTCTCCAGAAAATACATGACTAAAATGGGGGGTGCGGTGGCGCATGGGCAACTCTTTCGGCATCTTCAAAGACTTTAACGTTTCACGTTCAAAACTTTCTATGTCGATATCCTTAGGATCAGACATATGGAGTTTTAGATCCATTAAAGCAGACGCCAAATATTCTGTGGTAGCAAATCCCTGATTAAAGGTAGCTGCATTTTTTATTTTTGCTACCAGATCATCAGGAATAGGTTCGCCGGTTTGGTGATGCACCAAAAATTGGTCAATCACCTCATCGGTGGACAACCAACGTTCCAAAAGCTGAGACTGGAATTCGGTATAATCCCGAACACCACTATTGAGAGAAGGATATCGGACATTTGAGGCAAAAAAGTGAAGGGCATGACCAAATTCATGAAAGAAGGTGGTGGCATCGTCCCATGAGATTAATACAGGCTCTCCCGGTGCCGGTTTGACAAAGTTTGAATTGTTGGAGGCCAATACATTTTTTTCTCCGTCAAAATTACTGTAGCTCCTGTAGGTCGTGGCCCAGGCACCAGAACGTTTTCCGGGTCGCGCAAATGGATCTAAATACCACAGACCGATATGGTTTCCCGTTCTTTTATCTTTTACTTCCCAAACCTTAACATCCTCATTGAATACGGGGACTTTACCAACTTCAATTGGACTAAAGTCGTAAAAAAACAAACGTCCAGCGACGTAATGCATCGCATCGGTGAGCCGATCCAATTGTAAATATTGCTTGACTTCGTCAGAGTCGAGATCATATTTTTTCTGCCTTACCTTTTCAGCATAGTAGCGATAATCCCAAGGTGCTATTGTGATCTTATCTTGATTGGCAATCAGTTGCATATCAGTGACCTCCTCTGCAACCCTTTCAATGGCCGAGGGCCATATGGTTTCTAGAAGATTTAAGGCGTTTTTGGGTGTTTTGGCCATTCTGTTCTGCAATCGCCATGCTGCAAAATTTTCATACCCCAACAATTGAACACGTTCATGTCGGAGTTTTAATATTTCAGATATAATTGATTTGTTGTCGTATTCATCTTCATTGTCTCCACGTGAATAATAGTTTTCCCAAACCTGTTTTCTCAATTTGCGTTCTGTGGAGAACGTGAGAAATGGATCCATGGAGGAACGGGTGTTGATGATAGCATATTTGCCTTCTTTTCCTTTGTCTTTGGCCATCTGAGCGGAGGATTTGATAAAATCTTCGGGCAGGCC
>CBFIIP010000095.1:0-15030 GCA_965662705.1 Flavobacteriaceae bacterium
GAAGTCTGAGTAATGTTTTGTTATTTTCATTTTCGTTTTAGTTTAGACAATAGCAGGGATTAAGGCATGCTATGCCTGTTTATACTGATTTTCAAGTGAATAGGGTTATTATTTTATTTGAATACCCTAAGGTAATCAAAATATAAACTGCTAAATTTGAGATATTAGAGTGAAAGTTGTAAATCAGAGGAAAAGGCAACTCTACAGGCAACTAAAAAAAAGAAGTCCTAAAAACACTGGGTCTTCAGGACTATTGAGCGGAGAAAGAGGGATTCGAACCCCCGGAGGTGTGACCCTCAACAGTTTTCAAGACTGCCGCATTCGACCACTCTGCCATTTCTCCTCGGGGTGCAAATATAATATTTATTGATTTTCAATCCATTGATTTTTTGCATAAAATATTGGATGATAATCAGCCGTTTTAATAATTGACATAATCGACAATTTCGAGTCCATAGCCTGTGATTCCAATCCTTGGCATCTTACTGGAATTACTAATCAAGTTTAATTTTTTAATATTTAAATCATGTAAAATTTGCGCCCCAATACCAAAATCACGATGATCCATAACAATGGGGGGAGCCTTGTCCATTTCTCCCTTGCGTTGCATGCCCTCCAATTTTTTGATTCTGGACAATAGATTGTCCGAGGATTGCTGTTGATTGATAAAAATCACCGCTCCTTTTTCGGCTTGGTTGATGAGTTCAAAAATATCATCCAACCCTTGGGTGATTTGACCGGTCAACATGCTCAAAACATCATTACTGATTCTCAGGGAATTGATTCGTGTCAAAACAGCCTCATCTTCTGTCCAGTTTCCTTTCGTGAGTGCCAAATGGATTTGCCCATTGGTAGTTTGTTGAAAAGCCCTAAGGCGAAATGTTCCAAAGCGAGTAGCTACTTGAAAATCACTTTTTTTCTCAATCAAACTGTCATATTGCATTCGATAGGCCACTAGATCCTCTATGGAGACAATTTTAAGATTAAATTTTTCAGCCACCTTCAACAATTCCGGCAATCTCGCCATCGATCCATTCTCATTCATAATTTCAACAATTACTCCAGCAGGCTCAAAACCTGCCAAACGAGCAAAATCAGTGGCTGCTTCTGTGTGTCCTGTCCGACGCAACACCCCTCCATCTTTAGCGATCAAGGGAAATACATGGCCGGGTTTTGTCAAGTTGCTGGCAACAGTGGTTTTATCAACCAATGCGCGAATCGTTTTTGATCGATCTGCAGCTGAAATTCCGGTAGTTACTCCATTTCCATTGTAATCCACAGAGACCGTAAAAGCGGTATCCATCGGATCTGAGGTAGTTCTGACCATCCGACTCAATTTTAATTTTTTACATCTTTTTTCAGTCAAAGGCGTACAAATTAAACCTTTACCGTAGGTTGCCATAAAATTGATCTTTTCTGGAGTGATGATCTCTGCTGCTGCAACAAAATCACCTTCATTTTCACGATCCTCATCGTCAACCACAATGATAATTTCTCCTTTTTTTATAGAGGCAATTGCTTCTTCAATAGTATTGAGTGATTTTTTTGGCATAAGTTTTTAAGATTTTGATCCCATGAATTTGGAATATAATTTTTGAACGGGAACGATAATAAAATCCAAATTGACAAAACCTTCGTCAGAGGAGGCTCTTTTGGTCAAATAAATGGCAAAAGGAGCCAAAACTATCGTTGATATCCAACTGGCCAAGATAGGGTTGATGCTATTATCTTCGGAGGCATTTTTTGCAAAAATACCGATGTAGTGGTAGCACAAGAAAATGATAACCGATAAAACCAAAGGCAAGCCTAGCCCTCCTTTTTTAATGATAGCACCCAGTGAGGCACCGATAAGAAACAGAATAATACAAGAAAAAATCAATGTGAATTTTTCCAACATGATCATCTTATGAAGGTTGATTAATTTTTGGAAAGTAAAATAAGTTTTTTTCTTATTTTCCAAACTTCTAATGATGCCTCTTATGTCGCTTGACGAACTTTGCACTACTTGGCTAATTCTCCAATTTTCATCTGTCTTCATTATATTTAGCAAACTTCCTTTAAGGAGTGAATCCGTCTGAAAAGTATCCTTTTCTATGGTTGATTTTAATTGATTTGTGTAGTGTTTTTTATTAAAATTATCACTAAACACCTTTCTTTGTTTGCTAAAGTCACGCTCCAAAGTATCGATACTTACTCTTAATTGGTTGACTTTTTGCATTCTGTATGTAGTGGTATATTGTTGTTCACTTAAGTCTACATTATTAAATTGGGACAGATCTATATTCATTACATATTCTTCAAAATGGACTTTGGCATGAGGAAATCGAATCCTTTCCTCATAATTTTTCCCTTGAATCTCCTCATATCTGTTCCCATCATATAAGACCAACTGAAGGGTAGCATCGGTGGTTTTACTTTTTAATTCTCCATTTTTTGCCTTGATAACAATTCGGTTTTTATAATCATCTGTTTTCTCATGGATGATCACATCCTCCAAAAGTCTTTTATTCTCCCCATATTTACGCTTTACTTTGATACTCATTTGGCCTAAATCATTGAAAATCCCTTCACGAATGGCAATGGCTGGTTTGAGCTTGGCCAAGTTTCTCCTCAAATTATAAGACTTTACTTCACCGTATGGAATGACATAATTGGAAAAATAAAAGCTGCCAACACCAATTAATAGATGCACCATAAATAAAGCGGCCATGCAACGGACTAGAGAAATTCCCGTGGACTTCATTGCTGCAAACTCATAATTCTCAGCCAAGCTTCCAAAGGTCATCAATGAAGACAATAAAATGGAAAGCGGAAGAACGATGGGAATCAATTTAGGAATAAAATAAACTAAGAATTTAAAGATGGTTTCGAAATCCAAGCCTTTTCCTGCAAGATCATCAATATAGAGCCAAAAGGTTTGAACAACAAAAATCAACATACAGATAGCAAATATGCTGACCAAACGGACCAAATATTGTCGAACGATATAGCGATCAAGTATTTTCAATACTAATTGTTGATATAATAATTGGGGTAATCTCCTTCGTTGAAAACAAAGAAATTTTCCGGCAGGGATTCATCGACCATCACTTTGTTGATGGTTAAGGTGGTGATGGTTCCGTTGTCTCCGACTTCTATCAGCTTAAAGATGTGGTTTTTTTGAGTGTCTATCCCTATTAATAACGATTTAATTCCTCCATCATCTTGGGTGGGAATCAATTTAACGAACTGTATATTTCTCCCATTCACTTTTTGGCTGATATCCCAATGGTAGTCGTATCCCTCTTTATAAAATTGAAGCAGTTCCTTGGGGTTGATTCCAAAATCTTCTTCTTCATCCGCTTCGGTAATGGTTATTTCCTCATTTTCAGGTACTATGGTATACAAGGTCTTTCCATCAAACAACTGGATGGCATCCAAAAAGTTTAACCTGTACTTTTCGTCAGCTACCGTCACTTCACCGGAGTTTTCTTGGTTGATTTGTTCCATACGATTGTTCAAAACATAACTGAATTCAAACTTAATATTGGCATAGCTTTCCATTTGTTTGGAGGCCAATTCCAAAAGCCTTTGAGCTTCCACGGAGGTTTGGGCATTAATAGCCGACATTAAACCGATCAACAAGACAAAAAATTCCTTTTTCAATTTCATAATACAAATTTAGGCATCTTCTTGATTCAAAAAGGTTTCCAAAGCATTCAAATCAGTGATAAGTACCTGCCTTGCCTTGCTGCCTTCGAATGGACCCACGATTCCAGCAACTTCCATTTGATCGATAATTCTCCCCGCCCGATTATAACCCAATTTAAGTTTTCTCTGAAGTAATGAGGCAGAGCCTTGCTGGGCCGTAACGATTACTTCAGCCGCCTCTCTAAAAAGCTCATCCCTTTCCGAAGGATCTAAATCCAGATTACTGGCATTTTCCTCTACATATTCCGGTAAAACATAGGCACTGCCATAACCCATTTGGGCGCCAATATAATCGGATATTTTTTGAACCTCTGGCGTATCCACAAATGCACATTGTATACGGGTCAAATCATTGCCTTGGGTATAGAGCATATCTCCACGACCGATCAACTGGTCTGCCCCTCCCGAATCCAAAATGGTTCGAGAATCTATTTTTGAAGTAACCCGAAAAGCAATTCTGGCAGGGAAATTGGCCTTGATGATTCCCGTAATTACATTTACTGATGGCCTTTGGGTGGCAATGATCAAGTGAATACCAACTGCCCGAGCTAGTTGTGCCAGTCGTGCAATAGGCGTTTCAACCTCCTTTCCGGCGGTCATGATCAGATCTGCGAATTCATCTACCACTAAAACAATATAGGGTAAAAAACTATGACCGTCCTCTGGGTTCAACTTGCGTTCTCTGTATTTTTGGTTATACTCTTTTAAATTGCGACACATACCGTTTTTAAGTAATTCATAACGGTTGTCCATTTCAATACACAGTGAATTAAGGGTGTGAATGACTTTGGTATTATCTGTGATGATGGCATCCTCGGTATCGGGTAATTTGGCGAGGTAATGACGTTCAATTTTGTTGTAAATATTAAGCTCGACTTTCTTGGGGTCCACCAAAACAAATTTGATTTCGGCCGGGTGTTTCTTGTATAGCAAGGAGGTGAGTACAGCGTTTAACCCAACTGATTTTCCTTGACCTGTAGCACCTGCCATCAGTAGGTGGGGCATTTTGGTAAGATCAACAACAAAAGTTTCATTGCTGATGTTTTTACCCAATGCAACGGGCAGCTCCATTTCGGCTGATTGAAACCGATTAGAACTTATCACAGAGCGCATGGAGACAATACTAGGTTTTTGGTTGGGCACTTCAATGCCGATGGTTCCCTTTCCCGGAATCGGAGCGATGATTCTAATTCCTAATGCTGATAGTGAAAGCGCAATATCATCCTCTAAGTTTTTGATTTTGGAAATGCGAATTCCCGCCTCGGGAACAATCTCATAGAGGGTGATCGTAGGCCCTACCGTGGCTTTAATTTTGGAAATCTCTATGTTGTAATTCTTAAGGGTTTCAACAATTTTATTTTTGTTTAGTTCCAGTTCTTCCTGATCGATTGTGATCGAACCCTCTCCATAATCGTTTAATAGGTCTATGATGGGGAATCGATATTTGCTCAATTCCAGTTTGGGATCAAAAAATCCGTGTTTTTCTACCAAAGATTGTGCAAGGTTATTAGTCAAACTTTCCTCCTCTTTGAAAGTCTCTACTTCCATCGCTACTTCTTCTTTCTCTAATAAATTTTCAACGTCCTGTTTTTCAGCTTCCTTTTCGGTTTTTTGGGGTTCCGTTTGATCTACAAATTGGTCAATTTCAAGATCTAAACTATTTTCTATGGCGACTTTATCTTGTTTATCTTCTTTATTAAAAACAGACTGTAAATAAAGGATGACTTTTTCAGGGGTCAATCGCCACTGGAACACCAATATGGTGATCAAGGTAAAGATCAACAAACCTATTACGCCAACTTTTCCGAGATAAGCTACGAGAAAACCATTGACTTCAAAACCTATGATGCCTCCCAAAAGAGGGAAATCAATATGATAAAAACCAAAGAAAACAGATAGGCAGATCATATAAAGAAGCCCCCAACTCCAATGGTTGAGTAACCTACTTTTTTCACGATCAAAAAAGAAAAGGTATCCACTGTATCCTAGAAGGTAAGGAAAAATAAAACTGCCAATCCCAAACAGTTGGTAAATAAAAAAGTGGCTGGCCAATGCTCCTACTTTACTCAAAAGATTTTTCGATGGAATCTCTTTTTCAAAAAAGAAATCCAATGTGCTCTGATCAGATTGATAGTGAAAGAAAAAAGAGAAAAAAGATAAAGCCAATAAGAGCCCAATCAGTAGAAGAAAACTTCCAAATAATATTTGCCTTCTCCGGAAACGATGTTTTTTTTCCTCGGAAAATTCAGGGATACGGGGTCGCGAATGCTTTTTGGCCATTGGATTAGCTTATCAAACAAAAATACAAATTCAAAAGCAATCCCTACTAAAAATAAACCCAGCGACCTTTTTGGCCTCTGGGTTTAAATTATTTATTACTGGTTTGGGTGATTAAGCCAAATCAAATCGATCCAAGTGCATTACTTTGCTCCATGCTGCGACAAAATCTTTGATGAATTTTTCTTCACCATCGGCACAACCGTAAACTTCGGCAATGGCACGCAATTCGCTGTTGGAACCAAAGATCAAGTCCACACGCGTACCAGTCCATTTTACTGCTCCGGTGGTCAGGTCTCGGCCTTCAAATTCACTTTCGTTTTCATCAGTAGCTTCCCAATGGGTATTCATGTCCAATAGGTTGACAAAGAAATCATTGGTCAAGGTTTCCGGACGATCGGTCAGCATCCCGTGTTTAGAACCGCCAAAATTGGTGTTCAATACCCTCATTCCACCGACTAGGGCAGTCATCTCCGGAGCTGTTAAAGTCATCAATTGCGCTTTGTCAATCAGTAGCTTTTCAGCTTCAATGTCATACTGCTTTTTCATGTAGTTTCTAAATCCATCAGCCAAAGGCTCTAACACAGAAAAAGACTCCACATCTGTTTGCTCTTGAGTGGCATCCGTTCGCCCGGCTGTAAAGGGAACTTCGACTTTATGCCCGGCATCGGCTGCCGCTTTTTCAATACCTGCGCTTCCAGCCAAAACAATCAAATCAGCTAGGGAAACCTTTTTACTTTTATTAAGTCCATTGAATTCATTCTTAATGTCAGTAAGAACATCCAATACTTTACCCAGTTGAATAGGTTGGTTGACGTCCCAATATTTTTGTGGAGAGAGGCTTACTCTTGCTCCATTGGCGCCACCTCGTTTGTCTGAATTTCTGAAAGTTGCAGCTGAAGCCCAAGAAGCACTTACGAGTTGTCCCACGCTCAAATCGGACACCAAGATCTTGGCCTTTAAGGCAGCTTCATCTTTTTCATCAATCAATGAATGATCTACTTTCGGCACAGGATCTTGCCAAATCAATGTTTCTTCAGGTACATCATCCCCCAAATAGCGATCCACAGGTCCCATATCTCTGTGAGTCAATTTGAACCATGCTCTAGCAAATGCATCGGCAAACTCCTCCGGATTTTCATAAAAATGTCTTGAGATCGGCTCATAAATGGGATCTACTCGGAGCGCAATATCAGTAGTCAACATCATAGGAGCGTGTTTTTTGTCGGAGTTGTGCGCATCAGGAACGGTTCCCGAGCCGGCACCTCCTTTTGGCGTCCATTGCTGTGCACCTCCAGGGCTCTTGGTCAGTTCCCATTCAAATCCAAAAAGATTTTCGAAATAATTATTACTCCATCGGGTAGGTGTAGTCGTCCACGCTCCCTCCAATCCGCTGGTGATAGTATGTTCTCCTTTTCCAGAGCCAAAGTTGTTTTTCCAACCTGTGCTCATTTGCTCAATTCGAGCCCCAGCAGGTTCAGCCTCTACGTATTGGTCAGCATCCGCAGCACCATGTGTTTTTCCAAAAGTATGACCACCAGCGATCAATGCAACTGTCTCGTAATCGTTCATGGCCATTCGACCAAAAGTCTCACGTATGTCGTGCGCTGATTTAAGAGGATCTGGATTTCCATTCGGTCCTTCAGGATTCACATAGATCAATCCCATTTGAACTGCACCCAGCGGATTTTCCAATTCACGGTCTCCTGTATATCTTTTATCTCCCAACCATTCGGCTTCAGGCCCCCAATAAACATCTTCTTCCGGTTCCCAAACGTCTGCACGTCCACCACCAAAACCAAAGGTTTTAAAGCCCATTGATTCCATGGCAATATTTCCTGTGAGGACAATCAAATCGGCCCAAGATAATTTTTTACCATATTTCTGTTTGATGGGCCATAGGAGTAATCTTGCTTTTTCTAAATTGGCATTGTCAGGCCAACTGTTCAATGGAGCGAATCGCAGGGTTCCAGCTCCGGCGCCTCCTCTACCATCGGCGATTCTGTAGGTACCTGCAGCATGCCATGCCATGCGGATAAAGAATGGCCCGTAGTGTCCATAATCGGCGGGCCACCATTCTTGGGAGTTGGTCATCAATTCATGTAAATCATCCTTGACGGCTTCTAAATCCAATTTTTTAAATTCTTCCGCATAATCAAAATCCGGATCCATCGGATCAGATAAGTTCGAGTGCTGACGAAGAATATGAAGGTTTAACTGGTTGGGCCACCAGTCACGGTTAGCTGAACCACCTCCAGCACCCTCTTTTAGCACTCCCCCAAGATAAGGGCATTTGGCGATATCACCGCTTCCATTTGCATGATTGTCCATAGTTATATTTTTTTAAGATTTAATTCTAAAATATTCATTCAAAATTATATTTATTTATGAAATCATTGATAACAACCAATAATAAATTTCTTTGCGATTATAAGAAATTCTGATCTCTTGAAAAATGATTTTAATCAACCTTTAATTTTTTGATTTTAATTTTAAAATAGGCATAGATTAGCGTCATCAGTGGACTGATCCAATTAAAGATGGCATAGATAAAATATTCTGCCACACCCACACCCAATACACCCGATTGATAGGCCCCACAGGTATTCCAAGGAACCAAGACGGAGGTTACCGTTCCCGCATCCTCTAAGGTACGACTCAAATTTTCGGGAGCCAACTTCCGGTTTCGATAGGCTTGGGCAAACATTTTTCCCGGTACCACTATGGCCAAGTATTGGTCGGAGGCGGTAAGGTTCACTGTCAGACTCGATGCTGCGGTGCCGGCAATGAGTTGAAAAGTAGTTTGAGCCCATTTTAAAAAAGCATTACTGATGGCTTGCAAGGCACCTATGGCATCCATCACTCCACCAAAAACCATGGCACAAATAATCAACCAAACCGTTCCCAACATCCCTTGCATTCCTCCAGAAGAAAATAATTCATTCAAAAGGGGATCACTGGTTTCGATTTGGGTATCGACCGTAATGGCATTCAGTATGGTTTGGTAAATGGCGCTAAAGTCCAACACATCTCTTCCCGCCAGTTCTAACAACAGTTGGGGTTGAAAAATCAATGCAAAAACACCACCCAAAAGGGTGCCTACAAACAGTGCCAATAGGGGCGGTGTTTTTTTGAAAATCATCAGTATGACAGACAAAGGCACCAAAAATAACCACGGGCTGATGTTGAACCTTTCTCGAATGGATTCACTCAATAATGAAGTATCTACAGTCCCGTAGGTGGAAAATCCCAACCCCAAAAAAACAAACACCACCAAAGTAATACCAATGCTGGGCAGGGTGGTATAGAGCATATAACGAATGTGTGAAAAGAGTTCACCGCCCGACATGGCCGATGCCAAATTGGTGGTATCGCTAAGGGGAGAAAGTTTGTCTCCAAAATAAGCCCCCGAGATCACTGCCCCAGCAACCATACCCACGGGCAAACCCAAGGCTTTGCCAATACCGATCAAGGCAATCCCGATCGTAGCAGATGTTGACCAACTGCTCCCCGTTGCAAGAGATACCAGGGCCGAGATCAATACACAAGTAGGTAGAAAAAAGCGAGGGTTGGCGATTTGTAATCCATAATCGATCATGGCGGGAATGATACCGCTCAATAGCCATGTCCCTGCCAATGCCCCTACCAAAAGTAAAATCAAAATAGGCCCAGTAACCGATTGTAGGTTTTCCCCCACCTTTTGCAACATTTGTACATAGGAGACTTGATTTCTGATCCCTACCAAGCCAGCAACTGCACCACCCAACAAAAGAATAAACTGATTGGAACCACCGAGGGCATCATCTCCAAAAACGGTAACATTATAGGTCAATAACAAGACCAATATAATGATGGGAAGTAAAGCTGCTGATAAAGACAGTCTTTGGGTTTTCAATAAAATTGACTTAATGCAACAAGTTAAAAAAATGAAATAATAATCTCATAAAAAATATATTAAATTCATTTGAACATGTATCCTAAAGAAAAACTTATAGATGATGTATAATCCCCATGTTTACCATGCAATCTTGTAATTCCATATGAAACTTCTAAAAAAAAATTTTTGTGAACAAAATTTGTTGATAGACCAGAGCTCAGAAACCCTCTTTTAAAATTCATGTAATCTCTTTCAGTTTCTAATGAACCAATATTTATTACTGTTCTTAATCCAATCTTAAAATTATTTTCAAAAATAAATTGATAAGAAAACTCTGGACCAAAAGCCCAAGCATATGCATTTATAATGTCCTTATCATCATTTTCAAAAGTATAATATGCACCCAAACCTAAATTAGTTATACCAGTATTGTTTGTCTTTTTTAAAAATAAACAACTTACATATGGAGTAGTTTTATAACCGCTAATATCAGTAGAATTAAATCTTTGAAGGCCTACACCAACAGAGAATATACCATTAATATTTAGACTTGGTATAATGCCAAACAATGCATTTCCCTCACTATCTGAATATGATCCTTGAATTATAATTCCTGATTGATCCTTTTCTAGTAGATAGTTTTGAGCATTTAAATTTGAAAACACGAATAAAGAAAGCAGGGGTAATAATATTAATTTTTTCGTAAGATTTGGGGTATTAAATTTGTTTTAAAATAATTGATTAGAAACTTTAGTACAATAAAAAAGGGGAGCCTTTATTAAAATGAAGAAACACAGACATAAATTGAGACAAGTAAGGTTTGGATTCTTAATTTACAATTTTTAGAGGAACTAATCCCCAAAAAAAAGCTATTTTAAGATGTTAAACATTTGTATTTTTGGTGATAAATCGAAAATTAAACCATGCAGTCATTTGATGTTGCCGTTATCGGATCGGGCCCGGGAGGCTATGTAGCCGCCATTCGTTGTGCCCAGTTGGGGTTGAAAACCGCCTTAATAGAAAAATACAATACCTTGGGAGGAACTTGTCTTAATGTAGGCTGTATTCCCTCCAAATCCTTATTGGACTCTTCCCATCACTATGAGGATGCAGTAAATCATTTTGAAGAACACGGTATCGAAATTCCAGGTGAGGTAAAGGTCAACTTAGAAAAAATGATTGCCCGAAAAGCCGCTGTGGTGGAGCAAACTACCAAAGGGATTGATTTTTTGATGGAGAAGAACAAGGTAAGCGTATTCAATGGCTTGGGATCATTTAAAGATGCCACCACGATTCATGTAGCAGGGGATAAGCCTGAGGACATCACTGCCAAAAATATCATCATCGCCACCGGTTCCAAACCCGCCAGTTTGCCCTTTATCAATATCGATAAGGAACGTATTATCACCTCAACCGAGGCCTTGGAGTTAAAGGAAATTCCCAAACATATGGTCATCATTGGGGGAGGCGTTATTGGATTGGAACTGGGTCAGGTTTACAAAAGACTGGGTGCAGAGGTTTCTGTCATTGAGTATGCCGACCGCATCACCCCAGTCATGGACAGCGCCCTTTCTCGTGAATTGACCAAGGTGATGAAAAAGCAAAAAATAAAATTCTATTTATCGCACCAAGTCAACAAGGTGGAGCGTAAGGGAGATACGATTACCGTAACTGCCCTGGATAAAAAAGGGGAAGAAGTTCAATTTGAAGGAGATTACTGCTTGGTTTCTGTAGGAAGAAAACCTTATACCGATGGATTAAATGCAGATGTGGCTGGTGTAAAGCTTACCGATCGCGGTCAGATTGAAGTGAATGACCATCTGCAAACTACGGTTCCAAATATTTATGCTATTGGCGATGTGGTTCGAGGAGCGATGCTGGCCCATAAAGCCGAGGAAGAAGGGGTAATGGTCGCTGAAATATTAGCGGGTCAACAACCCCACATTGACTATAACCTGATTCCCAATGTGATCTATACTTGGCCTGAGGTGGCAGCGGTGGGAAAAACGGAGGAAGAACTTAAAGCCGCTGGGGTGAATTATAAAAGTGGGCAGTTTCCCATGCGCGCCTTGGGGCGTTCTCGTGCCAGTGGAGATACCGATGGTTTTATCAAAATTTTGGCCGATGCCCAAACCGATGAGGTGCTTGGGGTTCATATGATCGGTGCCCGTGTGGCCGACCTGATTGCTGAAGCGGTGGTAGCGATGGAATTCCGCGCCTCTGCCGAGGACATCGCCCGTATGAGTCATTCACATCCCACCTATGCTGAAGCGGTTAAAGAAGCAGCATTGGCGGCCTCAGAAAATCGACCCCTTCACATTTAAAAGTATTAATGCTTAAAAGCTTTTTCCATTTTTGATTGAATGGATTCCAATGCTAGGTTCCCCAAACTTCCCAAATGGGTATGGTAGAGTTTTTTGGAGGCTTGGTAGTCGCCATTGGCAATGGCTTCCCCCATCTTTTTATAAGCATCTCTAAAAGGCATGCCTTCTTTGACCCATTCGTTTAAGGTATCCACACTGAAAACATACTGATATTTAGGGTCATCCAAAATATTTTCTCTGACTTGTATTTCCTTCAAGCTGAACGTAAAAAGATCCAAGCACGCTTTTAGCTCATTGATTGCTTCAATGATGGGGCCTTTGGCGAGTTGCATTTCTCGATGGTAACCAGAAGGCAGATTGACCATCAGTAATGACAACTGATTGGGCAGTCCCTGAAGGAGATTGCATTTGCCTCGTATGAGTTCAAATACATCCGGGTTTTTTTTGTGTGGCATGATACTGGAACCAGTGGTCAACTCCTCTGGGAAACTGATAAAATTGTGTTCTTGCCCCATATAGAGACAGATGTCCATTGCCATTTTGGAGAGGGTAGCGGCCAAAGCCGCCATGGCAGAAGCTGTGGTTTTTTCAGCTTTGCCTCTGCTCATTTGAGCGGCAATCACATTGTATTTTAGGTCGGCAAAACCCAAACTTTCGGTGGTGGCTTTCCTATCAATCGGAAAAGAACTGCCAAAGCCTGCGGCACTGCCCAATGGATTTTGATCTACAATTTTGTGAGCTGCGTTAAGGAGTGTCACATCATCAATCAAACTTTCGGCATAAGCGGAAAACCACAAACCGAAAGAAGATGGCATGGCCACCTGAAAATGGGTATAGCCGGGCAAATAATGGTCCTTGTGTTGATCGGCCAAATCCATCAACAACTTAAAAAAACTGTGGGTCAGTTCCTTAATTGTTTCAATCTCTGACTTGAGGTACAAATGCAATGCGACCAAAACCTGATCATTTCTTGATCTGGCGGTATGTATTTTTTTACCCAAATCCCCGAGTTTTTGGATCAGCACATATTCGATTTTGGAATGCATGTCCTCAAACTCAGTTTCGATAACAAAATTCCCGTTTTCGGCATCGGATTTTAAATCCGTTAGGACTTTAACAAGTTGATCGGCTTCCTCAGTGGCCAATACTCCAATTTGTCCCAACATCTGGGCATGGGCAATGGAGGCTTGGCAGTCATAGGCGGCCAAGTGGAGGTCATACATTCGATCTTTACCCACCGTAAAATGGTCTATTTTTTCGTTTGGGGCTTGGTTTTTTTGCCAGAGCTTCATGATTAAAGTATTTTTCCTGCCAATTCAATATAAATTTTTATCGCTTCTTCAATCTCATGGACAAAGATATACTCATTGGCCGAATGAGATCTTGTTGAGAGTCCGGGGCCTAATTTTAGCGAGGGACATTCCAATGCTGCCTGATCCGATAGGGTAGGGGAACCATAGGTTTTTCTCCCCAGGGCAATCCCAGCCTGAACCAATTCGTGATCCATTCCTATGGATGAGGAATTGAGGTGCAAAGACCTGGGTGTCATCTCACAGGGGGCGGCTTCGGTGAGGATTTTCGCCAATTCCTCATTGCTGTATTGGTCGTTTACCCTTACATCTACTACCAAATGCACACTGGCAGGTACTACATTATGTTCTGTTCCGGCACTCACTTGTGTGACCGTGATTTTGACATCCCCCAAAAAGTCAGATTTCTTTTCCAGAGAAAAGTTTTGAAACCACTCCAAGACTTTGGGCAGTTTCATGATGGGATTGTCATCATTGGGGTGAGCAGCATGACCGGGTGTTCCTTTGATGACTGCATCAAAAACGAGTAATCCTTTTTCGGCTACCGCCAAATGCATTTCTGTAGGTTCACCCACTATGGCCACATCAATTTTAGGAAGTTCAGACAAGAGTCCTCTTAGGCTGTCTTCCCCTGCAATTTCCTCCTCTGCACTCGCTGCCATTACCAAATTATACTTTGGATTTTCTGTGGCATAGTAATGAGTAAACAAGGCAATCAGAGAAACCAAGGCACCTCCCGCATCGTTACTGCCCAATCCATAGAGTTTTCCCTCTTCGGTTTTGGGTTCAAAGGGATCATTGGTATAGGCTGCATTGGGCTGTACTGTATCGTGATGAGAGTTCAGTAAAAGGGTAGGTTTACGGGAATCAAAAGCTTTGTTTTGCGCCCATATATTGTTCCCCACTCTGTGGTAGGGAATCTTGTAATGGTCAAACCATTGGCCGATTCTGTCTGCTGTTTTGTCCTCTTCTTGAGAAAAAGAGGGAGTAGCAATCAAATCCCTTAATAAATCAATCGCTGCTGTCGTTAGCTCATTCATCCTCTAATATTAAAGTAGTGTGTAGTGTATTTCCTGCTATCATCTCAGGAGCACCAATTTTAACTTGACTCAATCCATTTTCCAAGGCATCAAAACAGTTGTCAATTTTGGGGATCATTCCGGAGTGAATGACCTGAGCCGCTTTGAGACTTTGATATTTTTGAGGAGTAATGGTGGAAATTACACTATTGTCGTCATCTATATTTTCTAATACCCCTTGCTTTTCAAAACAATACCATAAAGACACTTCAAAATGATCTGAAAGTGCCTGCGATAGGGTGGATGCAATGGTGTCGGCATTGGTGTTGAGCAATTGACCATTTTGGTCGTGTGTAATGGCACAGCAAACAGGCGTATATCCTCCGTCCAACAACATTTTAAAGAATTCGCTATTGACTCCTTTGACATCTCCTACAAAACCGTAATCAATCGTATTTACAGATCTTTTCGTTGCTTGAATGGCATTGCCATCAGCTCCGGAAAGGCCAACAGCATTGCAACCCAAAGCTTGT